>JAFZAL010000130.1 GCA_017557195.1 Thermoguttaceae bacterium | reverse complement strand
GACGACATCTCTATAACCGGCGGTTTCAACCGCCGGCAGAGAATAAGAAACATATAATATCGAAGAATACACATTTCCTCCCGCGCCCCAAATGGGGCGCGGGAGGAAATGTGGCTGAAGCGATCGGGGGAAGTCATATAGTTCATTCGCCGTAGACTAAAGTCGACGGTTATAGAAATGGCGTCCTATTCAGGACGCGATTCAACTTCTCATCTTAGCGATCTTCGCAAGAAAAATCGCTCAATAGAACAAATAATTAATGCGCTCCTAACATTTTAAAACGTTTTTCGTATATAATTATATAATAACAACTCATTTCCCCATACAGGAGACAATTTCATGAACAGAAGACAGTTTATCGCGACGGCTGCTGTCGGGATCGGCATGGCAGCGTCTGCCTTTGCGGACGGTTCCACGACGATTCCATTTGAGACGTTTGACTCGTATTTCGTTATTAACAAGATCAAGCCTGAAAAGGGCAAGAATTGTATGTTCGGCGTTTGTACAACCAGAGAGCAGTTTGACGCCATGTTTCATCCCGCAGCGATCATGTTTGCCAAACAGAAGTTCGTTGCCGAGGATTATTTCAAAAACTGCGTAATTCTTTACTGGATCGAATGGGGAAATACGCCGTGGGATTACACAGTCCAGTCGGTTGAACAAAGCGATTCCGGACTGGTCGTAAAGTACACCCGCGAAGGCGAGCCATCCGAGACCGCGTATTTCGCCCCGATTCTGCTTGTCGGAGTGAAAAAGACCGCGTTGTCAGCCGACGGCAAAGTCGCGTTCCAACTGAAAGGGAAATAGAGAACACGTCAGGAGAGAATATTCATGTTACATTCATTGATTTTTAAGAGCTGGAAAGGCGTCGCATTGGGAGCGCTTCTTGCCGTTCCTGCCGTTTACGCCCAAACCCCAAACGTTACGCAGCAGTCGCCACAGGCGGCGGTAGAATCGGCTGTCGCCAGTCCTGTTGTCAGTTCTGCTCCCAAGGCTGTTACAAGCCGGGTGAAATCGGTAAGCATGTTTAAAAACGGCGTCGCGCTGATTCGAGAAGAATTTACCGTTCCAGCAAGCGGTCAGTACGTTCTCGACTCCATTCCCTACGCGATTCACGGAGCGTTTTTCATTCAGTCCAATGCGGACGTTGAAGCTGTCCTGACGCAGCGGCAAAGTCGGGAAACCGTTGGCGCGTCAGGCGATCTGGACTATCAAAAAGACCTCGTCGGCAAGAAAGTCCGAGTGTTTTTCAACAACGCCAATCTGCCGCCGGTTCACGGGACAGTCGCCGCCGTTCGACAGACGACGGACGAGAAGGCCCCGCAGTCCGACTCCGATTTCCGACCCCGCTATTACGCTCAGTCGTACTATTACAGCCGGGCGAATAACGAAAATCCCGCGGTTCCCAATCCGCATTTGATTCTCAACACGGATTTCGGACAGTCGGTAATTCAGCAGTCGTCGATTACCCGGATTGACGTTGAAGGCGAAATCGGAACGGTTGTCAGATCGCGTCCGACGCTGCTGTTCACGGTCAAAACCGAAAAGCCGGCAAGCGTTGGGATAACATATCTGACCAAAGGCGCCGCTTGGGCGCCCGCCTATCGAATTCTGCTTCCAGACGAAAAGTCCAACCGCGGCAAAATGACAATCGAGCAGACCGCGACAATCGTCAACCAGTGGCGGGATTTCAACAACGCTCAGCTTTATCTCATTAGCGGATACCCGAAAATCGGCTGTGAAAACGTGATCTCCCCGATTTCCAACAAGGCGAACCTGTCGGCGTTTTTCAGCCAGATGCTCAGACCGGAAGGCGACGACCGCGGCAGCATGATGTCACAGATGGTTATGAACTCCGCCCGTCCCCGCGATTCCGACGACTTCCCGTCCGGCTCGGTCGCCGCGTCCGGAGACGGTCCCGACATTTACTATCATCCCGTCGGTCAGCGGTCGATGAACAAGGAAGACGTTCTGGCGCTGTCCAACGGCAAGAAGGAAACGGAGTTTGAACGCGTTGTCGAATGGACGGTTGCCGACACGCGCAACGAAAACGGGCGCCCGATCGACCGGGAAAACCCCAACACGCCGTGGGATGCAATTCAGTTTGTCAATCCGTTTGACTTCCCCATGACAACCGGTCCCGCCGCCGTCATGACAGAGCACAAGTTCCTGGGACAGAATACAAGCTACTGGACGTCGCCGGGCGAAAAGACCAGCATCCCGATTACGAAATCGCTCAGCGTCAGCGTTAAGGCGGACGAGCAGGAAATCAAGCGCAGCGACGAGATGCGGTACATGGGCGTTCGCTGCCGACGCATTACCGTTGCGGTGGAACTGACCATCGCCAACCGCCGGGCGGAACCGATTAAAGCGCTGGTCAAACGGCAGTTCTCCGGGGAGATTGAAAAGCCCGTCGAAGGCGCGAAAGTCGTCCTGCTTAACCAGAACCTCAACGCGCTCAACCGTCAGAACGAACTCCGCTGGGAACTGACGCTCAACCCGGGCGAAACCAAGACGCTCAAATACGAGTACGAACTGTATATGAGCTATTGATATAAGGACGTCTAAAACGTGACAGCAATATAGAACATGACGCCAGAGGCGGTAATTGTCTCTGGCGTCAATTTGTTTAAATCCTCAATAGGAATTCTTCTTGCAATTCTCTACTAGCCGCCGAAGTCGTCGAAGTAGATGTTTTCTCTTTCAACTCCCAGCGAGTCCAGAAGTTTTACGACGGCGCCGGTCATCATGGGCGGACCGCACATGTAGTATTCGCAATCTTCCGGGGCGGGGTGATCTTTCAAATACAGATCGTACAGGCACTGGTGAATGAACCCGGTCGGGCCTTTCCAGTTGTCTTCCGGCAGCGGGTCGGACAGAGCCAAATGCCAGCTAAAGTTCGGGAATTTTTCCGCCAGTTTGTCGAATTCGTCCGCGTAGAAGACTTCTCTGAGCGAACGCGCGCCGTACCAGTAGGAAATCTTGCGCTGGCAGTTCTTTGTGAGCAGTTCGTCGAAAATCTGCGAACGAAGCGGAGCCATGCCTGCGCCGCCGCCGACGTAGATCATTTCAGAATCGGATTTCTCGTTGACGAAGAACTCGCCGTACGGGCCGGAAATGGTAACTTTGTCGCCCGGCTTGAGACTGAAAATGTAGCTGGACATAAGTCCCGGGGGAACGTTGGGCATTCTCGGGGGCGGGGACGCGATTCGGACGTTGAGCATGACAATGCCCTTTTCCGCCGGGTACGACGCCATCGAGTACGCGCGCGTTACGTGTTCCGTACAGGTTGACACGTACTGCCAGAGATTGTATTTGTCCCAGTCGCCATGGTATTCCTTGTCAATGTCGAAATCCTTGTACGCAACGGTATGCGGGTCGCATTCGATCTGAATGTATCCGCCGGCGCGGTAGTCGACGTGTTCTCCCTGGGGGAGTTCCAGAACCAGTTCTTTAATGAACGTCGCGACGTTGCGGTTGGATTTAACCGTGCATTCCCATTTCTGAACGGAGAAAATCTCCGGGTTAATTTGCAGTTTCATGTTCTGCTTGACCGGGGTCTGGCACGCCAAACGCCAATGGTCGCGAACCTCGCGGCGAGACATGTGCCCCAGTTCCGTCGGCAGGATTTCTCCGCCGCCTTCGAGAACCTGGACTTTGCACTGACCGCAGGAACCTCCGCCGCCGCAAGCGCTGGGAACGAAGATCTTTTTATCCGCCAAAGTCTGAAGCAGTTTCCCGCCCATGGGCACTTCCAGCGTCTTGGACGGGTCGTCGTTGATTTCCAGGGTTACCAAACCGCTGGGAACCAGAAGTTTTCGGGCGAGAAGAATGACACACACCAGTGTAATCACTATACCGGTGAACATTCCGACGCCTAATAAAATTTCGTGTAACATAATATTATTTGTTAGTTAGGAAAGTAACCGATATCAAATGCCTGAAAATACCATGTAGCCCATTGCCATCAAGCCGGCGGTGATGAACACGATGCCGATGCCGCGCAGTCCCTTCGGGACGTCGCTGTACTGCATGCGTTCGCGAATCGCTGCCAGCAGGCTGATGGAAATCGCCCAGCCCAGACCGGATTCAAATCCGTAACGGATTGACTGTCCGAAGTCCATGCTGCGTTCGACCATAAACAAACTTCCCGCCAGAATGGCGCAGTTGACCGTAATCAACGGCAGGAAGATTCCCAGCGCGTTGTACAGGCTGGGAACGTATCGGTCGAGGAACATTTCCAAAATCTGGACAAGAGCGGCAATAACGCCAATAAACGAAATCAACGTCAAATATTCCACCCCGCAAGGGACGAGAATATAGTGG
>JAFZAL010000129.1 GCA_017557195.1 Thermoguttaceae bacterium | reverse complement strand
TTTTGTTATTCCGGGATTAAACGGCTTTGACAAAACTTAAATATAGAATAAAATATAGAAAAATAGTTGATAGTTGCGAGGCGGCGAGGCGCCGCTCCCAGTCCGCGCCCGACAAGGTCGGTTCCTGATTGGAAGTGGGTAACTCCAAAATCAGCGTTTTCGGAGGCAAAACCTAATCCTTTTGCCCGTGCGGCTTCGCACCCGCGCGTCTGCCAAAAAACGCTCCCGTTGGTCGCTTGCGTTTTCTCGTTTTCTTAAATGCAAGTGGCAAAATGCGAGAAGTGTTTTACTACTGCCTACTGCCTCTTGCCTACTCCCCATTCCCTATTCCCTACTCCCTATTCCCTTCCTATTTATGGCTCAGCAAAAGATTACTGACGTTATTAAAGATACGCTGATTATTTTCGACGGCGCGACTGGTACGGAACTGTACGCTCGCGGCATTTTTACCAATCGCTGCTATGAGGAGCTTAACCTGACGGATAAAAAGCTCGTCGCCCAGATTGAAGGTGAGTATCTCGACGCCGGCGCAGAAGTTATCACAACCAATACGTACGGGGCAAACCCGCTGGCTCTGGAAAAGTTCGGGCTGCGCGATAAAACCGCCGTTATCAATAAAGCCGGCGTGGAAATCGCTCGTGAAGTAATCGCTCAGAAAAACGCTTCCGCCTGGGTGGCTGGAGACGTCGGTCCGCTGTTGAGCTACGCGGACAACCCAGTCGAATTGATTCTGGAGCAGATTCGCCCATTGATTGAGGCGGGCTGCGATTTCATTCTTTTTGAAACCCTGCCGCATATTTCCGCTGTCGAATACGCCGCTCTGGCAATGCAGAAGCTGGCGCAAGAGGGAAACGCGTTCCCGTACGCGATCTCGTTTGCTCCAGTGAAAAACTGCGAGACGATTTCCGGAGAAACGGTTGAGTCTGTCGTCGCCTGTTTGGACGACGAAAAGAAATATCCTCATCAGCCTTTCGCCTGGGGCTTGAACTGCGGTCAGGGACCGGACGGCATGCTGGAATCGGTTGAACGCGTGATTAACGTTGTCAAAAAGCCGCTTATCGTTCAGCCGAACGCGGGAATTCCCAAAAGCGTTGAAAATCGTTACATCAACATGTCAACGCCGGAATACTACACAACCTACGCTCAGCGATACGTCAACCTCGGAGCAGCGGCGATTGGCGGCTGTTGCGGAATCGCTCCGGCGCATATTAAAAACGCCGCTGACGCCATCAAGCCATTGGCAAAAGCGCAAAAGAGCAAACACGTTTTCACGTCTGCAACAGTAGCGCAGCCGCAGGAAGAAGTCCCGCTGATAAACCGATCGCGATTCGCTCATAAGCTTGCAACAGGTCAATGGGTTACCAGCGTCGAACTCGTTCCGCCGAGAGGTTACGATCTGTCCGGAACAATTCAGAAATGTCGAACGCTCTATCAGGCGGGCGTAGACTGCGTCAACATTCCAGACGGTCCCCGGGCGTCAAGCAAAATCTCTCCGCTGATTACAGCAGACCGAATTCAAAAGGAAGCCCGCATGGAAGCGATTCTGCACTGCTGCTGCCGCGACAAAAACCTCATCGGGATTCAGGCGGACTTGCTGGCGTGCGCCGCGTGCAATATTACAAACCTGCTCTTTATTACCGGCGACCCGCCCAAGCTGGGAGAATATCCAGACGCCACCGGCGTTTTCGATACGGACTCCATCGGCGCAGTCGGAATTCAGAAGCGTCTCAATCAGGGCATCGACTTGGGCGGTCAGGCGATTACGCCGCCCACTCGCGCTGCTATTGGCGTTGGTCTTGACCCGACCGCGTTAGACAAAAAGCGCGAAGTTGAACGTCTGTTCATGAAAGCCGAGGCAGGAGCGAATTTCATATTCACTCAGCCGGTTTTTGACCCCGAAGCTCTGCTGTCGATGCTGGAACAGATCAAATCGACCGGGCTGCCGGTCGTTGCCGGAATTTGGCCGTTGGCGAGTTTCCGCAATGCGTCCTTCCTCCAAAACGAGGTGCCGGGCGTCGAGATTCCCAAGTCCATCATGGACAGAATGGAAGCCCAGGAAACTCGGGAAGGTCAGCTGGCGGAAGGCGTTGCGATTGCAAAAGAATCCATCGAAATGATTCGTCCGTACGTTCAGGGCGTTCAGGTCAACGCCCCGTTCGGGAAGATTGAAATCGCCCTCCAGGTTTTTGAAAACTGACTGTTTTAAGCTTTTAGTTACTAGCTTTTAGCTGCTAGCTTTGTGATTTTAGCGTCCAGCTTTTAATTCTAACGCTGAGAACTACAAATACCCAAGCTAACGGCTAGTAGCTAACAGCTAGCGGCTGATAGAAACTATTTCCCATATTTTTATTAAAAAATCCTATCCGGGACTTGCAATTTGTCGTGAGATGAATTAATATTGGAGTTATGAGAGTGAACGTTGGGGAACGCTTCGCGTCAACGTCTCACTCCTGACAGTTACAAACTCCTTAACCCCAAACGTTATTATGAAACAATCCGCTTTCTTTTTGTCATTTGCGTTGTTATTGCTGCTTCTGCCCTTTGCCGTTGCAGCAGAAAAACCCACGATTAGCTACGACATGGATCCCGTTTACCCCAGAAAGCTGGATCCATCTTTTTACGATGGCAAAATCGTTCTGTTATACTACTGGACGCTGGGCGAGGGTAACCGTCCGGAACCCCGTCGAATCCAGGAAATCACTACAACTTTTCAGAATCTCAACAAACTGCAAATGCAGTTAAGCAAATCGGGCGTTTTTACGGTCGCAGGCAGTTACGTTGGAACGGATAACGCCTCCGCAATGAACGTGATTCGTCAATGTCGTCCGATGTTTCCAGTATATGTAAACCTGCTTTGTCAGGCGGAAATGCCCAAAGCAAATCAGTGTTCTTTTGTGCTTTTGGACGCTGATGGACAGGTTCTCGGTTCTGGAACAGTCAAAGAAGTCTACCTTACTCTTCAACAATCCATTCCTGGCGCTATGATGCTAAAACGCATGAAAAGTCTGCCGGTAAAGCATCCATTGGAAGGAATGAGTTTTGTTGGGAAAGAAATTGAATACTACAGTTTGTTTGAACCGGGAAAACCTTGGAAGGGACCGTACCTTAAGATTGAAAAAAGTATTGAAAAGAATCCGGACGCTTCAGGTTCTCAGGAAACCGTTAAAGCGGCAATTGACGACTACCTCACAACGACTTTGCCAGAAATTCTGGAAAAAGCAAAAGCAGAGCCTGCGGAGTACTACGAAATTCTCAATATGCTCAGCAAATCCGTTAAAGGGCTGCCGGGAGAAGAATCTGTCAATGAAATTCTCAAACCGCTTCAGGCTGATAAAAACATTGCTGAATTGTCGAGACAGATTGCCAATATTAAAAGATTCAAAGCGTCTTCTGACTCACTCAGTCCAGACGCGCTCAAAAAGCGCAGCGAACCGCTCATCGCGTCCTTGAAAAAGCTGCTCAACAAACCCACTCTGTCAGACGGCGCCAAGGCGGAAGCCGAAAAATGGATGGCTGAACTTGAAAAGATCAGCGCCGGTTCAGACGACGGCCCCGTCCCCGCTGACGAAAACGCTCCTGCAGAAGGAGACGCTCCTGCAGAAGATAACTAAACATTTTGTTTTCTGTTTTTAGACTAATCAGCGCTCCCCGGACTTGACTCCGGGGAGTTTTGTTTTTGACTGCGTCAAACGCGAGGACGTCTCGCGTCTGACAACTCAATTGCAACGATGCGTTTGATCAAACCAGAACGCTGGAAGAAAAGACTTCGCCGGTAATATTGGCAATGAATTCTTCAAAGATTCGCACGTCCAGAGCAGTAGCGGTTTTGCTGCATTCCGGGTGGAACTGCGTCCCGACAGCAAACCAGTCAGGATCTCGCGATTCGATTACTTCTATAATATTATCGCCGGGGCACCAGCCTGTAGCCTCAAAATTTTCAGCAACGTCGCAAATGCACTGATGATGTCGGCTGTTGACGCGAATATCGCTGTCTCCGTAGATGGTTTCCATAAACGACCCCGCCTTGATAGTCATAGCGTGTCGATTATTAAGATCTCCTTTGCACATGTGCGGCATGGCGTTGGGAATGTCTTCTGAAATATCAAAATAGAGCGTGCCGCATTCGTAAACGTTCAGCAGCTGCATTCCAGCTCCAATTGCCAGCAAAGGCATTTTTCGACGTGCGATTTCCGCAATAAGCATACGATCAAAATTTTCGCGTTTGCGATCCATCTTGCGAACTGTAGGATGAGTTTCATAGCCCTGCAGATTCGGATCAAGGTCTTCTCCCCCAACCATAACAAAAGCGTCAAGCGTATTGAGAACCTGAGCAATGTCTGCTTCGTTATCAAGAGGCGGAAGAACGACAGGAATCGCTCCGCAATGAATAAGAGAATCATAATACCCTGAACAAAGAAAACTGAACGCCGGGTTTTCATTTCGAGAAGCTCGATAATCCATGTTCAGCCCCACCATCGGTTTAGCGCGCATAGTAACGGAATTCCTTTCCAGCGATTTCTCGCCGACCCCGAAACAGAACAACAAACAATACGCGCAATTATCTCTCGAAACGTCTGATAAGCTCCTTCTCTTTCAGACGATCAAACTGTTGGATATCACGAATTGATTGCTTTATTGTCCTGTCTCTTCTCCTTGTAATGCGACGCGTTAAACGTCTGTTTTTGCAAGCTGGTATCAAATGTAGCGATTATAACGATTTTGGGAAGAGTTTTTCAATATCTTGTAAAAGAAAAATTAAAGTTTCTATATAGTGTATAGTTTGAAACATAAAAGATTGCGGGTTCCCGCACATAATTCAAGCGTTTAATTTCTGAGGCGGATTACAAAGTTCTACTCAATTGACATTAATTGTCAAAATGCGTCTGGATATTTGCTGGTTCGTTTCTCTCACCCTTGACCAAAGGCATGTACGGACTGTCGGATTCAAATCTAATCGTCTGCGGAGCGTTGTCGAGCAGGTATTTGTACGTTTGAATGAGCGATTCTTTTTTGCCGGTTTGAATTTCAACGCCGAAGGAAAAGAACGCGTTATAACGTGACAAAAACCACTGAGCGTCGAGAACCGAGCCGCTGAACGAATGGAACGTGATTTCAGGAGCGAATTTTCCGAACTGATTAAACAGAGCCGGCATTTTGTCCCAGGCGCGAACGCAATGAATTGTAACGCTTCGATTCAGATTTCTGGCGATTTCCATCTGTTCGAGAAATGTTTTCGTCTGGACGTCAAACGGGACGTGCGTTCGACGAATCCAGTCTATTCCGATTTCCGCAGCGACAGCGTCCGGATATTGCTTGAGTTTCTCAACAAGTCGTTCCTGCCAGCCGGGCTGAGCAGCGTCTGCAAACCACGGATGAATTCCAAATCCCGGACGAATCGTCTTGCCGCCGTACTGTTTGTAGAGCTTTTCAATCAGAACCCAATCTGATTCTTTGCTGGCGTCGCAGCAGAAACGCGTTACGCCAACCGCCTTCGCTCTGGCAATAACCCCGTCCCGGTCAGCGTCAAAAATCGGTTCGTAAAGATGGCAGTGATAGTCAGTTGTCAAGGGCGGAAAGCAGGGGGATATAAGGTGTAAAAAAAGCGCGTAGACAATGCTATGCGCTGCAAATTGCGAAAGAGGGGACTTGAACCCCTACGGTTTCCCACTGGAACCTAAATCCAGCGCGTCTGCCAATTCCGCCACTTTCGCATTGACACGTCAAAAACGGAATATC
>JAFZAL010000128.1 GCA_017557195.1 Thermoguttaceae bacterium | reverse complement strand
TGAATTGTTTTCCGATGAACTTCTCTGTGAAGCGTCATCAAACTGGCTCTTCCCGGTTTTTATCGCCTCTTGAGCGCTTTCGTCTTTAACGGTTTTTTCAGGATTTGCCAAATTTACTGTATTTTTTCTGATTGTCAGGTCATTAAGGCTGTTTAAGCCAAAGTCTGACAGAAACAGTTTAGTCGTTCCATATAAAAACGGACGTCCAAGGTCGTCTGACCGACCGACGATACGGATGTAGCCGCGATCCATTAAATTCCGCAGCGTTTCGCCGCACTGAACCCCGCGCACCGATTCGATTTCTACTCGCAAAACAGGCTGCTTGTCCGCAACAATCATCAGCGTTTCCAGCGCCGACGGCGTCAATTTGAGCTGCGTTTCACGACCTCGGTGAATTCGTCTTAACCAGGGGCTGAACTGCGGGCGCGTCATGAGCGAATACCCACCAGCAACGGGAAGGATTCTGAACGCATAACGGCGATTTCTATACTGGTTATTGAGCTGTTCGATTAAAACCTTGACTCTGGCGCCGTTTTCTATATGGGCGTATTGCGCCAGGCGACGCAGACCCAACGGCTCTTTTGCCAGAAACAGGACGGCTTCCAGCCGACCGTGTTCCGTAGCAAGGTTTTTCAAATCGACAACTTTTTCTTTTGGTTCAGGGGCGCCGGTCGATTCCACCCGAAGGGAAAACGGCTTCGACGCGGGTTTGACAGGAGGCGTTATCGGGATAACGTCTTCCGACGGCGCGTCAGGTTCGACTTCGTATTTGACTTTTAACTCTGTGCGCTTATCCGTCTTTGGACGTTTAACCTGCTTTGACGTATTATATAACCCATGTAAACGCGACAAAGGATTTGACGTCTGAACGTTTTTGACTGAACGCCAATTATTCTGCGATCTTCGCACAGCGCTGCCGACAGTCAAAATCCTTTTTTTCACGTAAACGCCTCTTGCGTTTCATATTTTATTTTAGCTATTATACCGTCTTTAAATTAGACTTTCAATATAGCGTATTCTCTGTATTGGTACAATAGCGATTTTACGCAATTCCCGTTCTTCGCAGAAAAACTTCTGCGGCAGTCATTAAAACGCCCAGCCAAAGCAGGTATTGCCAATATCGATACGTTTTGGGAACAGACGTTTCCGACTTGTCAAAAATGCGGCTGGCTTCAATAACCGGCGGCAAAGACGCTTCTGCCAACGCAGCGGAGCGGTCAGGACGAAATTCGTCTGTGTAGTTTTGAACAATTCCCGCCTTGCCAGTCCAGACGACTTTGCCGTCTTGAACAATATCGACCTGGCTTTCCCCCAGGGCGGGAATCGCATCCAGCTTAAACACGCCCGGCGCGACCTGATTCATCGGGAAGTTCTTTCCCGAGGCGTCTGTCAGCGTGCACTTGACGTCGGCTTGAGCAATCGCGCCTTTGACGGTAATCGCGTTGTTGTCAGCTAAAATGGAATACTGCTCTGAAGAGTCTGGACGTCGAACGAAGTTGACCAGTCTTGACCAGAACGGACCGAAGCCGTCCCATCGCAGCCAGGCGCGGCTCCAGCGGCTTTCTACGTCAGACGTAAACGCAACAACGGCGCCTTTGGACTGCTTGTATCGTCTCCAGGAAAGAATCGGGTCTGAAACGCCGTTGATTTCCGGCGCGGCATAAACGACCGTAGCGTCCGGCTTCGTCTGAGTCTGAACGTATCCCAGCAGCGAAGGCGACTTGCCAGCGTCAAACTTGCCCAGCGTCGACAACGAGCTGGCGGTTTGAAGCTTCGTCGTTCGTTCGATAATCCCGATTTTTGCGGCGGCTGTCGTTTCCAAGGCAAAAATCGAAGGCAATTCCGCCGGATTTTTGCAGATATACGTTGACCCTTTGCCGTGACGCGCCAGGTCGGCAAGGATTTGCGGATCCGCTTCCTCTCCGACGGCGACGGACGACATGGTAATTCCCTTTGCGGCAATCTGTTTTGCCAGAGCGTCAAAATCGCCCGGCTGAGAAACGCCGTCTGTCAAAACGATAATGTGCTTCAAATCGGAAAACGATTCGTCCAACGCCTGACAGGCGCGATTGAGAGCCGGGTACAGGTTCGTTCGACCTTCGGCTTTGATCGCGTCGATTTTTTCCAGAATGGCGTCTTTGTCCGTAACTTGAGTAATCGGGACGTTCCATTCGTAATTGTCTTCGTAGGTGAGAATCCCCAGCTCGTCTGTTGGAGCGAGAACGTCCAACGACCGGCGCGCCGCCTCTTTAGCCAGTTCGATTGCCGCCCCGGCGTTCATGGAATCGGAACGGTCTAATACCAAAACCAGCGCCAGCGACTGCCGCGGCTGTTTCTCTTGCGGAATACATTCAACCGGCATGAGTTCTTCCAGCTTCGTTCCATGCCAGCCGCCGGCGGTAAACGATTGATCTCCGCCCAGGGCGATAAGCCCTCCGCCTGCGTTGACGTACGCTTCCAACTGACTTTGATTCTCTTCAGAAAGAGCCGTTGCAGGAATATTGGACAGAATAACCGCCTCGAACTCGTCCAGATTTTGAGGGAACGCGTCTGCTGAACAGGGTGTTACAGTCAGGAACTCTCCCGCCAACGCCTTGGACAGCGGAGCCGCCAGGTTCTTTTTGTTTTCTACCAGCAGAACTTTCCCCTGCGGCAAAACAGACGTCGCAGCAAAATAACGGTTGTTTTCCGGAAGCGTGTCGGACAGTTCCGATCCCTCAACGCTGGTCAGCTGCGCTTGAAAAACATACGTCTGCGCTTCAGACGGCGTGAATTCAAACAGAACGCTTTGCAATCCCGGACGGGTAAATTCAACCGTCTGCGGAGCAAACAAAGAAGCGGCTGCGTCGTCAGTTTTTGTTTCCTCGTTATTTTGAAGCGTCAGAGCAACGGAGGCTTTTTGATTGAAATTGGATTTAACCAGAACCTCAATGACAATCGGCTGACCGACTCGGGCGCGCTGCGGCGCAGAAATGGTTTCAATACAGATTTCCGGCTGCATGGACTTGTTGGAAATGTCAATTCGATGAGCGGAAATGCCAAACCGATTTACCTGTTTGTGAATCTCCGGGGCGTCGTCTGCCGATTGGAAATCGGAAACAATCACGACTTCTCCAACGGAATCTTCCGGAACAATCGCTTCCGCCAAAACAGTCGCCTTGGAATAGTCTGTATGACTGACGTCTAACGGTTCCAGCGGAGATTTTTTGTCGTCGCCCGGCTTGAGCGGCTGAGTGGACACCGCGCCCGGCTTCCCTGCAAAGGACAAAACTGCGTACTGATTGTCGCCTTTATTTTTCAGCGCTTCATCCAGTATGGCTTTGTGAGCGTCGTACCCGCCGTTGGGAACGCTTCCGGACTGGTCAACGGCAAAGAGAACGAATTTCTGGAAGTTCTGTTCAATGCGCTGAGGTCCCGCCAGAGCAAAAACAAGCGTCAAAATTACACCCGCTCGCAGGCACAGCAGCAAAATCTGCATGTACGCAGGAAAATGCGTCAGCGACCGCCATTGCCAAATGAAAATGGGAATCAGCGCCAATACCGCCGCCAAAAATATAGGGCGCGCCAATCCGAAACCGAATATAAACGAAAGCATGATTGTAGGATACGTCTAAAAATGCAGGTTCTAAATGTATTGGGCGATTAGTTCATCAACGCGCTCTACGCTTCGCTTTCCTTCAATGCGAGTTCTATCGCGTAGAAGTCGTAAAGAGCGTGAGCGACAACAGGAGCGATTAGCGATCCTGTCCAGAGGAAAACCAGACAGAACGCCGCGCCCAGCAGTCCCGTAATTATAAAGTACAGCAATGTAACATAATGTCCCAATCCAAAAAGAATTGAGGAAAATACGATTGCTGCAATTATATTCAAATTATATTCCAACCCCCAGGGCCAGAATTCGAAAATGGCAACAAAAATAAAACCGCGAAACAGAATTTCTTCTCCGATTCCAGCCAGCAAGCAGACAAGAAACCGGTTAAAACGCGTCACGTTTTTCATTGTTGCGACAACAACTTCTTTTGTCTTTTGAGAAACCTGCTTCAAGCGCCGCCATGGTATGTAATCCAACAAAGTAAATAACAATCCCATTCCTGCGGCAAAAACAACGCCAAGCCCAAACTGCTTAAACAGCGTTAAGAGGTCTGGAGTGTGAAACGCTTTCCATAAATCCAGACCGCAAAACAATGCCAGCGCCGCCCCGATAAGAGCCATTGCGCCTTCAAAAAATATTGCCTGCAGAACAAAAGAATTGCCGTTCTCTGAATTCATAATAAATAATTATAGTCAAACGCGTTTTCTTTGCAAGGGCTAAAAGGGACAGAATGCAAAAAGGCAAGAAAAAAGTTGAAAACGGGAGAAATTCGTAATGCGTAATTGTCCGGCGATCAATAGATTTTTCTGAAGGGAAGAAGTGTCTGTATAAACGTCTGGGATAATAAGTCGCGATAGCGACAGCGGACGTTAGTCCGCTAAAGTCCCGAAGGGACGAAACTCCTTGTAACCGGCGGGCGGCGAGGCGCCGCTCCCAAACCGCGCTGCCGCGCGCTTGCCAAAATTCGCTCCCGCTGGTCGCTTGAAACAGTCCCGAAGGG
>JAFZAL010000127.1 GCA_017557195.1 Thermoguttaceae bacterium | reverse complement strand
GCCGCCGGGCAGAAGGCGTGCGAGCTGGCGGCGACTGGGCAGGGCGGATGCATGGCAACCATTCTCCGCACCGCTGGTCCAGCGTACTCGGTTACGTACGACAAAGTCCCGCTTCAGCTGGTCGCCAACAGCGAACGCACGTTCCCCAAAGAATGGATTACCGCGGACGGCTGCGACGTTACCGACGATTTTGTCAAGTACTGCAAGCCGCTGGTCGGTCAGGAAATGCTGACGCTGCCCATGATCGACGGCCGCCAGAGATTGACCCGATTCGCGCCCATTTACGCGGAAAAGAAGCTCGACGCGTACGTCCCGCAGGCGGACAGAAT
This sequence comes from Thermoguttaceae bacterium, assembly GCA_017557195.1. GTDB lineage: Bacteria > Planctomycetota > Planctomycetia > Pirellulales > Thermoguttaceae > RUG11551. Next base: position 22,472 of record JAFZAL010000127.1, on the reverse strand, counting down.
GAAAAAGCCTGAATAAGCTCCTAGTTCCTAGCTCCTAGCTACTAGCTTTGTTTTTTTAGTTTCTGGCTGTTAATATTAACGCTCAGAACTACGAAATTCCAAGCTAACGGCTAGGAGCTAATAGCTTTTGCTCTTTAGGAACAAAATAGAAAAAAATTTTAAGAAAAAAGCTTCTTTCTCTTGAAAAAATCCTAATTTAAGCTATAATATAAACGTCTATATGTCAGTATGATAAATAGGATTTTTGTTTTCCTCTGCTGTTTGTTCGCCATGGCGACGGCGCAAGGCGCTGTCCGTCAGGCGGAAGAATACGCTTTCGCGCCCAACAACCCGGTTGCGGCGCTGGGGATGTATTCTCCCGAAGCGCAGGAAACCGCCGCGAGAATGGAACGCGAATTCCAGCAATACGTTAAGTCCATTCAAGCTGAGCAGACAAAAGAAAAAATCCGCGCCAAGCTGCTCTCTCGAGCGGAAGATTATCTGGCAAGCGTCAAAGCAGAGCAGGGCGTTATCGTCCCGACGGCTTTCGTCGTCGAGGGCTTGCTGGACTTCGGGCTTCCGGCGTCTGACCCGTACATTCGCGCAAAGGCGTACAAGCTTTCGCAAACGCTGTCGGAAGACGGGCAAGTCTACGACGCAGACGGCTATCGCCTCCATATAGAAACTGCGTACGTTCACAGAATCTTAAAGCTGTTGGGGCAAAACGGACGCAGTCAAAAGGCGTTTGCCGGGGATGACGCTATTCATAGTGCGCTGGCGGTTATCACGGAAGACTTGCCGCAAGATGCCGCGGAATTCTTAACTCAAAACGAGTTCGCGCTTCCCAATCAGGAAACGCAGCGGCAGTCGTTGCTGGGCGACCTTTCTCTGACGTCAGAGGAGTTGGAAGTCCTGGCGAATTGGGACGCTGACCCTTCGTTCCCGCTGAACAACATTCCATTTGAACCGGCTCCTGTTCAGCCGCGGTCAACGGACGTGTACGCCGTTGCGTCAGCTCCGTCGGCGGGATTCAAAACCGCGGTTCAAAATAACGCTTATCAATCAGAATCTATTGTATATCAGCCGTTCCGGCGCAGCGTTCAACCACGACAGGTCGGTTACGTCCAAATCATTCAGTCCGTCGTTCTTTTAATTTGAGTTCAAGTCTTTGGACTGTCGTTTGAATACTTTAAACGACTTTTTGGCGTATTTATTTTAATTCTCGCAATATAATTGCATTCAATAAATACTGACATGAACTCAAACTCTGACAATTCGATTCGCAGCGCTTTTACGCTTGTAGAACTGATGATCGTCGCGGCGATAATTGCCATCCTGGCAAGCATCTCCGTTCCGGCGGTACAGTCCATGCGTTCAGCGGCGCGGCGCACGCAATGCCAAAACAACCAGCATCAGCTCGGTTTGGCGTTTACGATGTATGCCGGAGCGATGGGCGGCTATCCAGCCAGCGTTACTCAAGACCCGGCGCAGCGCGGGTGGACGGTTGACCTGCTTCCCTATATGGACGCCGCCAACTTCAGCGACGACTGGGACAAGCAGTTCGATTATTTCGACAACCAAAACAAGCGTTTGCTTCTCAAACGCTTGCCGGTGTTGAGCTGTCCGCAAACGCCCAACGTCAAGCGAACCATGACGGCAGACAAGGACATGAATAATAAAACACTGTCCGCGCCGGTTAACGGCGTTCCGTCAGACTATTTCGTCCATTACGGCGGAATCAAAATGGCAGACGGCAAAACCTACAAAAACGCCTTGCAGGAATGCGGCAAAGGCTGCGGCTCTTACGTCGTTCCAGACGGGCTGTCCAACACAATCGTGTTAAACGAACAGTGCGGACGTCCCGATTTATGGATCGGCAAAAAGAAGCTGTCCGGTCAAACCGTAGACGAATCCTGGCGATCCCTTTGGGGCGCAGGCCCGTCAACGCATCTTACCGGCTTTGAAAAGAACTCGTTAAACCCCGGCTTCGACAGGGTGATTAACGTTTCCAATAACGGGATCTACAGTTTTCACGCCAACGGCGCGCACGCGCTGTTTATGGACGGCTCCGTTCGCTTCGTTTCAGAACAGACAATCCCGTGGGTTGTTCTGGCTCTCAATACCAGCAACGGAAAAGAAAACGTTACTCCCGAAGACCTCAGTCTGACCTGTTTCGACGAATCCTTTGTCGATCCCAATACAGGCAGATATCCAGACGGGTCGAATCCATAACAAATCAAACGAGCGAACGGAAGCGTTTCAGCTTTCCCCTTCGGTCGTTGTTCCCTTATGGTTTCCGGCTCCTGAGAAAGAATGTTCACGGTGAATATTCAATGGTTCCGATCCTCCGATGTAAATCAGGAGTCGGAAACCGCCTTTTTATTAGTTAGAAATTAGGAGTGAGGAGTTGTTAAGACGCTTGCGTTTTCTCGCAACTCGCAACTCTCAACTCGCAACTTACATTAAACCATTTTGAAAGGATACACACTTCCATGAAAAGACAAGGTTTTACATTGATTGAATTGCTGGTCGTTATTATTATCATCGGCATTTTGGCGGCTCTTACGCTTCCAGCTGTGAATCAGGCGCGTTCTGCCGCCCAGCGATCAAACTGCACCAACAACCTCAAACAGCTCGGGTTGGCAATGGCGAACTTCGAACAGGCGATGGGCGGCTTTCCCGCCAACCACACCGGTACGACAGAATCGTCTGAACCCAACTTCGTCCGTCTGCTCCCGTATTTGGAAGCGACGAACGTCAAGAATCTTTACCATTCAGACAAGCCCATCTACGACGACGTCAACCAGCGTTTCCGCCTGACGCCGCCGCCGTGTTTGACGTGTCCGTCAGCGCCGGGGAAAAACCGCGTTGTCAACGTCAATACAGGGCAGGGCAACTCTGCCGCCAGTTCGGCTGTCTACACAGGCGGCGTTTCCGACTACATCACCTACCACAAGTGCGTTATCGCCAACGACGGCAAGAAGTACACCCCGGCTTTGGAAGGCGCGACAAACGGCTTGGTTTCCCTGGAATCCTATACGGACGGAAAGTCCAACACAATCAACTATCATGAACTTTCCGGACTGCCAAACTACTACTGGCTCAATAAGAAAACCGGTACGATGGCAGCGAACGAAGATTCCAAATTCTCCTGGATTTCCGGTTGCTCGACTCCGGCGGGGAACTACACCAGCTCTGGTTTAACCGCCTGGTTCTGGGTTACGGACAGTTCCACCAGCCAGCCCGAAGGCGCAGCTGATTCCGGCTACGGCTGGAAGAAATTCGGATCCATCAACGGAACCGCTGGCGTTGTCGGAAGAATTATCAACATTACCAACACTGCCAACACGCCGTATTCATTCCACCCGGGAGGCTGCAACGCTGGCTTTGCCGACGGCAGCGTCAAGTTCATCAACGAACTGATCGTTCCCACGATTTATCAGTACATGACCGCCAAAGACGACGGCGCGCCCCTCATTGCCGAAAACTGCGTCAACATGGTTAAATGGTCGAGCGATTGGATGGACGCCAATACTAACGAATACCCGGACGGAACAAATTAACGCTTTTAACGTTTTCTTTTATAAACGTTTTTTAACATTGAGGGGTCAATTTTGGTTGACCCCTCTTGCATTCCTTTACGTAATGTTATATACTATCAGTCGGATAATCAGCATTATTCTTTAGAAAGGATTTGTATATCATGGCAGAATTACCAGAATATCAACCTACCGAATTCCTTAAGGTTTCAGACCTCGTTGCGTCCGACAGCCTGGACTGGGACTATTTCTATCGACAAGGAACCCCGTCCTGGGACACAGGCAAACCGGAACCCTGTTTTTTTGACATGCTCAAAAAACACAACATCCGATCTGGAACCGTTCTGGAAATTGGCTGCGGTTCCGGCGCAGACGCCTGTTTGATGTCCGCTCTGAAATTTGAAGTTACAGCCATTGACGTTGCCTCGATGGCTATCGACCGTGCGCATCTTCTGGCTGACAAATACCATCAAAAACTGCGAATCGTTCATGGGGACGTGTTCCCGTTTTCAGAACGCTGCGGAACGTTTGATCTCGTTTACGACATCGGGTTTTATCACTATATTCGAGATCACAAGCTCAGAGAATTCCTCGATTTGCTTTGGAGAACGACGCACAGCGGTTCGTACTATTATACGCTCTGCGCTTCCGCTGAAAACGCGCTGCCGGAATTCGAGCTGGAAAAGACGGCTCACGACCCGATGCCAAAAGTCGCGCCGCCGCCGGTTTACGAAGACGAAATCCGCATGGAACTGGGGCGTTTGTTTGAAACTATCGACATTCAACCGGCGTTCATGCAGACCCGCGAATGTATTGACTATCCCGCCTGGTCGTGCTTGTTCAGACGTCCGTAGTTTTTTTAAGTAATTGCGAGAAACGCCCAAAATGAACAATGATGAAGTGAGTAGCGAGTTGCGGTGCGGAGCCGCACGGGCGAGAGGACGAAGTTTTGCCTCCGAAAAAGCTGTTTTCGGCGCTACCAGCTTCCAATTGGGAACCGACCCTGTCGGTGCGAGTTGCGAGAAAGCGCTAGCGTCTCAAAAAGCTACTGCCTACTGCCTACTGCCTACTGCCTCAAGCGCTCCTCACTCCTCGTCTCTCACAACGTCTCGTTGCTCCATCATGGCTCCCGCCGGCGGACCGGACGCTTTCGATGCAGCGTTAAAAGCCGGCGCGGACGAAATCTATATGGGCGTCGCCGGGTACGGAGCGCGGCAATTCGCCCAAAACTTCTCGGTGGAACAGTATTGTAGCGCCATCAAAACCGCTCATCTCTACGGAGCGAAAATCAATCTGACGTTCAACACGCTCATGACAGATTCCGAGCGGGAATCGTCTTTTCCATGGCTGAACGATTTATACGAAGCGGGACTGGACGCTGCGATTGTTCAGGACTGGGGCGTTGCCGACTTTTTAATGGAGAACTTCCCGGGACTGGCAATTCACGCTTCAACGCAATTTTCTTTGACGACGCCGGAAGAATGCGTCTTTATGGCGAAAAACGGGTTTAGCCGCCTCGTTTTAGCCCGGGAACTCACGCTGGAAGAGATCGCTGCGATTCGCACGGCTCTCAACGCGGCGGGACTGGAAAAGACGGAACTGGAAGTTTTCGCCTCCGGGGCGCTGTGCTTGTGCTGTTCCGGGAAATGTTACATGTCCAGCTTCCTCGGCGGACGCAGCGGCAACCGAGGCTCCTGCGCTCAGCCGTGTCGGCTTCCATATAAAATCGCCAACGACAAAGCGGCGCGTCCGTACTTGTCGTTAAAAGATCAATGGCAGGAACCGGACGACCTCGTCAGAATGATTGACGCCGGCGTCAACGTCATCAAGCTCGAAGGGCGAATGAAGTCGCCCAGCTACGTCTTTCAGGCGGTTTCCTATTATCGCGCCGCGCTGGACAATCTGCCGGACGCAGTTCCCAACAAACCGGAGCAAACGACAGACCTTCAGCCGGAAATCGCTCGAACGTTCAATCGCGGATACGCAAAAGGGTACTTGTACAAGTCAGACCCGGATATTCTCAATTCATCGTTCAGCGCGAACTGGGGCGTTCCTCTCGGACAGGTCAAATCCGGGCGGGTTCTTCTCGAAAAGCCGGTTCGCAACGGAGACGGAGTCGCATTTTTAGACGCTCAATTGCAAAAGCTGGGGGGAACCAACATCAGCCAGATTCGAGAATACCCCGGCGGCGCCGTCGTTGCAGAATCGTCTGCGGGGAAAACCGTCGAATTCGACGTTCCCGTTCCGCCGAGAACGAAATTCGTCTGGAAGACGTTTGACATTCAACTGCAAAAATCGGTTCAACATTCGCTAGACCAGACGCGGCGCTACGTTCCCGTCGACGCTGTTATAAAAGCTGTCGTTGGAGAACCGCTCACGCTGACGCTTACCGACGGCGAACGTTCTGTTACAGTTGAATCGGACGCTCCTGTCGAACCGTCTGAAAAGCGGCCCGCTACGGAAGAAAGCCTGTATAAAAACCTCAATCGATTTGGGGAATCGCCTTTTTGTCTTCGCGGCTTCCAATGTGAAACGGACTCGAAGTCGTTCGTGCCAGCATCGGTACTCAACGGGCTGCGACAAAAAGCGGTAGAGCAGCTTTCGCAAGAACGTCAAGTCGGGCGACAGCGGCGAGAGAAGCAGTCTGAGTGGCAAAAGTTCCCCAGTCCTGACTATATTCCGCCGACGCGAAAACCCCGGTTCGCCGCCTGCGTCCGAACGGAAGAACAGGAACAGTTCTGCCGTCAGCGCGGCTGGACGGTTTATCGGGAACAGACGCCTGTTCGATTCCCGGACGTAACAACGAGTCAAAGCGAGTCCCCGCTGGCGGGATCGCTGGACGAGGCTCTGCGGCTGGAACGGCTCAACGTCCCTTACGCGGCAGACTGGACGATAAATGTAACAAACCCGCGATCGCTCAAAACGCTCGAACGGCTTTTGCCCAACATGCGCGTCTGTTACATTTCTCCCGAACTGTTTACCGGGGCGGTCTTGCCTGGCGGAGCGGAGGAAACTCAATCCGCCGTTCGGGCGCTGGCTTCTGCCGCAAGCGTTGAACTGGGCGTCGTCTTCGGCGCACCGCGATTGATGTACACGCGAAAAACGCTCTTTGAGCAACCTGTAACGGAGCTTGTCAACCCAGACGGCAGACGGCTTCGCGTTGAACGAAACGAAATCGCAGGGTCGTCAATTTACGAGATAAAAGAAAGTGGTAAGTGGTCAGTTTTAAGTGGTCAGGACGCAAAGCGCTTATCCAACTTGCCACTAACCACTAACCACTTACCACTCTCGCCCTATTCCCTACTCCCTATTCCCTATTCCCTACTCCCTAACCTCGGCATCTCAGAACTGCGATTTGATTTATCGTGGTGCACTATAACAGAACTGGAAAAATGGCTAAATCCTTTATTGTAACAACTGTTGTTGAAAACGAGCTCGTCGCTCAAAACACGTATCGAATGAGAATCGCGTGTCCGGAACTGACGCAGACGTTCCGACCCGGTCAGTTTTGCATGATTCGCAAACCTGGAGTGAACGACCCGCTGCTGGGACGTCCGTTTGCAATCTACGATCTCTGGCAGGACGAGTCCGGCGCCGGCGTGGACGTCATGTACCTGGTCGTCGGCAAGGCGACAGCGGGCTTTGCAGAACTCCTGCCCGGTCAGCCGATCGAAATATGGGGGCCGTTGGGCAACGGGTTCTCCCTCGATTCGTCCGTCAAACACCTGATTATACTCGCAGGCGGAATCGGTCAGACGCCGTTCCTCACTCTGACAAAAGAAGCGCTCAGCAAGACGGGAGACGCTGCGCCAAAAATTACGCTCTGTTACGGAGCGAGATCAAAAGACGCCTTTGCCGGGCTGGACGACTTCAAAAAGCTGGGAATAGAGATGGCTTTAACAACCGTAGACGGAACAACGCCGGACGGATTCGACTGCCGACAGGGGTTTGCCACCGACCCGATGAAAGAAATCTTCGAGTCAGAACCGGCGGACGGGCTTTTCGTCTGCGCCTGCGGACCGCGTCCGATGCTCATCGCCGCACAAAAGCTGATGAATCAGTACAACGTTCGCGGGCAGATGTCATTGGAAACGCCGATGGCGTGCGGGCTGGGAATCTGCTTTACCTGCGTCGCGAAAATCCAGGACGATTCCGGCGCGTGGGACTACAAACGAACGTGCAAAGAAGGCCCGGTTTTCGACGCAAAAAGAATTCTGTGGGATTAAACTCTCTGTGTAACAAAAATTCCCGAAACATAAAAAAAGAAACGAGGGCGCAAAAAACGCTCTCGTTTCTTTCAGCTCGTAAGGCATTCGCCTCAAATTTCAATTATCAGCTATTTCCAGCCTTCTCCCTCGTCTTCGTCTGTGTTCAAGTCGTAACCGTTCTCCAGGAAGAAGTCCAAACGTTTTGCGACTTTCTCAATTTGAGACTTGTCGCCTTCCATCATGGAAAATTCAAAAACGTTCATGATGGCGTCCATGGTTTCTCGTTCTTCTAACGTGGACTGTTCGTACTGACGTTCCGCGCGTTTGAGCAGCGCCGTCCAGCGAGCTTTGTCACGCGGAGACGGTTTGAGCTGACGAAGCCGTTCGATGCTCTCGTCAATCTCCGCCTGCGTCAAACCGCGGGTTTTCGACGCGATAATATGCTGAGTCGTCTGTTCGGTTGCGACAACAGTCGCCTCGACTTCCAAAACGCCGTTGAGGTCGTAGCTGAACCGGATGTCGATATCCTGTCCCTTTTCGCCTTTGGGAAGGTTGCCAATGGTAAACTCGCCCAAAAAGGTGCATTGGCTGACTTTTCGGCCTTCGCCCTGATAGACTTTGACGACAACCTCCTTCTGGTCGGGATAGACGGTTGAAACCCGCTTGACCTGGCTGGACGGAATCTTTCGGTTCCGGTGAATAATTGGGAGCATGTACCCGGGCTTGAACTCGTTGCCGAATTCTCTGCTCACCTCCACGCCCAGCGTAAACGGGGCGATGTCGGTAACCGCCATGTCTTTGAGGGCTTTGTTGTCGGCATACAATCCGCCCTGAATTGAGGCGCCGATTGCGACAACTTCGTCCGGATTGAGGCGGCATTGCGGTTCAATGCTGAACATGTCTGCAATCAAGTTGCGAACCATCGGCATGCGCGTTGACCCGCCGACCAGAATCACCTCGTCAACCGAGCCGACAGACCAGGAGGAATCCGCCAACACGCGATTGATCGGGACTCGGAGACGTTCCAGCAACTCGCTTGACCACATCTCGAACTGCTCTCTCCAAACTTTGAAGGAGTTTTCCGGAGTAACTTCCGCGTCAAAAGCGCCGTCAAGGTTGGGGATTCTGACAATGGCGTTATCCTGGCTTGAAATGGCAATTTTCGCCTTTTCACATTCGTATTTAAGGCGAGAAATCATCAACGGATGTTTGAACTCCATTTCTTCAAAGCTCATTCCTTTGCTTTTGAGAATCTCTGAAGCAATGACGTGAGTGAAATCCTCGCCCCCCAGGTAACTGTCGCCAAAAGACGCCTTGACGTCAACCACGCCTTCGAACATTTCGACTGCCGAGACGTCAAACGTTCCGCCGCCCAGGTCGACAACAAGCAAATTCTTCGCGTCCTTCGACTCGTGATAGCCGTACGCAATTGACGCCGCCGTCGGTTCGTTAATAAGCCGGACAACGTTCAATTCGGCAATCTGAGCGGCGTTAATCGTCGCCGTTCGCTGGGCGTCGTTAAAGTACGCGGGAACCGTTACGACAGCCTGAAAATCCGAATGTCCAAAATAATGCTCCGCATCGTTCTTTAACGATCGAAGAATCATGGCGGACAGCTGTTCCGGCGTGTAATCCAGCCCCTTGAAGGAAACCTTGGCGTCAGTACCCATGTTTCGTTTGAACGCGGTCGTTCCCAAGTCCGGATGAACGACCATGTAATCTTTAGCCGCGTCGCCGACCAACACAGTGCCATCGGCGTCAATCCCAACGGCAGACGGCGTAAGCGTCTTTCCCAAACTGTTGGGAATGAGCTTCGGTCCATCGTCGGTCATGTACGCGATAGCGGAGTTAGTCGTGCCGAGGTCAATACCTACTATAATCATACGCAAATCCTTTGTTGGGGGTTGAGGTAAAAAGGGGTAAACTTATGCATCCCCCTTTGACAAAAAAATGTTTTGTGCTATCAAATAGCCAATACAAGATTATACGAATTTTACTACGTTTTCGTAACCGGAATTGTTATGAAATTCGTATTTTTTCCAAAAATTTTTTCATAAAGATACTAAATGACCAATTTCGACGCCTTAAATCCCGAATTAAATCATAAAATTCAGACTCTTCTGAGTTACATAAACTCCCTGAACTATCCAGCTGTCGCATTTTCTGGCGGGGTGGACAGTTCCGTGTTGGCTCGAGCCGCGGTCGAAGCTAAAGGAAACAAGGCAATAGCGTTGTGCGCCGTTTCGCCGTCCATGCCGGAACGGGAGCCGGAACGCATTGCCAACCAGGCGCGAGAAATTGGTATTGAATTGCATTTTGTACATACAGACGAATTAACCATCCTGGATTATAGGAAAAATCCAAAAAATCGATGCTATTTTTGCAAAAAACACATTTTACAGCGTCTTCTCGACGCCGCAAAGGAAAAGAATTCGTCTGATTTGGTTGAAGGAAGCAACGCGGACGACGCCCTGGATTTTCGCCCCGGCGCGCAAGCCGTTCACGAGTTCAACATCGCAAGTCCTTTGGCGGAAGCCGGTTTTACGAAGTCGGACATCCGCGAACTGGCGCGATTCTGGGGGCTGTCCGTTGCTGAACGGCCGTCGTCGCCATGCTTGAGCAGCCGGATCGCCTACGGAGTCGAAATTACAGAAGAGCGTCTACGTAAAATCGACAAAGCGGAAAGTTTTCTGGCAGAGCAGGGCGTTTCGCCGCTGAGAGTGCGGCTGTTTCCCAACGACGTTGCCGTTATCGAGTCGACGGCAGAATGGATCGCCAAACTCGCTCAAGACAGAACGCGAGAACCAATCGTCGAATACTTTAAGTCGCTGGGATTCTCGCGAACGCTTTTATCTCTGACTGAGTTCCGTTCAGGATCGATGAATATGTTAGGGAATAGGGAGTAGGGAATAGGGAATAGGTAAGCGACCAACGGGAGCGTAAAAAATTTCGGAGGGTCGACGTCCTCGTCGACCGCAGGCGTCCCCGCCTGCAAAAGTATTTTACCACAAAGAACACATAGAACACAAAGAATCAATCGGCGCTAATACGTTAGTTAGCCCGGGAACTCACGTTCCCGGCTCGCCTACGCTTGCGTAATTACGAATTACGCATTACGAATTACGCATTCTTTCTCCGCCAGTACATCAACCCGGCAACGCCAAGAATCAGCAGCGCCCACGTCGACGGTTCCGGAACGGCGTTGGAGTCCATTGTTGCGTAGACGACGTTGTTCACAACGGACAGATTCCAGTAGTAGTCGCTTTCCGGCGTCAGAAGGCTGTTCCAGAAAATGTCAGTTGCCAAGTCGTCTACAAAATTGACCGGATTGTCTCCATCTTTCTGAACGATAATCGCGTACGTCGCGCCTGAGGCAGCAGCGCCAGCGGTCAATTCCAGAATGGAATTTGGATCAATAAAGTACGAACTGGCGGTAAGCTTGTCCATGCCGGTTGCGTCCTGTTCGATCAACAGAGTCGCAGCATCCTCGAGAGTAAAGCTGCCGTTGAATGTTGCCTCGCCAACAGAGTTGCCCGGCGAGAAGACCGTACCAGATTTGACTGTAATGTTGCCTTTCATGTATCCTTTGACGTCGAGGTTTCCAGAGGAAACGGTCAAACTCTGAACGTCAACCTGTCCATCAGCGCCCGTGTATATTTGCAGCGTTCCTCCGCCGTCTATAACGAGGTTGTTCGCTTTAATCGACCCGACGAACTTGGTCGTTTCGCTGTTAACGAAAGTCAAGTCTTTGCCTGTCGCGTCAAGAAAAGCGCTTTGAGCAATCGTTCCGTCTGGATTCAGGCTTCCGCCGGACAGATTGTTCAGCGTCCCGCCTTCGGTCAACGCCAGCGTTCCAGCTTCAACAGTCGTTGCGCCGTTATAAGAGGGTTCCCGCGACAGCGACAGCGTTCCATTGCCGGATTTGGTCAAGCTGCCATCACCGGAAATCGGGGACGTCCAGACGGTTTCCAGATATTTCGCAACGTTAATCGTTAGTGTCTTGCCCTCGTCAATTGACGTCGAACCGAAGGTAACAGAAGTAAATCCGCCGACGTCGATTGTGGAATCCGCCAAAACGTTGATCGCGTTTGTCGAGACGAACTCGCCAGTCGTTACAACGGTTGGCTCTACGATGTCGTTTCCAACGTTCCATTTAGTCGCCAGATACTGGTTAACCTCTTGCACCTGCGCGTCCGTCAGTATATCAGTATAAACCAGAATTTCCGCAATGTCGCCGCGCCAGCCGCGGGCTTCGGTTAAATTGGTACGTTCCCGGCTGATCGCTGATACGGGAACGGTTCCCGTTGCCTGAATGGTAAGCACGTTCCAATCCGTTCCAATATTCGCATCGGCATGAGCAACGGGAGTTCCATTTAACGACGTAACGCCACTGGTTTTAATATTGCCATCGAGATGGCTTGTATTCCAAAGAACCGTTCCAGCGCCGCGATGGAAACAGTATGGATTATGACCATTTACCGAGCCGTTGCTGTTATTTCCAAACAAAAAGCTGTAGCCGTTGGAAGCAGTGAACCCGTTGTCTGCCATAACGGCGAAAAACGTTTTTCCATTGACAACCGACGCCATATTGTAGTAAGCAGTTCCGTTTGCCGGGAACGTCATAACATTCAGACCGTTTTGCCCCGCTTCTGTTACGTATGCGTGAGATGTACTTCCGCCGTAACCCAAAAACGTTAAACTGTTACTGGGGTTCGCCAGGTTTTTCCATGTTGTGATTGAGGACGAATTGTCGAAACTGCTTGCGTCTGACGCGTCCAGATGGACAGCCAGACTGGAAATTTCCGGCAGCGTAGGAGCAGTAAAATCGTAGGAGTTGATCGACATCGTTCCGCCGTTAAGAGCGATAGTCGCCTGTTGAGCAACGTTCTCGCCGCTAATAGAAGCGCTTCCGCCTGAGATGGTATAGTTTGCTGCGTTTCCTTGACGGAACGAATTTGTAACGGTAACCGGTTTCTCGGAGGAAACATTGACGCTTGCGCCAGTTTTCGTTTCAAAATTGGCGGCTGAAACCGTCGCGCCGGATAAATCGTAAACGCTGTTTGCATCAACAGTAAGCGTATTCACTCCGGAGATCGTTCCCGAATAGGCAGATCCGGCAGGACTGACAAGGGTAACGTCTTTGTTGCTCATGGTTATAGATCCAGCGCCTGACAGGTTTCGGAAGGTCTGATCTTCTGACGCGGTAATTGCCGCATTATTGACCACCGCGGTTGAAGTTGCGATGGCGTCTTTTCCTGCCAGATCCAGCGTTCCAGCAGAAACGGTAGTAGCGCCAGAATATGCAACGATGCCAGAGAGCGTCAGCGTTCCCGTCCCAGTCTTGGTAAAAGTCCCCGAGCCAATTCGAATGGCGCCTGCATAGGATGTATCGTTATTATTATTGAGAATCAGATTTTTATCCGTTCCCAAAATTTCAGAAGCAGCGGTAGTTCCTGAAAGGTCGTTGAGCTGCATGGCGCTTGAGCCGGTATAACTCGAGAAGTTGAGTTTCCCATCGATAGCAGCAGCTCGAGAATTAACCAAATTGGCGTTGGCGCCGAACAGATTCATCGTTGTGCCGGCATTGACGGTCGTCGCGCCTGTATAAGACAACGCGCCGGAGAACGTATGAGTACTGGAAACGATTCTGATGCCTAACTTTGATCCTGACGTTCCATCAGAAATGGCGCCGGTATACGTTCCCGCGTCTCGGTTTGCCGTTACCGTTGTTCCATCGGTTTTACCATTGATGAATAACGTTACTTCGCCGCTGGCTGCGCCGGAAGAAATGGAACCGGAAATTGTCCGGGCGCCCTGAAATCCAATGTTCGCATCTGCTGTAACGATAATATTGCCGCTAAGGTTGTTATAAAGACGAATCGCGCCGCGGTTTTCGTAGTTGCCGTTCCCTGAAATATAAGAGTCAGCTTTAAACTCTCCGTTAACAAAAATGGAGGTTCCATCATTGACCTTAAACTTAAAGCCCTCATAAGTTTTGCCGCCTGTAGCGATTTTGTTGCCGTTAAGTGCTCCCTCCTGCACCAGGGAAATATAGCCGGTAAAACCGTCATTTGTTAAATTGGGGAGTTGAACGTCACGACCGCCTGTTGGACCTGCAAGCCGCAATTCCAAATCTCCCGAACCGGAAATATTTTTAATGTAAAATTTCTTGCTGTCATTTGCATATATGGAAATCTTGCCGCCGTTGATGGTCATGTTTCCTTCGTAGGAAGTGAATGTTCCGTCGAGTTTAACGGCGTTGGTTCCTTCTTTGATAATAGTTCCAGTCCCGGAAATGACGTTTGCGAGAGTTTTGTCCGCGCTGTAATTGAACTTCAACGTCCCGCTATCTGTAACCGCGCCGGTTCCCAACGTACCATTGCCGGTCAGTTCGAGCGTACCGGCGGAGATCGTCGTGGCGCCAGTGTACGTGTTGGCGCCGGAGAGCGTCAGCGTTCCCGCGCCGGTTTTGGTTAAAGCGCCAACGCCGGAGATGGCGGAAGGAATCGTAATCGTTTTGCCTTCGTCAACATCAAACGTAGTAACGCCGCCTGCGACGTCAGCGGTATCGTCAGCAGAACGACCGTATAATGACATTGTAAGATTGCTTCCCCAGGTTTGAGTTGCAGTCGCGTGAATGGTTCCCTGTCCCAAATAGACTTCCGCGGCGGCTGGACTGGAAGCGTTTCTCTTGTTTCGCACAACGCCGCCGTCTCCGATATTAAACGTTCCGCCTCTAAGCGTGAAAACGCCTCTGCCGCCAGAGCTATTTGAAATACTAAGACCTTTTAAACTGACCTCGCCCCCGCTGATATTCATCTCGGCGCGGCCATCCCATCCAAGATACGTGGTCGTATTGGGAATGCTCAACGAACCGCCGGAAATATTGTATCTGGACGGATAGCCAGTGTTCGGATAATGCCCAATGCGGATTTCAGTGCTTTTTTCAGGAGTGTCGCTGATTGTGAATGAAACCGTTCCTCCGGTTTGAGTAATGTTGCCCTGAGCGTTTTTCGCTTCATTGAGTCTGACAGTGCCGGAAACGCTTAACGATGCGCCGTCTGTAATATCTAAATTGGTTGTTTTTGTATTGGCCATGCGTAATTCTGCCAAGGTCATGGAACCGCTCAGCGTCATTCTTGCGCCGTTGCCAGAACCGTTGTTGATATAAAGCGCATTGAAAGAATTGACTGTTCCAGCGCCGAAAACAAGGTTTTCCCCGGTTTGAGTAAAATTGCCTGTAGAAACTATGTTGTTGGTAAATGTAAGTGGAATTGTAACTGGCTCGCCTGTATCTGGATCGGTTTCCTGATGAAACGTTGGCGTAGCCGACAAATTGGATGTTGCATTGACGGCTTGATCATAGGTTCCGTAACCGGTAAACGTTGTACCATTAAATGTAACGTCTGCCATAGCAGAGGCAGTCAAAACAAAAAGCCCTAAAACAAGAGAGAACAGAATACGAGTTCGTAGGAAACTTGTCATGTTTTTAGTCTGTATGAAAAAAGTGAAAATGAGTTTTGTAAACGATTTTATCGCAGATACATTTTTGACGATTTAACCTCAAAAAATGTTCCTGTGTATACTATATATTATACACTGCATTTTGAAATTATCAATTAAAAAGCAGAGATTTTTAGAGGAATTTGAGGGAAATGTGAGAAACTGGAGAAGATTTGGGGATAGAGCGGGCGTCGTGGCGCCAACTTGAAAAAACTTTAGGTCGCCAGCAAGCTGGCGCCCTTTTAGGAAAGTTTTTTCAAGTTAAATAATATGAGGGGAAAACCTTTTTTGAAAAAAAGGTTCTTCCCCTCAAACTCCCCTTTCCAAAAAACTTTAGTAAGGGGAGAATATAAAGTAATAGCATCGTAAACCAATCGGTGAAAATCCGTCTAATCCGTAAAATCCGTGTGCGGACTGACCTGCTCACAACCAACGAGCAGCGCTTAATCCAGCGTGCCAAACGCCAAGCGCTGTTCCTGGCGTTCGTATTCCAGCAAGCCATCGATAATCGGGTCCATGTTGCCGGCGATGATGCTGTCGAGCTTGTAAATCGTCAGACCGATGCGGTGGTCGGTAACGCGGTTTTCCGGGTAGTTATAGGTGCGGATTCGCTGAGAGCGGTCGCCGGACCCGATTTTGGATTTGCGGTCGTCCGAGCGTTTGGCTTCTTCTTCCTCGTGGAGCTTTTCGTAAATGCGGGTCTTCAAAACGCGGAGAGCCTTGGCGAGGTTTTTGTGCTGGGATTTTTCGTCCTGGCATTGGACGACGATGCCTGTCGCGTAGTGCGTCAGACGAATGGCGGACGACGTCTTGTTGACGTGTTGACCGCCGGGGCCGGACGAGCAGAATCTGTCCAGACGGTAGTCTTCCGGCTTCAAGTCGACTTCGACGTCTTCCGGTTCCGGCATGACGGCGACGGTGGCGGCGGAGGTCTGAATTCGACCTTTCGCCTCGGTTTCCGGAACGCGCTGAACCCGATGTCCGCCGGACTCGTACTGCAGTTTTTGGTAAACGTTTTCGCCGGAAATGCCGAGGACGATTTCCTTAAACCCGCCCAATTCCGTCGCGTTCATGTCCATGATCTCGACTTTCCAGTGGTTGTTTTCCGCGTAATGCGTGTACATGTCGTACAAATCGCGGGCGAACAGAGCCGCCTCGTCTCCGCCGGTGCCAGCCCGGATTTCCAGAATGAGCTTGGTTCGGTTGGAGTCCTCGCCGCCGGCGGTCATGTCGATTAACGACTCCCAAACCTGTTCGCGCTGCGCCTTGAGTTCCGGCAGTTCCGCTTCCGCCAGCTCTTTGAGTTCCGGGTCGTGCCCGTTGATCAAATCGTTGGCTTCCTGAATCTGACGGTTGAAATCCTTGAGCGTCCGGTACGCCGTTGCGACTTTGGCAATAGAACCGTGTTCGCGCGCCACCGCCGCCATACGCGGACCGTCTGCCAAAACCGCCGGGTCTTGGAGCATTTTTTCGAGTTCTTCAAATCGAGCCAGTTTTTCTTCCAGAAATTTTTTCATGATCTCAATATCAAGGGAGGGAGTGGTAAGTGGTAAGTTATAAGTGGTAAGGACGCAAAGCGTTGCTCTTTCATTCTACTAACTACTCACCACTTACCACTAACCACTTTAAACGTCCAATTGCCGGACGAACATTTAAAACAGATACCGAGAGATTAAAAACCCCCAATCCGGGCTTTCGGTCTCTCGGTATGCGAAACTCTATAAAGAGGCTATTCGGCGGTTTCGGTATTCTGTTTCTTGCCGCGTTTGAGGCTGGCGTAGTTGCCAGAGAACTTGTTGTTGAACTTTTCGATACGTCCAGCAGTGTCAACGTACTTCAGACGTCCGGTGTAGAACGGGTGGCAAGCCGAGCAAATATCGACTTTCATTTCGGGCTGAGTGCCGCGGGTTACGAACGTGTTTCCGCAACCGCAGGTAACCTTCATTTCGACGTAGCGGGGGTGAATTCCTTCTTTCATTTGAATATTTCCTTTGGATTTTTCGGGAGCGCGGTCAGGAGCGATTCGCCAGCGACTCTGCCGAACGAACGGACTCGTTTCGCGATTCCCCAGGATATAAAATAAATTTCGCGTATTATATAGTTTTTTCTGACTTTGTCAAGAGGGCGGGGGAAAAATCAGAATTCCCATCTAACAAAAGCTCGTCAACAAAGAATGAATCTTGACTTACCGGAGTTTCCGCAAGCAAAACAGACCGATAACGCCAAGCGCCAGCAGCGCCCACGTCGATGGTTCCGGTACTTCAGGAAAAACAGGATTCGGATTATACTTCAGGAAAAGACCTTGACCCTTTCTTCCCTCCAGTAAAAACAGATTGCTGCCGGCTCCTCTTAAAAGACTGCTGTAATCTATTATATCGTCGTCTTGATTTTTTGCAAAATTACTGTCGTCTACCAACTGATATACCGCGCCCTCTTTCGCCCAGGATTCAGCATCGTTCCTCAAAAATGCAAGCTCAACAATCGCGCCCTCTTCCAGGGTAAACGTGTAATCC
This sequence comes from Thermoguttaceae bacterium, assembly GCA_017557195.1. GTDB lineage: Bacteria > Planctomycetota > Planctomycetia > Pirellulales > Thermoguttaceae > RUG11551. Next base: position 4,730 of record JAFZAL010000127.1, on the reverse strand, counting down.
GGTCCGTCTCCGATTACGAACATGTCGTAATTCTGTTCATCGGGGCTGTAGGAATCGAATTCAAACAAGGCGATTCCAGCCGATTTGATTATTATGTCAGACCCGCGAGTCTTATACTCTCCAACTGTATTGCCTGCAGAGATTGTTGCTCCGGATTCAACCTCAATGCCATCCGGAAACGTGCCAAAATAGCCTTCACAATCAATGCGTCCAGAGGAAATAACCCAACTCTCAGCCTGAACGCCGTCTTGCGCTTCCGAAATAATTTTCAAAGCGCCGTTACCGGTCTTAACCAGTTTATCTTCGTTGTAGATTCTCGTTGAACTGGTAATCGTAATTAGTCTTTCACCGCTGGAAACTTCAAAAGTCAACTCGGAACCATATCCTATAATTTCACCATTGGCGGCAATAGCTCCGTCTTTGAGCGTCAGACTTCCTTGAGTAATCTCAATATTGCCGGTAAACGTATTAGCGCCTGACAACGTTAGCGTATAGTCGCCCAGCTTTCTGAGATTTCCCGTTCCGGAAATGACGCCTGAAAACTCTGAATCTCTCGTGTTTAACAAACGCGCTCCAACAGCGTTTGCATTCTCAAGTTTGAGTTCGCCATTTCCTGTAAGGTTTCTCAAATCGGAACCGCCCATGTCGGGGGTGGCAACTGTAAATGTACCTGTATTATTCGCATCTTTTGTGATTTCAACATTGGCATGGAAAAAGCAATCTCTACTAAGAATAAATTCGCCAGCGTTGACAACAACATTTTCAACAGAGGAAAATAACATCAATCCCTGCAGATTCAAAGATCCGGAACCCTTTTTATACACAGTTCCAGAACCGGTAATTCGCCAGATCGTGCTGTTAGTTACATCGCCGGTAATGTTGAAAATCAAATTATCGCTTCCGTAATTAACGTCGTCATAAGAACCAATATTCTCATCTGTGATAACCAAATCAGCTTTGACATTCTGGCAAACGATTATTGCCGCTGCCAGACAGATAACGACTAACGCCAATCGGCAAACTTTGCCGCTCGTCAAAATAAAATGGGCAAGGCAAGAAATTGCGTAGGGCAGGGGTTTCATGGCTATTTACAAATCCATTTGTAAATTATTATGCTATTAACTTATATAATACACATCCGTATGTATCCGTTTACGATATATATCGTTAAAATCTTAATAAAAATAAAGCTCTTTTTAAAGCTATTTCATATTCATAACATATTTACCATTCTAGCAATAGATTTTTACAGAAAAAATAGACAGTTTTTCAGAAAGGTTATCAAATTTCTATTAGAACCAAAGCTCAACAAAGGCATAGATTACAAGAGGTCGGTACGCTCTTGGCGCAAGCGGAATTCGAGCGTTCCGCTTGCGTCTATTACTAATTCGGCAACCGCTAATCGGTCTAGTCCAAAATTCTCAGCTTGACCGGGGCGCCTTTGACGCATTTGAGGGCTTTGATCTTCTCAATCGCCTGGTTGACCGCGCCTTCGTTGGTTCCGTGGGTCAAAATAATCATCGGGACGGTTCCGTTGGATTTCCCGTTGCCGTTTCCGTACTGAAGCAACGACGCGATAGAAATCGACGACTTCGCCAAAATGTCGGCAATCTGCGCCATGACGCCGGTGGCGTCTGCAACGTCCATGCGGAGATAATAGCGTCCTTCGACGTCGTCCGGATTTCTCAGCGGGGCGGCGGGGCGTTCGTCTCCCCACAGGTTGAGCGTCTTGAACGTGATAGCCGTTCGACCGATGGCGGTGTCGAGAATGTCAGCCACGACCGCGCTGGCGGTGGGGAGTTCTCCCGCGCCTTTTCCGTAGAAGAAGACGTTTCCGACTGCGTCGCCGACGACTCTGACTGCGTTGAACGCGCCGGAAACGTTGGACAGGTTGGTTCCCTGTTTAACCAGCGTCGGAGACACGCTCAGTTCCAGCCCGGATTTGGTGTTGTTCGCAACGCCCAAAAGCCGGATTTTGTAACCCAGTTGTTTGGCGAAGTACATGTCAACGCTCTGAACGACGTCGATGCCAACGCGGGGGATGTCCTTCCAGTTGACAATCGCGCCGAACGACAGGTGCGCCAGAATCGCCAGCTTTTGCGCGGCGTCTGACCCGTTGACGTCCAAAGCGGGATTGGCTTCTGCATAGCCCAAACGCTGGGCTTCTTTGACGGTGGCGTCGTAGTCCGCGCCGGTTTCTTCCATGGTGGACAGAATGAAGTTGCTCGTCCCGTTGAGAATGGCTCGAATGGACTGGATGTTGTTTGCCTGAAGCGACTGCCCGATGCCGGCAATGATGGGAATGCCGCCGGCAACCGCCGCCTCAAACGCGATTGTGCAGCCGTTGGCGCGCGCCAGATCGAACAGCTCTTTGCCGTAGGTCGCCAAAAGAGCCTTGTTTGCTGTAACAACGTTTTTGTGGGCGTTGAGAGCCTTTTCAACCAGAGTTTTCGCGTACGTCGTGCCGCCAACCAGTTCGACAACGATGGAGATTTCCGGGTCGTTGATAATATCGTCTGCGGAGTTGGTGAGGATTTTCATCGCCTTCGGAACGCCGCGGTCGCGCGTCGTGTCGAGATCGGCAATGCGCGCCAAAACCAGATCAACGCCGCTGCGCTGCGCCATGAGCTTCTTCTCGTTGAGCAGAAGTTTCGCAACTCCCGTCCCGATGGTTCCGAATCCAACCAATCCAACTTTAACGGTTTCTTGTTTAGTCGTCATTATTTTATGCGGTTTAAATTTACGAATAAACCTCTAATTATGAACCAATATTCACGTTAGAGATTCGAAAATCGATAAAGCATTATACACTTTTTTTATTTTTTTCAAAGAGGGATTAGTAAATTATTATCAAAACTTTTGACAAAAACCCGATTGACAAAACCCGCACGGTCAGTATACTAAAAAAGAGTATCTGGTTAGATTAGAATACCTACTGCCTATTGTCTACTGCCTATTGCCTCCCTATGAACAAGCCCGTATTACCGCCGAGAACTGACCCGAACGCTCCCGCGATGGCGGCGATTGCGTTTGGAGCGAATTTGGGAAACGCTCAAAAGACGTATAAAGAATGTATCCGCCGAATCAACGCGCTGCCGGAGACGTCGGTTGTGAGGTACTCGTCTTTGATTCTGACGGATCCCGTCGGCGGTCCCGCCGGTCAGCCGAAATACCACAACGGGGCGATTCTTGTTCAAACCCGGTTGGAGCCGGAAGAGCTATTGAACCAAACGCAGAAAATTGAGCTTGATCTCGGGCGCGTCCGGACGATTAAAAACGGACCGCGCACCTGCGACCTCGACATTCTACTGTACGACGACGTCGTTATGAACTCGCCCCGATTGATTATCCCGCACCCGCGCATGTACGAACGGGATTTCGTCCTCATTCCCCTGCGGGAAATTTTGTCGTGAGCTAAAAAGCAGTTTCCGGGGAGCGGACATTGTCCGCGAAAAATAATAATATTTTAGGCGGGTAATACCCGCCCCCCGAAAGCGCTCATTCCTGATTCACGCTCTCCACGATAAACTCGTCGCCGTCGCGGACGAGGAAAATAACGTGGAGTCCGTTCTCTTTTGCCAGAGGCTTTCCCTGTTCTGCGCCCAGAGCGAGCAGAGCTGTCGCCCAGGCGTCGGCGGTCATGCAGGAGTCGTCGATAACCGAGACGGACGCGGTTTTATGCGTAATCGGCCGCCCGGTCTGCGTGTCGATTATATGCGAGTACCGCACGCCGTCCAGCTCGTAGAAGTTCAGATAGTCGCCTGACGTGGCAATCGCTTTGTCGCTCAAAGAGACGGTTTTCGCCATCGAGTCGTCCGTTAAAATTGGGCTGCTGATTCCCACAGACCAGTCTTTGTCAGCAACGTTTTTACCGCAGGAACGCAGTTCTCCGCCGACGTCGACGAGGAAATTTTTGTATCCGCCTTGAATCAAAAGCTCTGCGACGCAGTCCACCCCAAACCCTTTGGCGACGCTGGACAGGTCAATATAGACGTTGGGGTCAGACTTGACGACGGCGTACTGCGGCTGAGAATCGGCGCCGGGCTGTTCGATAATCTTGATTTTATCCCAGCCTACGCGAGCTTTGGCGGCGGCGATTTCCTCGTCAGACGGAACCTTTTCCGGACGGTCTTCCGGACCGAATCGCCATAAGTTGACAAGCGGTCCGACGGTCGGGTCGTAAGCGCCGTTGGTCTTTTGCGCTATTTCCAGCGCCAGACGCAACACCTTTGTCGTGTCGGCGGAAATCGGAAACGGCTCCTCAGACTGATGACTGTTCAAACGCGACAGCTCGGAATTGGCGTCGTACGTTGACATCAACGCATTAACCCGCGCCAGTTCCTCGTCAATCTTTTTCTTAAGCAGTTTCTCTCTAAAATCTTTAGTCAGAGCCTTGTATACCGGCACGACAATCGTTACACGATAGGTTGTCCCCATCGTTTCACCCTGAAAGTGAACAGTGTCGTTTTTCGTTACGCTAATTATCGCCAGCCCTATAAAAATCGTTACAAGAATGGAAATGCAAAACAGACGGCTTTTCTTTCCCAGAATCGCCAGCAAGAAGAAACACAACAGCAGGAACAAAACCAAAAGAAATACAGCCATGGAATTAGTTGGTTGTTAGGATTTTTTGAGGCTTTAGACAAGAAACAGGCATTAGGACGCAAGCGTCTTAAAAACTACTGCCTATTGCCTACTGCCTACTGCCTTTTATATGACAAACGGATTGC
>JAFZAL010000126.1 GCA_017557195.1 Thermoguttaceae bacterium | reverse complement strand
CAACAGGGAATTAATCTTGACGATATTCTCCGACGTTTTATCTGCCGTAATCGAATCCAGCGAAACGCTGGTCATCATCTCTCGAGCAATGTCCGGGTACGCCGCCAGAAATTCTGCTTCTGCCGTCCAATACATTTTTTCAACGGTTTTGTTGTCCGGCAAGAGGGAATGAGCGCCGCGCGCCAATCGAACAGCGCGGAGCAGCTGACCCAGCCGAATCGGGTAAAGCGTATGAACCGGCTTGCCCTTCTCGTCGTTCCAGCTCCAGACGTCCGCCTGATCGTCAATGCAGTTTTCCGGGAACGATTCGCCCGCCAGAGAACGCTTTGACATCTGAATGAGCATTTTCGCCGCCGCGTTGGCGTCGTACATGGTCGCGCCGCGTTTTTTCAACGTCGCTACAGCCGCCTTTTTAACGGAGTCCGCACACTGGTCTGCCGTAAACCCATAGATAAACGGCAAGACGTCAGAATCTTTGCGAGCGCCTAAAATTGTAACGCACTGACCAACGAACTCAGGTTCTCCCGCGTCCAGAGCCGCAATCAACGGACCGCGCGCTGAACCGTCCAAAGCCGCCAGAGCCGTCGCAGCCTTTTTCTTAACGTCTTTTGACGCGCCTTCTTTATGCATCGCTTCCAGCAAAGACGCCGCTGCAACGTCCGCCGTCCGGTTGAGAACGGAGAACGATTCACGAGACTTGTCCGAATTCCATTCAGCGGCAAGATATTCCTTGACTGCGTTGGCAACCGCTTCTTCGCTGTGATAGCGATTGTTCAATGCCTCTCGAATCTTTTCCGCCAAGACGCTTCCAGACGGCTGAAGGTCAGGCGAGTCTTCCAGTTCGTCCATGTAGTTGGGCAGAATTCGCGTTGCCATTTCATGCAGACGAATCAGGTCTTCTTCCTTCGGGTTGAATTCCAGAACCTTGGCGAAATTCTTCTGCGCCAAATCGTTGCGCCACAGTTTGCTGAACAGCAGCGCATTTTCCATGAACTCGTCCATGTTCCGCGGTTCGAGAGCCTGAAGCGACTCAATCGCCGCCGCCTGAGCCGCCGACGCGCCGGCAGAAAGCTGCTGCTGCGCCTGAACCGAACAGTTCAAACTGCAAACCAAACCAAGCGCCAAAATCGTTGTAATTATCCGTTTCATAGGGGGCATCCTTAAAATAATTGCGTAGAGTGTCTTGCCCGCTTTCGCCGGATGACAAAAGCGGAAGTAGGAGCGTTGTGAGCAAGTCATGCGCTTAAACATGTATCTTGCAACTAGCCGCTAATATATTATTATACCAGATATTTTAATAATAGGCGAGGATGGATTTCAAAAATCGTAGAAGAATCCCCGCATTCTGTTCCGATAATAACGTCAAACAGAAACGGTTATTCAAAATACGCAAGCTAAATAAATTTTACACAAGAAACAAAGACGCCGAGAAGCGTACATAACAAAACGACGCAGCCGAAAACTCTTCTCGGGTCGCTTGCGGCGGGGAATGCGGCGGCTTGACGCTGCCTTGTCCAAAGACCCGCTAAAACCTTTGTCGTAGCCGAACGCCTTCTCGGGGCGCGGATATCATCCGCGAAGAGTTTTTAAGCCGCAAAGAACGCAAAGGACGCAAAGAATCAATTGGCGTTATGCTTGCGGCGGAAGCCTCCAAAAATCTCTTTCGCAGAAAAAATGCTCGCCCCGCTGGTTCGCGGGCGTCTTCGCCCGCAAAAGTAATAATTCGGTCTCTAAATGCATGAAAATATTTCCTCCCCGCTTGCAATGCGCAGGAATTCTAATATAATTGCGAAACAGATATCGAAAACGATTCCTTAACCCAGCTTTTACAGGAGTTCCAGTAAACATGACACGTTTTTCCAAAATCTTCGCTTTAACGATTGCGTTACTCTTTGTTGCCGTTTTAACATCGTGCTCTCCAAACGCAGACAAGACAAGCGAGTCCCAAAAAGCAAAAGAGCTTTTCGACCAGGCGTTTACAATCATGGTAAATAGCAAGCCCAGTGAACAGTCTGTGGAAGATCAAAAGAAAGTTTTTGATCTTATGCAACAGTCAGCAGAATTGGGCAATGCCGAGGCGTATGTCTATATGGCAGATTTCTATCTTCGAGGCAAGGGCGTTGAGAAAGACTCGACAAAAGCGATTGAATTGTTGAAAAAAGCGGCGGATATGGATTGCCCCGGAGGGTATGCAATGTTGGCGAAGTGCTATGAAGATGGCGAAGTCGTTGAAAAAAATGTGACAGAAGCCGAAAGATGTCGTGCCAAAGCGTTTGAATTGTTGAAAAAAGAGGCTGAACATGGAGATGTTGAGGCGCAAATAAATCTGGGCTTTATCTATACTGAAGGCAACGGCGTTGACAAAGATTTGGGAGAAGCTGAAAAATGGTTCCGCAAGGCGGCGGAACAAGGTTATGAACCTGCAAAGGAAGTTCTTAAACAACTAGGCAAATGGAACGAAGATTGACGGCGAATGCGTAATTACGTTCGCTTCGCTCATACCCACGGGTTCACACCCGTGGCTCGCCTGTATTTTCTCTCCATTACCGCTTTCCATTTCTTTGTGTTCTTTGCGGCTTAAAATTCTTCGGCGGACTTCGTCCGCGACCCGGTATGGGTTTCGGCTTCGTCGCAGTACACGCGCGGGTCATTGGACAAGGCGGCGCCTAAGGGCGCCGCACTCCCCCGGACGCTAACGCGCCATCTCCCAACTCCTCCCTCCTCACTCCTCACTCCTAACTCTAATCAAACGTCGACTTTCTAAAAAGATGTATTTTTTTCTTTCCTCCCTATTGACCCGGACTTTTCTATCGGATACAATAAGGGCATTATGAAACAGATTCAAATCAATAATACTATTGTCGAGGCGGTTAAGGGCGACATTGTCAAGCAGGAAATTGACGCGATTGTCAACGCCGCGAATTCGCATTTAATGGGCGGCGGAGGCGTCGACGGCGCGATTCACGCTGCCGGCGGGTCATCAATCATGGCGGATACAGACCGCCGCTATCCAGCAGGGTGTCTGACGGGTTCTGCGGTGGCGTCGACGGCAGGGCGGCTGAAAGCGAAATGCGTTATTCACGCGGTTGCGCCCCGGTACTCGTCTAATCCCGTCTGTCCGGAACTGCTCTATAAGGCGTACTATAATTCGCTGCTCGTCGCGGTCAGGAACGACTGCACCAGCGTCGCGTTTCCGTCTTTGGGAACGGGAGCGTATCGCTATCCGCTGGACGAAGCTGCGCCGATCGCCCTCAAAGCCGTTCGAGACTTTCTTCAGAAACACGACTCGATTACCCTGATTCGTTTTGTCCTGTTTGACGACAAGACCCTTACCGCTTTTGAAAAAGAACTAGAAAAATTGACTCAATGAACATTCGACGACTACTAATTTTTACGGCGGCGTTTGCTGCGATTGCATTTGTTACATCCTTTTCAGCCCAAGCGCAGGAGAACAACACTGCTCTGCAATGGATAGTTCAGCAGAGCGTCCTTCACGAAGAGGTCGCGCGCCCGTTCTATGGCGTCGTCGGCAAGACGAACGCTGCGCCCGGAGACGTACAGAAGGTCGCCTTGATCTTTGGCGGCTCGTATTTTGACGCTCCCATTGCAGACGGCGGGAAGAAGCGCTATTCTCGAGCCGTTTCCCAGCTCATTCAGGAAACCGTTGACGGGAATACCGCTTGGAAAGCAAAGTCCATTCGGGTTCTGGTCGACGATAAGGAATCGCCGGAAGGATTGCCGGAACCGATTGCAGAAGGCGTTACTGTCGCGTTCGATTCCTATTTGCTGCTCTGCGGCGGGGCGAATGAAAACGGGGAATCGACAAAAGTCTGGAAAGCGGAATACAACGCGAAAACCGATTCTGTCGAGCTGACGTCCATGCCGGATCTGCCTGCCCCATGTACAATGGGCTGCGGCGGCGCGATTGGGAAGGTTGCCTACGTCTTCGCCAGCGGGAAACTGTTTGCTCTGGACAACAAAAAATGGGTTGAGCTGGACGGCATTCCGGACGACTTTCAAAACGACGTCGTTCGCTCTCAGCCGGCGGGCGCGGTTCGCGTTTCCAATCACGATGTAACAGCCCTGTTTGTTTTCGGCGGGTACGATAAAGCCGAAGGCGCGAACGGAAAGCCGCTCTACGACGTCTGGAAAATGCAGCCGATTCGCGACGATGCGGGCGCGCTGAAATCCAAATGGACTCGTCTGGCTGACCTCGAATACAAGGGCGAACGCTTTTGTACAATCGGGTCGACGGCGGTCGTAGTCGGCGCGCAGTCGATTCTCCTTGTCGGCGGGTTCAATGCGGACGTCTGGACGGAAGTCAACGAAAAGCTCAATACGCTGACCGGGGAAGAGAAAGACGCCTATTTGGCGGAATATTACGCCAGAACGCCGGAGTCGTTCAACTGGGAAAAGAAAATGTTCGTCTACCATACGGTAATCGAAGAAGGAACGTTCTTTGAAAAAGGGAATGTAACGCTTCCCACGCCCGTCTGCGGCGCTGCGGCAATGAACTTCAACAGTCAGCTTCTCGTTGCCGGCGGAGAAGTCAAACCGGCGCAGCGATGGTCGGGACTGCAGGTTCTCAATCTGTCACTTAACCGTTCGTTTGGAACGGTGAACTGGATTGTCTTTTTGACGTACCTGGGCTTGATGCTTCCCTTTGGGTACTTCTTCATGCGGAAGAACAAGGGCATAGACGACTACTGCAAAGGCGGCGGGCGAATTCCTTGGTGGGTCAACGGCGTGGCGATTTTTGCCGCGATGCTGTCGTCGATTACGTTTATGACCGTGCCCGCCATGACGTTCAGCTCGTCCTGGCGTCTGTACCCGATGACGATTGCGATTTTCATTCTCGTTCCGATTGTCATCTATTTGTATTTGCCGTTCTATCGGAGATTGAAAATAACGTCGGCTTACGAGTACCTGGAAAAGCGGTTTAACGTTTTCTCCCGGGTTTTCGCGTCGGCGGCGTTTATTATATTTATGATTGTCCGCTCGGCGATTGTCGTTTATCTGCCGGCGCTGGCGCTGTCGGTAATTATCGGCATGAACCTGTTCGCGTCCATCATTCTGGTGGGAACTGTAACAGTCATTTACTCGACCATCGGCGGCGTGAGCGCGGTTATCTGGTCAGAGTTCATTCAGGCGGTTGTGCTTGTCGGCGGCGCGCTGATTGCCGTCGCTCTGCTGATTATGGGAACCGACGGCGGCGCGTCAGGCGTCATTCAGATGGCGCTCGCCAACGATAAATTCCATCCGTTTGACTTCAGCTGGTCCTGGGTGGAACCCGTCTTTTGGGTAACGTTTATCGGCGGGATTGTAACAAACCTCAGTTCGTACACGTCCGACCAGACGATTGTTCAGAAGTACATGACCACCAAAGACGAAAAGGCGGCGGCGCATTCGATCTGGTTTAACGGGATTCTGTCGGTGATTTGCTCGACCCTGTTCTACTTTATCGGAACGACGCTTTACGCGTACTATAAATCCAACGCCGCTTTGTTCGACTGGTCGCTGTACCAAAACGACGCGGTGTTCCCCACGTACATCGTTTCGAGCTTGCCGACGGGCGTTTCCGGACTGTTGATTGCAGCTATTTTTGCCGCAGCAATGTCGACCCTGTCCGCCAACTTCAATTCAGCGTCAACGGCGTTCGTGTCCGACTTCTACTGCCGGTTCATTCGCAACGATCAAGCCGCAGCGTTCAAAGTCGCCAAATGGGCGTCGTTCATTTCCGGAACGGCGGCGATTGCCTTCGCGTTGCTGATTGCCACGATTGACATCAAATCGCTGTTTATGGAATTCCAAAAAGTCATTGGGATTCTCACCAGCGGCCTAGCGGGCTTGTTCGTCATGGGATTGTTTATCCCGAGAATCAACGGGGCAGGCGCAGTTGCCGGGTTGGCGGCGTCGTACGTTGTCAACATCGTTTTGATTTATACAAACGTCGTTCCCGTCAAACCGCACTTCCTGCTTTACAGCGTTGCTGGACTGCTGGCGTGCGTTATCGTCGGATACGTCGTTTCCCTCTTTACCGACAAACCGACCATGGAACAGCTGGACGGCTTGACGATGAAATATATGCCGAAAGAGATTGATTAACAAACCACTTTAACCAAGGAGATTTCAATATGAACAAATTATCGGGACTTATTGCAGCGACGCATACGGCGTTTAACGTCGACGGGAGCGTCAATTACAGCGTTATCGGTCAGCAGGCGGAACTGCTTCAGCGTCAGGGCGTCATGGGCGTCTATATTTGCGGGACGACCGGCGAGGGCATTTCCTGCTCCGTCGACGAACGCAAAGCCGTCATGGACGAATGGGTGAAAGCCGCGAAGGGCAAGCTGACGATTATCGCTCACGTCGGCGCGCTGGCTCTGACGGACGTTCAGAATCTGGCGGCGTACGCCCAGAAAATCGGGTGTGACGCCCTGAGCGTCGTCCCTGCCAACTACTTCAAGCCGGGCAGCGTCGAAACGCTGGTTGACTATTGCTGCGAAGCTCTCAAGACCGCTCCAGACCTCCCGTTCTACTATTATCATACCGGCATGTCGGGCATCAACCTGTCGATGGTCAAGTTCCTCGAATGCGCCGACAAACGCCTGCCGCAGCTGGCGGGAATCAAGTTCAACAGCGTTGACCTGTACGAGTACCAAAACTGTCTGGCGGCTTTGGACGGGAAATACGACATCACCTTTGGCGTCGACGAGTTCTTTGCCGGCGCGGTCGTCCTCGGCGCGAAGTCCGCAATCGGAAGCACGTACAACTACATGGCTCCCACGTATCTGAAAATCGTTCGCGACCTGAAAGCCGGCGACTTTGACGCGGTTCAGAAATCCATGCGAAAAGTCTGCCAGGTCGTTGACATCCTCGTTCAGTACGGCGGCGTTGCGGCGGGCAAAGTCATGATGTCCGCTCACGGCTTGGATATGGGCGACGTCCGACTCCCGCTCAAGTCCATCTCCCCGGAAGGAAAGAAGGATATTTTGTCACGAATCGAAGCGCTTGGAGTGATTGAGTAATGAGGCAGTAGGCAAGAGGCAGTAGGCAATAGTTTAAACAATCTTGCTGCCGACTGCCTCTAATAAACCTAAAATCCTACTGCCCACTGCCCACTGTATACTGCCTTTTCCCTAACCCTACTGCCTATTGCCTACTGCCTACTGCCTACTATGTACACAAAAGACCACATCAACGAACTGTATCAGCTTTATACCAATACGCTGTTTAACGACTCCATTCCATTTTGGCTCAACCACGCTGTCGACGCCGAGCAGGGCGGGATTATGACCTGCGTCGACCGGGAGGGCAAGCTGTTCGACACCGACAAGGGCGTCTGGCAGCAAGGGCGTTTCGCCTGGGTGATGGGGCATCTGTACAACAACTGCGAAACGAAGAACCCCGTCTGGCTGGATCAATGCCGGCAGACGCTGGACTTTGTCGAGAAGTACGCCTTCGACGAAGACGGGAGAATGTTCTTCCAGCTTACCCGCGACGGCCGCCCGATTCGCAAACGCCGTTACGCGTTCAGCGAGTCGTTCGGGGCGATCTCCTTCGGGGAACTGGCAAAGGCGGACGGCTCCGACCACGCGAAGGAACTGGCGCTTAAATGTTACAATATTTTCGCCAACCACGTCCCGTATCCGCCCAAGTTTACAGACGTCCGACCCATGATCGGGCTGGGCTACTATGCCATTCTCATTGCGACCATTCAGCAGCTGCGCGATTCCATTCAGCTGGAAGGCGCCGACGCGAAAATTGACGAGTGCATCGAGATGGTTCAAAAGTACTTCATGAAGCCGGACATTCGCTGCGTCATGGAATCCGTCGCGCCCAACGGCGACATCGTCGATTCCTGCGAAGGACGAACGCTCAACCCGGGACACGCCATCGAAGGCGCCTGGTTTATCATGGACGAAGGGAAACGGAGAAACCGTCAGGACTACATCCAAACCGGGCTTGACATTCTCGACTGGATGTGGGAGCGCGGCTGGGACAAGCAGTACGGCGGCATGCTCTATTTCCGCGACGTGTTCGACAAACCGTCTGTCGAGTACTGGCACGACATGAAATTCTGGTGGAACCACAACGAAACGATTATCGCGACGCTGCTGGCGTACCAGCTTACCGGCGACGACAAGTACGCCGACATGCACAAACAGGTTCACGATTGGGCGTTCTCGCACTTCACCGACAGCGAGTACGGCGACTGGTACGGATACCTGCACCGCGACGGCACGATTTCCTCAACGCAGAAAGGCAACATCTTCAAAGGCTGTTTCCACCTGCCCAGAATGCTTTGGGAATGCAGCAAGATCTGCAAACAGATGCTGGAGAAGTAACAGAAAAGTGGTAAGTGGATAGTTTTAAGTGGTAAGGACGCAAAGCGCTAATCTTTGCTTTTCCTTACCACTAACTACTAACCACTTACCACTGACAACTAATCAGAGAAGCGCTAAGTGAACGGTTTTAAGTGGTAAGGACGCAAAGCGATAATCTTTGGTTTTCCTTACCACTAACCACTTACCACTAACAACTAATCTCAGATAACCGCGAGTTCCCATTCTCTGCGGAGGAATTCGCACGCTTTCGGGATCTCGACTTCTTTGTCGCCCTGGACGCCGCATTCAAACGAGCAGAACTTGTCGTATCCGATGTACTTCAAGCCGCGGAATCCTTCGACGAAACGGGTCTTGTTCTGTCCGGGAATGGTTCGGCGCGGGTCGGTCGTTCCGCCTGCCAGGTGAACGTGCTTGAGATAAGAACCGGCGGAAATGAACGCGCCCATCATGTCGGTTTCTTCAATGGACATGTGGTAGAAGTCTCCCATGACGCCGATACCTTTGCCGCCGTTGACGTCTCGAGCGATCGCGGCGCCATCGGCAACCTGACGCAGGAAGTACGCTTCGCCTCTGTTGAGCGGTTCGAAAATGATGTTCGTACCGCATTCAGCAGCGAATTCCGCCAGCGGCGGGAACGTGTCCAGGAGGACTTTGCGGATTTCCTGGTTGGTCAGTTTCGTCTGTCCGTTGAACGCCGGAACGTAAATAACGCCGGTGCAGCCGATAATTCCAGCTCCTTCGAGAGCCTTCTTGAGATCGTCAATACCCTGCTGACGCTTTTCGACGATGTCGGAGCAGAGGTCGCCGTTGTGGGAACCCCAGCAAACCGCAGACGGAGACAAGCCGCTGTCTGCAAGAGCCTTCTTCCAGTATTCCGGGTCGTTGACGTGCCATCCGCCGAGCTCGACGCCTTCAATGCCCCATTTCTTCATTTTTTCGAATTTTTCTTCGTCATTTTTTCCGGGGATGATGCCAATCTGGCTGGAAATGCGAAGCTTGGCTTTGCTGGACTGGTTCGGGCTTTTGCCGTCCCATTCGTCGGTGGTGCAGTCAGCCTTGACGAGGGAAGACGCCGTTACTGCGGCTGCGGCGGCAACGGACGCGGCAAAGAAATCGCGACGTTTCATAAAAACTCTCCTTCTTGTTATAGGTGAATTGTTGGGTTAATATACGCAATCTTATGGAGATAATTCTAACAGAATCAAAATGAAAATGCAAGCGTGGAGGGGAGAATTTTGAGAAAAAAATAAAAAAAGATTTGAGGGGGTAAACAAAAGAGAGCGTACAAGAAATAAAAAAACGCAAGGCTCGAAAGTTCAGTTTCCCATGTGTTGAAAAATGATGAGGGGGCAAGTTAAACCGCACTGAAGCGGGGCGCCGCGCTGCTCAAGCTTTATATGTTCGGAAACTCTGACTTTCAAACCTTGCGTTGTTACAGTAAGGTTTAAACACTTAAAAGTCCTCCTTTCAAGGACGCTGTAAAAAACACGCGTTTACAAAAAGTGATGGAAACATATCTAAGGGACGGTTTCGATTAAGGCAATGTAACGGAATTTCAAGTTTACGGGGATAACGATTTTTCGCCTTGGATAATTAACTTTGCAACTATTTTTGACTTTTCCGGTAGAACCATTCCTGCCTTTCTGAAGGGTCAGGACACCTTGATCGAATTCTCCAAAAAATGTCAAACGCGTTACAGGCGCAATCGATACTCGATAAACTTTTAAGGTCTTCGAGAACCCTCGAAGTCAATAAGAGTTAAATCGCGGATGTTGCCTAATCTGCCGTCCCGAACAACGGATCTTTAATGATGAACCTCATAATAAGCCTCTGCGTTCGGATAAAAAAACAAGCCGATCTTTTACTTTGTCTCCTGTAGTTGTTAAAGGTTAACTGAAATAATAAAACCAAATGAAAAAGGAGGAAAGTTGTTTGCGGAAGCGTTCCGAAGCAACCAAAAACGCCTGTCCGAAAGGCGTATTTAATTACGGATTAAACGCTTATCGCTGACTGTGACCAAAACGGTCGGGAAAAGTTCCAGCGGAACCGCCGCTGGAGATTAACGCGAAAGGAGTTAAAATGACAAATACGATATTATTCAAACCATGACGAAATTGAACGAGTTCAACAAGTTTCAAAGCGTTGCGGCCAAGTCTGAGAACCGTCATAGCTCAAAGACTTTATTGAGTATCCGCTCAACTTCTGTAATTGATACGCAACAACCTGAAAGATGGTTCGCGATGATTTGAAAAATTTTTGAAAAAATGAAAAATAACAAAAACCTTTTTGTCCGCTGAAAAAAGACGCTTAAGACTTATCAGCCCTCAACCTCTTTTCTCGACTGACACATCTAGTATAATCTATTTTTCGTTCAATGTCAAGAATTTTTTGAAAGATTTTTAAAAAATCTTGAAAAAATATTCCGCTTGTACCGGATAAGCAGGATAACCCAGCGGGAGCGGGATGGGGAAAAGCGTTGAGTTGTAAGTACTTAAGGGAGTAGGGAATAGGGAGTAGGGAATAGTAATTCGCCTTCGGCGAATCCAACTCCTCATTCTTAGCTCCTAACTACTTTGCGATGTCATCTGCCAATTGTTCGATCAATGGCTCGTCGAAATACTGCATCACGACAACGTGTGACAAATCTCCCTGACACGCCATGCAGTACTTGTGAATCATTTCCGCCGCAGGACGTTTGAACAGAACCGTGTTCGACCATCGGTTGACAAACGGTTCGATGTCACGCTTTTTGAGAGCGTCGACCAGCTTGGCGGTCATGGCGAGAGAATGTTCCGCTTCTTCACGGAACCCATCGGCGCCGGAGGTCGTTATTCGCCAGTACAGCTTGAGAACGTCGAACCCGCTGCGGGAGCAGCTGATTGTCGGAATGACGCAGTCGAGATACGGGACTGTTACATTGTGGAGCGTATCGAGAATTTCTTTTTTGCAAACGAACACGCCGCACGGCTCGTTCATCGCCAAAAATTTGTGACCGGAAACGGCGAGGGAGTCGAATCCCTTTTTCGCCTGATTGAGAACGGCGTTCGCTTCCGGGTCGTTCAACCACGGCAAGTATCCGCCGAAAAGGGCGACGTCCAGATGCCGATAGTACGCCGGCGGGTTGACGTCTTTGAGAACCGCGTCGATTTCGTCCTGGTTGTCGATTGCGCCTTTGAACGTACCGCCGATGGCGATTCCGATCAGAGCAGGACGAGTCGGGTCAAGCTGACGGCGAAGGTCGGACGCGTCCATCTGTCCGCCGGGCAGCGCTTTAATAACGCGGGTTTCCATGTTGAGGACGTCGCCCAGCTTTTGAACCGAGTAGTGCGCCTCGGCGGAAACATACAGAATCGGAGACAGGTCGGATTTCGACGCCAGATACTTTCTGCCGAAATACAAGCCGTGCATGTTGCCGTCTGTGCCGCCGTTGGAAATGAATCCCCACCAGGAATCGGCAGGAAACCCGAACGCCTTGGCGTAGAAATCGACAATGGCGCGTTCGAACTCGTCGACGTCGAGCATGTCCCACGCCTCTTTATAGGGGCTTCCGACGCTGATCAACGTTGTGTTGCACAACCCAGTTTCGATAAGCCATTTATAGAATCCTTCCAGATTCGTTTCCTGATCGAACGGGTATCCCATTTGATAGCGGCGCGTCTGAACGAGCCGGTTGGCGGCTTCGGTCAAATGGTTTAACGTCGCTTCGTCTGGATGAACGTTTTTGTGAACTCGCGTCATATTAACTGTCATGATAAAACCTGCTTTTTAAAAGGAACGCGCCCGGCAAGTCGATGATTACTAACAGGTTCGGACTTGCCAGAATAACAGTTTATATTATATACCGTATACAGGTTTTTCAAGGGAGAGGTAAAATCAAGCGAATGAGGGATTTGCCTACAGTCTATTGCCTACTGCCGATTAATCGCATCTCAACGCCTTTTCCGGACAGTTGGCGGCGCATTTGCCGCAGCCGACGCATAAGTCCAAATTGACGGTTAAAATCGTCAGGTACTGCTCGTCCGACCACTGCTTTTCAAGAGCGGAGGTCGGACATACGTTTACACAGATCGAACATTCTTTCTCGAAATTGAGCCGACATTCCGAGTAGTTCAGCGTAACAGGCCGCAGGACGACATTCTGTTTTTCTTCCAGCGTCAGATTTTCTATCGCGCCTGTCGGGCAGACTTCCGAGCATTTGTTACACGTATATTCGCAGTAAGTGGGATTGTCAGATTCCGTCTGAAAATCGACTTGAGGTGCGCCCCAGAGAATCGGGGACTGTTCAAAGGAAATCGGCTGAATCGCTTTCGTCGGGCACGACTTGAAACACGCTCCGCATCGGGCGCACTGCGACGCCATTTGCAGTTCCGTTCCCGCGCCAGGCGGAAGAATCAGCGGATTGCGCTGAGAACTCTTTTTCGATTCCTCCTGTTTACTGTACGCGCCGTACGCGCCTGCCGCCGTCAGACCGAGAATCGTTGCCGCCCAGGCGTATCGCCGTTGAGCGATGCCGCGCAAGTCCGGCTGATCTTCGTTCTGCTCTTTTCCCAGCAGCTTTTTAATCCATCGAATCGGGAAGAATGCCGCGTCCTGCAGCGCGCCGAGCGGACAGCCGCGAACGCACCAGAATTTCGGAATTATCAGCGTCAAAACCAGCAATACGGGGACGAGAATCAATCCCCACGAATACGGCGAGAGCAAAACGAATCCCTTGAACAGAACCGTCGGGTCGAAAATGAGCGCGCCAGCGATGCCGAAAAACGCTGCGGCAATCGCCGCGATAAGAAAGACAAATCGGAGGTTGGGAACCCATCGGGCGGAAATCCGGGGAACGCCCAGCTTTTTCCCAATCCAGCTGACAACGTCAAACGCCGCGCCCATCGGGCAAAGGAACCGACAGAAAAACCGGGGGACGAAAACGCTCGCCAAAAGCAGCACGAACGGCGTCAGACACAACGTCCCGGCGGCTATCCAGAGCGTAATTCCCGCCAGCGGACTGACGACAATCGTCGAACCCGCCCAGCCCAGTATCGCAGCGCACGTCGCCGCAACGCCGACAACTCTCAAAACGATTCGCAAGATTTGTTTTTTATTCATACAGGCGATTATACAGCAAGGAAAAAAGAATTGCAAGAGGCCGCGAGGCATTGGTTATGAGCAGGTCAGCTAGCTCACGGATTTTACGGATTAAACGGATTTTCGCCGATTAGTTAATTGTCGTACTTACCTTATTTTCTTCCCTTACTAAAGTTTTTTGGAAAGGGGAGTTTGAGGGGAAGAACCTTTTTTTCAAAAAAGGGCGGCGAGGCGCCGCTCCCAATCCGCGCTACCGCGCGAGACGTGTTATAATCGCTCCCGTTGGTCGCTTATTCCCTTTTTACTTCAATTTGAAAAAACTTCCCTAAAAGGGAGCCAGCTTGCTGGCGACCGAAACTTTTTTCAAGGCGGACAAAGTCCGCTAAATTTAAAGCCGCAAAGAACGCAAAGAGTGCAAAATAATGGAAGGCGGTAACGGAGAGAACGAAGCAAACATAGTTACGCTTCCGCTAGAACCGCTTTAGCGGTTCAATGTTTCTAGCCGTGGGTGAAACCCACGGAATACGTAACACACAAAAATGTAATGCGGAGTCGAACGCGCATCTGGATCCCGGATATAATCCGCAAAAAGAAAAAACGAAACTTGTTCAAATAACGGAGTGCAATAACTTACAATAAAATAATAGTATTCCTAAATCTCCCATATATTAGGTTTAAAATCACTCTTGTCACGAAGATTAAATTATATGCCTTTTTTTATGGAACTATCACACAACGAAAACCTACGTCATTATAACTATCCTCAGCTCTATACCTGTTACGATTTGCAGGTCGACAAAACTCTGATCTAGATTTATAACTACCACCCCGATTTACACGACTGATACCACTCGATGGACCTGTTGGATCAATAACATTATCCTGTTGATAATCTTCGTACCAATCAGCGCACCATTCCCAAACATTACCGAGCATATCGTATAATCCCCATGCATTGGGTTTCTTAGTTCCTACTTGTTGAGTACAGTCATAACTATTAGATTTATACCAAGCTATTTCATCCAAATTATTTATGCGCGTATTTGTACTGCCAGCTCGACAGGCATATTCCCATTGAGCTTCTGTTGGTAACTTCAATCCTGTCTTAAGACAAAAATCTTTGCAGTATTTCCAAGAAACGCTTTCAATAGGAAGATATTCGCTTTCGTTAGGACTTCTATGGCTATACTCCATTAGCGCTTCCCATTGCTTATTGGTTACTTCTGTTTCCATCATCCAAAAACCTTTGGTTAACGTAACCGTATGTGGCGTTTCGTCTTTTTCGCGTCCACTTTCATAATACTGCGCCCCCATCGTGAATGTTCCTGCTGGACACCAGCGAAACGCAAATTCAGCGCCGTTAACCGTTATTGTAATGCGTTCGCCAGCAATACTTCCAATTCTTAACATTCTCGTCTTCTGTTGCATTTCATATTGAGCATTGGCAATAATCATCGCATGTTGTCTTTGTTTTGATTTTTCAACAGATGATTCAATCAATGAATAAACAAAGCCTATTATAGGTGGTAATACAAGAATTCCAGCAATAACACAACACAGCCAAAATGACCAATTTGAATTATTCTGTTTTTTCGGTTGAATAAAATCTACTGTTATTGGACTTTTTTCTGTATCCTTTTTTTGAATAACAGTCTCTTGCGGTTGTTTTGGCAGAACTTCAAGTGGAGTTTGTTGACGTTTCTCAAATACAATTTTTTCAATAACGGCATCTTCCGAACTCTCAGGAAGATTGAGCGTAACATGAGATTTCCCAGATAACGCCTGTTCTACCCGATTGACGATTTCAATAACTGTTTCCGGAGTTTGCGCAGCGACTTCATAGCGGCTCAACGGAGAGAGTTGATAATACAAGGAGTCATGTTCAATAGCATTGAAAGCCCCTATCTTGTATGGAATAACCCTCTTTTTGAGATCCAGAGCCATTTTGACTTCTCGAAACAAATCCGTGGAACCTTTAGCGTCTTTCGTCCAGAAAAACAGCAAAACTTTTGAGGCTTTGAGCGCCTGCGTTAACGCTTCGGAATACTCCATACCGTAGTTGACCCCGACCCGATCAATGAAATATGAAATTCCCCGTTTTTTGAGTTCTTCCTCGACCGGTGCCACCAGGTCTGCGTTACAATGGCGGTACGAAATAAAGACGTTTCCTGTAACAAGCGGCGTTGATTTTGTATCGACCGGCAGCGGAATATCGCCTTCCAACCGGCATAGCGGCGTTTGAGTTTTGCCCAATTCCATTGCGGTCTTTTCGACGTTATGGCTAACGTACCCCACAATTTGAGCGACGCTATCAAACCGACGGTTCATGGCGTCCAATAAATGCGCTGTGAAGATGCCATGTTTGCGGTTATCCCATTCATAGGCAGCTTGTCCTTCTTTGCAGGAATTGAGAATCGCCACGTTAGAGACGAATTCCGGCGTGGTTTCTTTTCTTCTCAGAACAATGTCTCGAGCGGCGTTTTCGAATGCTGTTTGATCGGCGGATGTGAAAACTTCTTCCTCGCCGCGATCGTGAACTTTTTGACAACAGTCTAAAATCAGACAGGTGTTTTTCGCCCGGATTTTCGACAAATGGTTCATCAGTTCGTCAAATGGAACGCCGAGTTTTTCAACCGCACTGGGCATGACGTCTAAAGGACATAAATATCGCTTTCCATTCCGAACAACGCCATGTCCCCAGAATCCGAAAATAAACAGATCAAGCTCCTGATTCGCCAGCTTTTCAAGATGAGACAAGATTATCAAACTGTTTGTTGGCTTAAACAATCCTGGTCTGGCGTCGGTTAAAAGCATAACCTCATCGTCAGAAAAGCAGTAGTTCTGCTTAAGCGCCTGCTCAACCGCTTCCGCGTCCTGTCGGGCATATTTCAGTTCAGGCAAAATCTGATACTGGTTAATACCGATTAACAACGCCTGTTTTTTCATGGATATTTCTGACATGTAATATATACTCAGAGGATTGGATGTATTCCCTATTGTTTACAGTTATTATTTATATTATAACAAATAATAAAAAATTAGACAATAGGGGGGAATTACAGGCGCATATTCTTAATTCTCGTCGAATTCCGAATTCCGCATTCTTTTCGCCTCTCCTTGCAAATCCTAATAAATAATGTATTATATATATCTATAGAGAACGGTGCTTTGCCGTCTCGACCCCCGCCCCTTCCCCAATTAGGAAATACAATATTATGAAAAACTGGACTCCGGATTCGTGGAAAACAAAAAAGATTAAACAGGGATTCCCCTACGAGGATCAGGCTGAACTGGACGAAGTGTTGGTTAAGCTGAAAAGCTTGCCGCCGCTGGTAACGTCGTGGGAAGTCGAAACGCTCAAAAAAGAGCTGGCTATGGCGGCGGAAGGGAAAGCGTTTCTTCTGCAGGGCGGCGACTGCTCCGAGACGTTCGCCGGATGTACGAGCGCGCAAATCGCCAGCAAGCTGAAGATTCTGCTCAAAATGAGTCTGATTCTCACCTACGGCTGTCAGAAGAAGATTATCCGCGTTGGACGTTTTTGCGGTCAGTACGCCAAACCCCGTTCCAAAGAATGGGAAACCCGCGATGGCGTTACGCTGCCCGCCTATCGCGGAAACATGATTAACCATCCGGAATTCTCGCCGGAAGCTCGACGCTGCGATCCGAAACTGCTGCTGGACGGATACTGGCATTCCGCCATGACGATGAACTTCATTCGCGGCTTGGTTGACGGCGGGTTTGCCGACATGTACCATCCGGAACTGTGGGATCTCGATTTCCTCGACCTGACCCAGCAAAACGAGGATTACAAGAAGTTCATCAACACCATTTCCGACGCGATTCGCTTTATGGAAATTACCGTCGGGCGCATTAGCGATTTGAAACGCACGACGTTCTACTGCTCGCACGAAGGGCTTCATCTGGACTACGAACAGGCGCAAACGCGTCTCGTTCCGCGCCGTCCGCAGTTCTACGACCTGACAGCGCACATGCCTTGGATCGGAGACAGAACGCGCAACATCGACGGCGGACACGTTGAATTCTTCCGCGGCATCGCCAACCCGGTCGGCATGAAAGTCGGTCCGACGATGGAACCGAACGAGCTTGTCGATTTGATCAAGATTCTCAATCCGGAAAACGAGCCGGGCAAAGTCGTGCTGATTCATCGATTCGGCGCCAATAAGATTCAGGACAAACTCCCGCAGCTGATTGAGGCGGTTAAGGCGGCGAACCTGTCAGTCGTCTGGACGTGCGACCCGATGCACGGCAACACGATTACCACCAACGCTGGCGTCAAAACTCGTTACTTTGAAGACATTCTGGGCGAACTCCGCCTGGCGTTTGTCATTCACCATTGCGAAGGCACCCACCTGGGCGGCGTTCACTTTGAACTCACCGGAGAAAACGTTACAGAATGCATCGGCGGCAGCTGCGGCCCGACGGAAGAAGAACTCGGAAACGATTACCAGACCGACGTCGACCCGCGCCTGAACTACGAACAGTCTATTGAAATGTGCCTCCAGATTGCTCAGTACATGAATCAGGCGAGATCGCATGCGAAGGAGTAGGGAGGCAGTAGGCAGTAGGCAGTAGGCAGTAGGCAGTAGGCAGTAGGCAGTAGGGAATAGGGAATAGGGAGTAGGGAATAGTTTTTTAAGTGCTTAGTGCTTAGTGCCTAGTGCCTAGGACGCAAGCGCTCATCTCACTATGCACTACGCACTATGCACTATGCACTATGCACTACGCACTATGCACTACGCACTACGCACTATGCACTACGCACTATGCACTACGCACTCACAAAATAATTACCAATCATGAAAATACTACTTACCAACGACGACGGCATTCTCGCGCCCGGTCTGGCGGCGATGGCAAAAGAACTCGCTGCGCTGGGAGACCTTGCTATCATCGCGCCTTTAATGGAACAAAGCGGAGTCGGGCATGCAATCACCTTTCTCGCTCCGATAAAATATCGTGAGGTGTCCGTCAACGGTCAGTTTTGGGGCTGGGGAATAGAAGGCTCTCCCGCCGACTGCGTCCGAATGGGGTTTGAAGCCTTGCTTGACGAACGCCCCGACGTCGTTGTCAGCGGAATCAACAGCGGATTCAACGCCGGCGTCAACGTTCATTACAGCGGGACGTGTTCCGCCGCAATCGAAGGGCGATTTTTCGGCGCAACCTCGTTTGCCGTTTCGATTCAAAAAGACGCCCCAGACTTGTACGCCGCCGCCGCTCGAATCGCCGCTCAGATTATTCGTCAGACGCTGGAACGTCAAACCGGCTCGCCGCGCCTGTACAACCTCAACATGCCCAATCGAACGATTCAGGCGTACCTAGACGGCGTTGAGCCGGAAATCGCCTTTGCGCCGATGGACAACCGCCTGTATGGAGAAAAGCTCATTCGCGGCGAGAGTCCCTTTGGGCTGCCGTACTACTGGTGCGCCGCTAACGGGCTGCACGATCCGCCGGAATTCCGGTCTGATATAACAGAACTCAAAGAGGGAAAGATCGTACTCACCCCGCTGGACTACAACATGACGGATCGCGGTTATATGGATTCCATGGCGCAATGGGGGCTGAAGGTTTCAACCGACGTTCCGCCCGCTGAACCCGACCCGGAAAAAGAGTATCCGGATGTATACTTAAAGAGAATGTAATTTAAGGCAGTAGGCAATAGGCAGTAGGCAATAGGCAGTAGGCAATAGTTTACGCTTCGCGTCTTCTCGCAACTCGCTACTCGCAACTCGCAACTATCATGGCAAACAAACTTTACGACAAAAACGGTTTCAAATTTGAATATCCAGACGACTGGACAATCGAATCGTACGACGACGGCGTCAGCGTTACGTCTCCGACGGAAATAACGTGGACGATTCGCCGGTTTCCCGCCCATACCGACGGGCAGGAGTTCCTTGAGGAAGTTGCCGAAGCGCTAAGGGAGGAGTACAAGTCCATCGACATCGAAAAGACGCAGGAGGAAATCAACCCCGGCGTTATTCTCGACACGTGGGAAATTGACTTCTACTGCCTCGACATCCCGTGCGTCGCCCGGGCGCAAACGCTCAAGACGCCGTTTGCCATTTACTTTCTTTACTCGCAGACCGACTCCGACGAACTCGACGACGTCGCCCCGATTATCGACGACATGCTCGACTCCTGGCTGGAACCCTTCCGCCAGTTCGACGCCAACGCCGGGCTGACAGAAAACGAAGAAGAATAAAAACGACCATTGGCGCCGAGCGTTTGACGTCTTTTTAACGTCTGCGCTCGCTGCTAATGATAAATGTTGGATTTTCGCTCAGAAAATAATTTGAATTCTTGAAATCTTATAACTCTTTATAAATAGAATATTTATAAATTCTCAATGATAAATCTTTTTTTTCGAAATGATAAATGTTGAGGTTGACAGAAACTTTTTTTTGATTATAGTATGAAACAGGTAAAATGATATTTGTTCCATAAACACTTCACTGAATTATGATCGATAATCCTTCTATTAACGAATCGCCTCGAACGTCTATTGAGATAGTTATGCCAGATTTCGATTCCTATTTAACGGAATTAATTATTAAGTTGGACAATTTACGTTTAAAAGAAACTTGGGAAGGAACAACTCCAAAGCCGCTATTTCAGCAGTTTAAAACTGTTTTGTTTATGCTTGAAAGCGTTGCGACGGCGCGAATTGAGGGAAACCATACAACCGTTCTGGAATACGTCAATTCGAAAATTGACGATTTACAGCCCAAGCCTTACGGAATCAGAGAGATTTGTAATCTGGAAAATGCGCTGCAGTTTATTGAACAGAATGCGAATTATCCAATCAACCGCATGTTCATCAGTCAGTTGCACAAAATGATTATGGACGGTTTGCCGTTGGACGAAGAGGGCGACGTTACCCCCGGCGAATACCGCAAAGAAAACGTTGCGATTCTGAAATCAGTTCATCAGCCGCCGGATGCCATTCAGGTCAACGACTATATGGAAGAACTGCTAGACTTTATCAACAAGCAGGTTCCGAATCGTTTTGAACTGCTTAAAACGGCAATTGCGCACCATCGATTTGTCTGGATTCACCCATTTACCAATGGTAACGGACGAACGGCGCGGTTGTTAACCTACGCGATGTTGGTTAAATACGGATTTGCTGTTGAATCCGGGAGAATTGTCAATCCCGCCGCGGTTTTCTGTTCGACCCGCGAAGAGTATTATAATAATTTGGGTTTAGCAGATGAGTCGCTCAAAACCGGCAATAAAAAAGGCATGCTCCAATGGTGCGAGTATATGCTGACAGGAATAAAAAGGGAAACGGACAACATTAATCGTCTAACAGATTACAACTTCGTAAAAACGAAGCTGTTACTTCCAACGTTCAGGAAAGCTAAAGACAACGCTTTTTTATCTTCCAACGAATATTTACTTTTGGAGAAAGCGGCGCAGTGTCAAATGCCGTTTCGCGCTGGAGACGTGAAAGACGTCTTTTCCAGACTAGGAGCAAAAAATGCAACGTTATTGACGTCCAGAACTATCAAGTCGCTTCGGGACAAAAAAATACTTGTTCAGGAAAAAGATAACAATCGCGCTTATTACATTCAATTCGACAATAATCCCCTTTTGCGTGGACTGCTTCAAGCCATGGACGAAGCTGGGATTCTGCCAATTGATCCCAATTCGTAATTTCGATTGAAAAGTAACAAAAACAGGGAGCGGCTTTTTTCCCCTTTGAGATGAAAAGCCGTTCCCTTATTGTTTGTCAATACGATTGCCGCTTAGTTGTTCTTAATAAACACTTCCTGACCGGCGTCGTTAAAGTAACGGATGTCGGCGTATTCCGGCGAGACGCCGAATCGGGAGCGAATCTGAACCTGAATGTCGCCGGTCTTTTCCAACTCGATAATCTTGTCGCGCATCTTGTTGTTGAGGCAGTCCGCAACGGCGGTTTCGACTTCAACTTCGACGCTGCGAATGGCGTCCGCCTCGCTTGCCAGGATGAGCGTGCGGAGAACGTCCAGAGCCATGTTGTCTACCGACTTGACAGACCCGGTGCCGTGACAGTACGGACATTCCTGGAACGTGGATCGTCCGACGCTGGGGCGAATGCGCTGGCGCGTCATTTCAATCAAGCCGAAGGGGCTGGTGCGAAGAATCTTCGTTTTCGCTCTGTCGCGTTTGACGGCGTCCCGCAAAGCGCGTTCGACGTCCCGGCGGTGCTTGTCTTTTCGCATGTCGATAAAGTCGTTGACAATGACGCCGCCCAGGTCGCGCAGACGCAGCTGGCGGGCGATTTCCTTCGCCGCCTGCAGGTTCATGCGGTACGCGGTTTCCTCAGCGTTGTCGTCCGCCCGGAAGTTGCCGCTGTTGACGTCGATGGCAACCAGCGCTTCCGCCTGATCGATGACAATCGACCCGCCTTGCGGCAGCGGGACGATGCGCTTTTGAATCTTCTCAATCTCTTTATCGAGATTGAACTTGTGGAAAATCGGCTCTTTGCCTTCGTAAAGCTGAATTCGGTCGGCGCATTTCGGCATGACCTGCTGAACGAAATCGCGCGCCCGTTCGAACGCGGCGGGATCGTCAATAAGAACCGTGTCGAATTCCGTTGAGAAGATGTCGCGAATGGTGCGGATAATCATGTCCGACTCTTCGTAGATGGCAACGGGGCCGGGAATGCGTTTGACGCGTTTGGCGATGTTCTTCCACAGACGCATTAAATACGTCATGTCGCGCGCCAGCTCCTTTTTCATGCGGTCTGCGCCAGCGGTGCGGACGATAAATCCAAGACCCTTGGGCGGGTTGAGTTCCAGCATGACGTCGCGCAGTTTGCGGCGAACTTCTTCGTCTTCAATTTTTCGGGAAACGCCGACGCGTTCCATGGCGGGCATGAGAACGAGGTATCGACCCGGGATGCTGATGTACGTTGACAGCGTCGGACCTTTGGAGCCGAGTCCTTCTTTGATAACCTGAACCAGAATCTCGTCGCCGCGATGTAACACGTCCTGAATCGGCGGCTTAACGCGCGGTCTGGCGCCGGGTCGCTGATGACGGCCGGGGCGTTCTTCTTCGTACGGGGTTGACCCCTGCTTGAAATACGACGGCTCCAGGTCGCTGATGTGCAAAAAGCCGTTGCGTCCAACGCCGAAGTCAATAAACGCCGCCTGAATGCTCGGTTCGAGATTGACGACGACGCCTTTGTAGATGTTTCCGACGTAGTTGTCTGCGCCGGTGTGTTCGATGTAAAGCTCTTCCAGAGTCCCGTCTTCGACAATCGCGATACGGCTTTCTTCCGGCTGAGAAACGTTGATAAGCATTTCCTGCTTCATGATAATATAACCCCTTTCATTGGGAATAGTCGGCGAAAAGATCGACCCGAAAGAAACGAAGCTTCAAAAGACCTGACGCCTTACCGTCAGTGAGATGAGCAGGGGAGGCAGTAGGCAATAGGCAGTAGGCAGTAGTTTGCGCTTCGCGCCTTCTCGCAACTCGCAACTCGCTACTCGCAACTTTCCAACGTAATCTCTTCCCTTGTTCCGCGAAGCAGAGGAGTCAGACCGGCGGCGGGACCGCTCGTTTCCGGAACTGGCGTCAAACCGGTTAAATTCAGGATGTCTTTGTACGTAACCGCGCCCTGAGTTTCGTCCGCCTTGAGTGTAAAGCGAAGGAAATCCTCTTTGAGCAGCGGGGCGTCTTCGGAATCGTCGTCTTGCTCCGATTCTGAAGGGCTGAACTGCGTTACAACGCTCATGTCCAAAACGGCGGACTGCACGTTTTTGTTTTCGCAGGTCAGCTGACCAGACTGAATTTGAGTTACTTTTCCCTGAACGTCCGACCGCATGCCAGCCGGGATAGGGAATCGCCATGTATAGGAAACGGGGCGGGCTTTTTTCCGTCCTGTTTCGGGAATCGTCTGAGCGGAGTGGAACCGCAACCCACTTGCGGAACAGGCATTTAAGGACTCCTGCAATTCGACCGGATTGTACTCAATCGCGGTTTCCAATTCCATGATTTCGTTCAGACCGTCCACGCCCAGCGGCAGCGCGCTGGGAAAACTGACTTTCGGCTTCGGATGAAATCCCTGACTCATGGCAACTTGAACTTTGGCGACTTTAAGCAGACGCAGCATGTAGTTCATCAAATCGCGATGACCCAGAAATCGCAAATCTCCGTCTTTTTGAAATCTCAATCGAATTCGATGACGAGTCTCGGGCGCTGAGGAATCGTTGTTCTGCCAGCTTTTCTTCTTTTTGTTTCCCATAGACCTCGTCCCGACGCCTGCGCCGTGCAGACGTCAGCTTGAAAAATGTGATTTATGTCAAGTTCAAGACGACAAAAGGAAATCGCCTTTCCCCGTCCTGAACGGATACGTCTTTTTATTACAGTATATTATATATAAAGTTGTAATTTTGTAAATAGGGATATTAAAAGAAGTATTGCGAGGGGACTTCATAATTGAGTTGAAAAAACTAAACAAGACGGAATATAAGTAATTATCAGAAAAACCGTTATTATCCTTACATTCGTTTTATTTTTGCAGCCCAATTACGCTATTTTTCCATTCCGAAAAAATTTTTTGAACGGGCGCTTGTAATTTTTTAAAAATCTAGTAGAATTTAGCCAATTAATATTGATAGAAGCAGAAAAGAAGCAAACAGCAAATCAATTCGTTAATGTTAATTGAGAAAAATAATATTTTTCCTAATTGATATAATCGATACAATCCTTTTAACCTGCTGTTTGATTTTTCCCACCTCGATTTCCCCGCCTTTAATCCTGCCTGCCTTTGAGATGAACAGATTCCAACGTAAAACGCCAGCAATGGCTCGATTGATTGTAATCCGCGGCGCCGCCACAACGGATAGCGTTACCATTCCTTTGCCCTGTCTTATCGGTCGCGGTCGAGAAGTTGATTTATGCGTTGACAGCTTAATCGTAAGCCGCAATCATTGTCTTTTGGATTTACAGGACGGAAAAATCTTTCTTACTGATTTGGGATCTCGAAACGGCACTGTCGTCAATGGCCAGTTCATTCCAGAAAACGTTCCTGTAGAGTTAAGCAATCAGAGCGCGTTTTCTATCGGACCGTTAACGTTTCAGCTTGAATTCCAGCCGACGGAAATCATTCATCGCGACAATCAAAGCGCCGTCAGCCATGAATTGCACGTTGCCAGCTAGCAGGCAGTAGACAGTAGGCAATAGGCAGTAGGGATGTTTAACTACTGCCTATTTTCTTTGACCTTTTCTGTATTTTTCAAAGTTCTTATAAATTCCTCTAGCATAAAATTGTAAAATTGGATATAATATATAGAGTTGCGAGTTGAGAAAAGTTCGGACTGCTCTCAACTCAATTGCTATTTATCCACTATTACTTACACTTTCCATTATCATGAGTCAAACAGACCCTAACATCAGTAAACAGCTTAAAGATAAACTTGATAGCCTTGGTTTGAACGCAGAAACGCTTTACGACAAGTGCAAAGCCATGGCGAATAACCTTTGGTGGTCGTGGCATCCGGAAATCATCAACGTTTTTCGCGATCTCGACCCGGATTTGTGGCGCAAACTGGATCACAATCCGATTGCTCTGCTTCGCACCTACGAAAACGATCAGGAAAAGTTTTACGATCGAGTGTTTGAGTTGACAATGGAAGGGCGAATCAATTACGCGTTCCGCAAGCTCAAGCAGTACATGACCGACCGTCCGATTTGGGCAAAGACAAACATCGGCGTTTTAGGCGCTCGACCGGTAGCGTACTTCTCTCTGGAATTCGGCATTCACGAATCCGTTCCGATTTATTCCGGCGGTTTGGGCGTCCTGGCTGGCGACCACGTCAAGTCCGCCAGCGGCATGGGCGTTCCGCTGATTGCGGTCGGTCTGTTCTATGACGAAGGGTACTTCAAACAGCATCTGGATTCCAACGGAAATCAGCAGGAAGAGTACATCAACACCAAGATTGAAGATCTGCCCATGCAGCAGGTTCTCGACAAGGACGGCAAACCGTTACGCATTCGTATTGAAACGCGAGACGGGGCAATTTTCGCCCGCGTCTGGAAGATTCAGGTGGGGCGCGTTGAACTTTATTTGCTCGACACCGACGTCGAAGAAAACGAACAGTGCAACCGCAAGCTGACATCTCGACTTTACGGCGGCACAAACGAAGACCGCATTCGTCAGGAGCTTATCGTTGGCGTTGGCGGCGTTCGCGCGCTGCGAGCCGTTGGAATCAATCCCGGCGTGTTCCATCTGAATGAAGGACACTGCGCTTTTGCGACGCTGGAAGTCATGCGCGATTACATTCACGAAGACGGCATGTCGTTCGACGAAGCCCAGCACACCGTCAATCGTCAAACCTGCTTTACGACGCATACGCCGGTTCCCGCCGGGCACGACCGATTCAATCAGCAGTTGATGGAAAAGTATCTTACGCCGATGAGTCAGGCTTTGGGCGTCAGCTTTGATCAGCTCATGGCGTTGGGACGCGTTCATCCGGAAGACCACAATGAAACGTTCTGCATGACGGTTTTGGGAATGAAAATGGCGCGATACGTCAATGGCGTCAGCAACCTTCACGGCGTTGTTTCCCGCCGCATGTGGAAAGACCTGTGGCCGGATCGCGACGAAAACAGCGCGCCGATTGGTCACATTACCAACGGCGTTCATCTGCCCAGCTGGCTGGCGGGTCCGCTTTGGAACCTGTACAACAGAACGTTCGTTCCGGACTGGTACGATCAGATGTATCTGTACGAGGTTTGGAGCGACATTTACAAGGTCGAGCCGGGCGAATTGTGGGAAACGCACCAGCTTCTCAAAAATCAGCTCATTGAATTCGTTCGCCGACGCGTTACCCGTCAGTGCGTTCGCAGAAACGAAAGCGAGTTCAGCGTCAAAGCCGCTCAAAACGTGCTCGATCCCAACGCGCTGCTGATTGGTTTTGCCAGACGTTTCGCCACGTACAAGCGCGCAACGCTTTTCATGGACGACCTCGACTGGATGCGGCGTATTTGCTCCAATCCGGAAAAGCCGGTTCAGTTTGTCTTTGCCGGCAAGGCTCACCCGGCAGACGAACCCGGTAAAGCTCTGATTAAGAAGATTGCCGAGCTTCGCAAAGACCCGGTTTTGGGAAAGAACATCGTTTTCGTTGAAGATTACGACATCAACGTTGCCCGACATCTGGTTCAGGGCGTTGACGTCTGGATGAACAACCCGCGTCGCCCCCTGGAAGCGTCGGGAACGTCCGGACAGAAAGCCGTTCTCAACGGCGTTCTCAATTTCTCCGTTTTAGACGGCTGGTGGGCGGAAGCCTACAACGGCGTTAACGGATTCGCAATCGGCAACGGTCGCGCGCACCGAACGGACGACAGCATTACAGACGCCCGCGACGCGGCGTCGCTGCGTGACACGCTGGAAAACGAGATTATTCCTCTGTTCTACGACCGCGACGTGGACGGCGTCCCGCTGGCGTGGGTTGAACGCATGAAGAACTCCATCGCCTCGTTGGCGTGGCGATTCAGCGCTCACAGAATGGTTGTCGACTACGTTACAAAATGCTATCTGCCCGCCGCCGGCAACGTTACCTGCGACATGAACAGAAGGTAAGACACGACAACTCTGAGAACAGAAGAAAGGCGCGAAAGCGACAGCGGACGTTAGTCCGCTAAAGTCCCGAAGGGACGAAATCTTTATAACCGGCGGTTTCAACCGCCGGAGCAAAGTAAACCAGATTCTTTATATCGAGTTAACCCCTTTTCCTCCCCCCCCAACGCCGCTGGCGCTGGGGGGGAGGAAAAGGGTATTTTTCGATTATTTTGTTATTCGTCATTCTTCCGTGGGCTGAAGCCCATGGTTACAAGAGTTGCGTCCCTCCGGGACGCGTTTCTGCTTTCCATCCTGTCTATCTTCGCAAGAAACGTTTGGGGGTACCAGCGAAGCATTGACTTGCTTTGCGCCTTTTGTGTTCCAATTGCTAATTGAAAATTGACAATTACTAATTATCCCAGGTATGCCTTTTGCGTTCGGAGCAGATCTCGAACGGCGGGGATGTCGACGTTGCGAATGTAATCGACGTTGGTTTTGACTGCAACGGCAGCGGCGCAGCCGGCGGCGTGTCCGCTGACCCAGCAAGTCGGAATGACGCGGATGTCGTCTGACATGCGGTGTTCGCCGGAAAGGCTTCGTCCAGCGGTGATAATATTCTCGACGTTCTGCGGCAGCATCGCGCCAAAGGGAATCTGCCATCGCTGATGGTTGGCGTTCCAGGATCCGGAATAGGCGAGGAAGTCGTCAAACTCCTGATTCGATTCCATGCCCTGCCACGTAATCGTTTCGACGCCGTCGATAACGCGGGTGATTCTTACGCCCATCTGCGGAGCGGTTTGAGCCAAAAAGACGTTGTCTGTCCCCGGCTGTTTTTTGAGGTTGAGATAGTTCTCCCAGATGTGCTTTCGGTGCGCCAGTTCCAAGCGCGTCAGTTCTTTGACGTCAACGCCGTTTGCCTGCGGTCCGGACATGTTGACCCAGTTCAAACCGGGAACGGGCGTAACGCTGCCTAAGCCCCGCAGGGGCGGCTGACCCTGTCGTTTGGAGTTGTCGATTTGATTCAACCCGCCCAGAGTGTGAACCAGCCCGGCGGCGAATTTTCTGACCTGATGTTTCGCTCCGGCGGCTGCGAAAATGTCGCCGTCTCCGGTCGTGTCGATAACCTGTTTGGCGAGAATCGCCTGCGGACCGGACTTGCATTCAAAAATCGCGCCCTTGCAAACGTTGCCGGACATAATCGCGTCCGTCGCCCAGGAATGGAGCAGAATCTCAACGTTCGCTTCCGTCAGCATTTCCTGTAACAGATACTTGTACGCCTCAGCGTCGATGGTCGGGTTGACGCCGTGTCTGCGGTTGACGATTCCCAGCGGCATCGCTTCCAGACGCTGCATGTATTCCTCGCCAATTCCCTGACAGCAGGAGAACGGCTGCTCTCCTTTGCTTTGCCGCGCCCAATGCCCCAAAATAACCAGAACCAGCCCGCCGGTCGCCAAGCCGCCGAAATGGTTGTAACGTTCAACCAACGTTACCTTGACGCCCGCTCTCGCTGCAGCAATAGCAGCTGTGCAGCCCGCCGGACCGGCGCCGACGACCAGAACGTCGGTTTCGCTGATAGTGGGAATCGTTCTCGCCGGGCGGACGACTGCGCCGTTTTCAACGCGGCACGGATTGACCTCGTCTGCAACCTCGACGAAATTCAGTTTCCCTCCCAAAGAGGACTCGTCCGCCTTGGCGCTTTGAGGGGATAAAAACATGCCAGCTGCCGCGCCTGCGGCTGTCGTCAGCGTGGACTTAAGCAAATCTCTGCGGGAAATGGATGTCATGATAACGGAATATGAGTAAAGGGTTTTGAAATAACTAAACCTGCGAATTTCGCAAACGTACTATTAATATAATTTCTCTTTGAGGCGATGTCAAGAGTTCGGCGGCGATTCTTTGAAAAAATTTTGTAAAAGAGAAGATGGAATCTGGAGTGCGACGGCTTGCCGTCGCTTTCGTATAATGCGGACTTCGTCCGCCTTGAAAAAACTTTCGGTCGCCAGCAAGCTGGCTCCCTTTTAGGGAAGTTTTTTCAAGGATGGGAAAAGAGGGTATTCGAAATAATATGAGGGGAAAACCTTTTTTGAAAAAAAGGTTCTTCCCCTCAAACTCCCCTTTCCAAAAAACTTTAGTAAGGGGGCGTCAATTCGCAATATTTTTCAAAATGACCCGAAATCCAACGTCGTAGACCGGCTGGTTTTTCGGGTACGGGATTCGGGAATCGAACGCGCTTTCAGACGGTCGAGAGTTAAACGAGCCGCCAGCCGCCATAGCCGTGTCGCCGTTACAATTGATCCATTCCGCCGCGTTGCCGTGAACGTCGTACAGACCCCAGGCGTTGGGCTTGTACGACGCGACGTTCGCTGTCGCGTGGGCGGAATCGTTAAACCGTGCGTCTGCCGGACGCCATTCAGCCATGCAGCCGGACGGCAATCCCCACGGCTCGTACGTCCAGATGTGATGGTTCGTATAGTCCGACAAATTGGCGAAGAGGCTGAAATCGTCGTCAATCCCACCGTAGAAGAATTTGGGGTTAGTCGATCCCGCTCGGGCGGCGTACGTCCATTGCAAGTCTGTCGGGAGTGAGCAGACAACGTCGTTATGTTCCAGCTGTTGCGTCAGCCATTGACAGAACTGTTCCGCCTGCTGGCAGGAAACGCGAATCACCGGCTGAGCGTCGCCGTCGGTCTGGAATCCCCGGTCAGTCAAACTGAAGACGAGGAAATCCGAGAACTCGTATCGGCTGTCATGCTTCGGGTCAAAGGCGTGGAACTGCGCATTGGTTACTTCCGTTTTGCTCATCCAGAACCCGCCGACTGGCTGACCGTTAAGCGTCCCCTTGGGTACGTAGACAAACTCGATTGTCGCGCCGTTGGGAAGCGTTACAGTTTTGACCTTAGCGCTGTCAAACGGTTCCAGAATCGCAATCGTCGGCGCGGGGTTTCGATTGGGATCGCGCGCTTTGAGTCCAGCGTCGATATTCTCTTTAGGCGGAAGAACGGGCGCGATCGCCCCGGGAACGTACGGATTAAAAACGCCTTCCTGATTCTGAACCAGATCGCTGTACAGCTCGCGAAGCTCTTCTCTGAGCTGCGCCTGACGGTCTGTTCGCTGATGTCCGCTGATTTCAATCCACGTCCCGTGAAACGGCGTGTTCATATCGACCCAGGTCGTCAATCGATCCCAGTCTTCGGAAGATAGCATCTCCGAAACGCCGTAATGACCCGCCGGGTCGTTTCTCAACGTCTGGAACAGGCGCGTCGTCGAAACGTGGAACTCTCGCGGAGAAAGCATGTGGGCGTCCGATTCAATCGTATGACCGCGGACGAATCGGCGCAAGTTCATATAGGACGTTGAGAAATGCGCTCCCTGTCCGTAGTATTCAGACCCGGCTTTGATGGGGATGTCGTCGGTGTTTTCCAGCGAGAACGTTTCCGGAACCGCCGCTAAAACAGGGTTGGATTTATCACGGTTGTCTGTGTGACATCCAACGCAGTATTTGTCCAGAACGGGCTGAACTTCCCGACGGAACGAGAAGCCGCGATCCGGTCCGTAAAACGGCGTGATTTTAGACGCCGGGCGGTTTCCGGCAATCGTTCTTTGTCGAACGGGGGCGAGGTTGTTGTTTTGATGGCACCCAACGCACGACACGACTTCGCCCGGCATGGCGGTGAACCACGACCGCATGAGTTGCAGCGCTGCGCCGTTTTCGTCCAGCGGCTGAAGCGCAATTGGGACGTTGGCGGGAACGGTGAAATGCGCCGACCCGTCCGCTTCAACCGGAACGGTTCCCAAAACAGAGCGGATGTCCCATGGACCGTCCAGACCGACTCGGTCAACCTGTCCGCCCATGCCGTGATACGAATAATTATACGTGAATATTCTCAGTTTTTTGACTTCCCCGTGACGAATTCCCTTCAGCCCGGGGCCGGCGTAGATGTCCGCCAGAAAGACGGTTGCAGTCTTGCTTTCCGGGTTGGTTCTGTCGACAATTGCAGGGGGAATCGGCGTTTTCTGTAACGGAACCGGCTCTAAAATCGCGTAGCCGGGCTGTTCGTACAGAAGGACGAAGTTGTCGAAAACGTCAACCAGATAGACGCCCCATTTTGACGTCGGGGACGGTTTGCAGGCGACGATAACGTATTTATCCGACAAGGGCGACGGGTGCAGGAACTTCGGCCACGACCCGCCCGTCAAGCCGTCTTTGAGAATCGCTTCGACTTTTTTGCCTCTCTGACCGATTTTCTGAACTGCGCCGTCCGCCTCGAAATCGCTGATAGACGTATCGAACAGAACCAGCTCCCCGGCGCGGGCGACGTCGTGATGGCCAACGACAACAGCGTAGAATCGGCTGGCGTTACCCGGCGTCGGCTTGGCGTTGAACATGCAGTTAGGCCAGTACGAGTTGCTTCCGTAATAGCTGACCTGATTTGTCCCGTCCGGGTTCATCGTAAACAGAAGCCGATAAAACGCGTGCGGCGTGTCGGTGTATTCCCAGCGCAGATACATGATTCGCCCGTTGGGCATGACCGTCGGATTCCAATTGTGTTCCTGATCGAAGGTCAGCTGACGAACGCGCCCATCAGGGTAGCGCACGTACGTATTTGTAACATGCGATTCCCCGCGAACGCACGGAACGCCAATCATCGGAGCCGTCGACGTGAAAATGATTCTCCCATCGGGAAGATAACATGCGTCGTAATTGTCGACGTCGGCATGGTCAATCGTCTGGATTTTACGGGCTTCGGCGGTTCCCTGCCCAGACAGAACGTCGTCTGTCAACGGGATTTCAAACAGCTGCCAGCGACCGTTCCCGCCGTTGTTTTGCATGTCCGGCTTGGAAAACATCAAGCGGTCAGCGTTGAAATGCAAGTCGAGTTCGCCTACGTACTCATTGCTCTGCGGGCGATAAATCGTTTTCACGTCTTCCGGTTTTGGAACGGCTTGCGGGGAAAGCGGAATGGAGACAACGTCGTTATCGTATCCGGTGTGACGGAGACTGGAATTGCTCGCCCAGTTGGACGGCAGCCCCAAATTCCCGGCAGAACGTCGAATCGCCAGAATTGACTTGACGTTTTTCAGCAGCGGGTTTTCCAGCAGCGCCTGACGTTTCAGCGCGTCCAAGCGGTCAAAGAGGACGTCCGGTGCAACGGTTGCAGAGTCCTTTTCCAACTCTTCCAGCTGGTTGAGATACTTCTGACCGTTGATGTATTCTTGCGGGAACGATTCCGTCAAATCGTTAATCGCCAGTTTGAGCGATTCTGCTTCATGTTCAAAGTCCCGTTCCATAGCCGCGATCTGACGTTCGTTTAACGTCGCGTTGGGATTGTACGGCGTCAATTCCACCCACGCCGACGGCGTTTGGAGATAGTTCAAAACGTTGGACGTGAACTGAACGAGGTTGCTGTAATAGACGTTGTTTTTATCAGTGTAACACGTCAGACGCCAGCCGGATGTAACAATTCGACCTTTACCCAAAGCGTATTCCCAAATCGGCTTTTCGTCGCCAAAAGCAGACGCTGCCAAGAGCGTCCCGCCCAGGGGCTGAATCGCGTGGAAGTCCGAAAAAGCGGAATAACCGCCGTCGGAAAAGTAGATCGCCGCCCGATTCTGCCCCTGCTCGTTTCCGCGCTTCAGCCCTCGAAACAGCGGCGACTGAGTCCCGTTTTTCAGCAGCAGCGGAATCGCGGCGCCCGGGTTTCGGTCGTGATTTCCCGCCAGCGCGCGCGGCGTTACGGTTTCCAGCCCCAGCTGATTCAACGCCGGCCACGACGCCCCGGTCAGAAACAGCCCGCCGCCCTGCTCGACAAACGCTTTGA
The DNA here is from genome assembly GCA_017557195.1 of Thermoguttaceae bacterium. GTDB lineage: Bacteria > Planctomycetota > Planctomycetia > Pirellulales > Thermoguttaceae > RUG11551. The sequence goes on along the minus strand of JAFZAL010000126.1, from coordinate 826 downwards.
TCTTCGCTGCGTCCGCGTCCGAGACAACGTACTTCTCGGAATCGCCCAAGTGAATCCATAAAACCGACGTCTCCGACAAACCGTCTGCCGTAACTTCCTGGAAGTCCGGGAACAGCGTTTTCCCCAACGCGAGGGCAGACTCGTATTCTGCGCCCGTTACAGACGTTTTGAGAATCGCCGGGCTTTTCGCCCAGACGTCAGCCGAAATCAGGACGTAAACAACAACTACAAACAACAGGAACGTTCTTTTCATAGCGGTTTCGGAAAGCTAAACTTTCAGGATTATTTAATATTCATAGTCTATACTCTATTATAGGAAAACGAAAAGCAAAAAACAATAGGGACGGCAACGAGGCGCCGTTCCATTTTTAAAAATCTCTCAACTCTTGACTTTTATCTCACATTCTATACAATCAGAATTACAACCCATTTTCAAAGGAACGAACTTATGATGAACGGAAAGACTTTGACTTTTGTTTTTATACTGACGCTGATTGCATCCATAACCATCAACGCGGCGGAAAATGCGTCGCCGAAAAAAAGCGCTGAGGACGCTCAACAGCGCTTTGGCAAACCGGCAGTAAATCGTTTTGAACAAATGATTCAATCCGGCAATTTCGATTTAACTCCGCAAGGATACATGGGATATACCATTCTGCATTATGCTGTGTTTATGGACGATTTTGATCTCGCCAAACAATTGGTCGAAAAGGGCGCAGACGTCAGCGCTAAAAACAGGCTCAATATAGAGCCCTTATTCTTTGCTGCTGATAATGACAATTTGGAAATGGTAAAACTGCTTGTTGAGAATGGAGTAGACGTCAAT
>JAFZAL010000125.1 GCA_017557195.1 Thermoguttaceae bacterium | reverse complement strand
CGTCTGCTTTGAAGCCCCGTCCGGACGCGCGATTTACTTCCAGCTTCTCGACGAGAACTATCGCCTTATCCGTTCCATGAGAACGTTTATTCAGGCGGCGCCCGGTACGGCGCGAAGCTGTACGGGATGTCACGAATACGGTCCGCCCCAAGGCGAAGTCGGAGAGCTGAAGATGGCGAGCAAACGCCCCCCGCTGGTTCCTCAAGACGAGTCCTGGGGCAGCGGTTATCTGGATTACCCGTCCATGATTCAGCCGATTCTCGACCGGAAATGCGTTCGATGTCACGGTGGAGACGAGGGCATCGCCGCAGGTCTGGACTTGTCCTCTGCTCCGACTCGCCTGTTCAATATCAGTTACGAAAACCTGACTTCCCGCCGGGAAAAGCAGTATCATATCGATTTGATTTCCGGGATTTGCTGTATGAACGGAACGGCGTACTGGTCTTGCAGGATTTTCCAGCCGTACGAACATGGATCCGGAAATGCGCCGCTGGCGGAACGGCTTCTCAACGACCCGACGCACAAGGATTTCCTGACCAAAGAAGAGCGCGAGCTGCTCTTTACGTGGATTGACAGCAACGGCATTTATTACGGGACGTGGAACTATACGGCGTCCGGACCGATTCTGCGTCCATGGGAACAGGCGGCGAATCAGATTCGGGACGTCATGAAGAATTCCAGCTGCAAGGAATGTCACGCTGACGAGAAGGGTAATATCGCCCGATTTGAAAACGACTGGATTAACCTCGAGCGTCCGGAATACAGCCGGGTTCTCCGCGCTCCGATGGCGCCGGTTAATTCGGAATTAACGCAATCGACCAACGGGAGCGGCGTCTCGTCGCTGGGGATTGGCGCGTGCCGAAACGCGAAATTCGACCAGCAGTTCCGTCGGCTGGGAATCATGTCCGGCGGACGGTATGAACACGCGGTTCATCCGCTGGACTGGTTCCCGACTCAAGTCTGGAAACCCGTCGCGGCAAGCGACCCGAACTCCGGCGCCCCGGTCGTTTCGATTCAATCGACTGACGACCCAGTATATCGGCAGATTTTGGCGATTATCAAGCGAGCCGCCCGACAGGCGTACGCAGCCCCGCGAATCGACATGCCCGGCGCGTTCGAACTCAACGGCGGCGCAATCGCCGGGCGATCCCGACAGATTCTTCCGCAGCCTCTTCCTGACGTCATGCCGAAAATCAACCTGACGCTGACCGCGTCTGGAAAGCCGGAACTGTCCTGGGCGAACGACAAACGCGTTATCGGTCTGGTGGCGGAAATTCATCGATGTAACAGCCCCGATTTCTCGCTGACGGACGACACGCTTGTTGGGACGACGGAAATGAACCGTTTTATCGACGCGAACGCCGCGGAAGGGAAATGGTTCTACGCCGTCCGCTTCGTCTGCGACCCGGCTCAGACGTGCGGCACGTGCCGCGTTTCCGGCGATACAATCAACGACCTCGCCGCGTTGACAGAAGGAATCGTTCCCGAAAGGAAATCCATTGAAAACCGCTGTCCGCTGTCGATGTTCCAGCCAAAGAAGTCCGAGCCGGTTTACGTCGGGTCGATCGACGTTCCGAAGCCCGCGCCGACAAAGCCGCAGACCGTCCGACGCCTTCTTGACATGCCGACCGTCGATTTAGCGTCACACAACGGCTGTCTGGTCGTACCGTCCGAAGAAGACCTCAACATGAAAGGGTTCCTGGCGATTTCGTTTGATATTAAATTCACTCAAGCCGGCGTCATGCCGGTTCCAGTCGGTTACGGCTCCTGGCGGCGCAGCGGCTGGTTTATCCAGAAGTTTCAGGAGAAATGGCGATTCCATCTTTCTGGAACGGACTGCGACTCCGAAACCAAAGTCCCGCTAAACGAATGGCTTCACATGGACTTTATCGTCGAAAACGGTCAGATGAAAGTTCTTCAAAACGGACAGACGGTCGCGCAATCGCCCGTTTCCTCGCCGCTTGCAGACTGGTTCGGCGACTTGTACCTGGGTCAGTATTCCGAAACGCAATCGCCGCAATACCAATTCCACGGCGAGATGAAAAACCTGCGTGTTTGGGGCTATTAATGAGTTGCGAGTTGTGAGAAGAATGAAAGCGACCAGCGGGAGCGATTATAGTATGTTTCGCGCGGTAGCGCGGATTGGGAGCGGCGCCTCGCCGTTATTTCAACGTCCAGCCGCCGAGAACAGCGGTTAACGGCGCAACCAGAACCAAACCGAAACTGCCGATAATCGTCTTGACGACTTCACAGGCGACGAGCGGGTTGTTGATAAAGTCGATCGGGTCGGTTCCCTGAACGACGAACATCATCATGAGCGTTAAATAGCCGCCGGAGTACGCTAAAAGCAGCGTCGTCGTCATCGTTCCGACAACCGACTGACCGATGTGGATTCCGGAAAGAATCAGCTCTGATCGGGAGATGTCCGGTTTCTGTTTGACGATTTCGCTCATGCCGGCGGCAATGTCCATGCCTAAATCCATAACAGCGCCGGACGACCCGAGGAAGATCCCGCCAATAAAAATGTGAGCCAGATTGAGATGGTCGTAACCGCTGTAAAGCAGAGCTTGAGAATACGGCATCGACGCGCCGTTGATATGGAACAGGTCTGTAAACAGCCACGCCAGCAAGCAGCTTGCCAACACGCCGGTAAACGCGCCCAGGAACGCGGTAACGCCTTTTTTCGTGAATCCGGCAATGAGGAAAATAATCACCGCTGAAAGGATTGTTACTGTTACAAGAGCAACCAGCATCGGATTGACGCCTTGCAAGCAAAGCGGCAGCAGCAGTTTCCAGACAACCAGACAGCTAAACACAAACGACAGCAACGCGGTAAACCCTGTTATTCCTCCAAAAATGAGCAACAGAGCGGCAAAGAGGAAAAACAGAAAAAACGTCCAGTCAGCGCGGTAATAATGCAGCGCGGTAATGGTTGACGTCTTCGGGTCGGCGTCTGGATAGATGCCAACGAGAATCTTGTCGCCGGGCTTGAATATCTTGTCCAGCTCCATCTGAGCGCGCAGCAGGTTGGCGGCGTCGAATTCCGTTCCCTTCCATTTCCCGGACAGGACGCGAACGCGAAGATTCTGCGTTCCCTGCGTCAACAGTCCAATCTGCTCTACGCTGGAATCGTCGACCGACAGAACAACGGCTTTCTCTTTGTCGCCGTCCTGTGAAATTGACTTGGGCGACAAATCGACATAGCTTATCGCAACGCACGCCGCGAAAATGACGGCAATAGAAACAAAATCGTGTCGGGTGGGAACGGGAAAGTAACGCATAGATAGTTAGGTGGATTGAAAGGCGGTAACGTTTCTGGGGAGCGGACATTGTCCGCGAAAATCAAAAGTTATTTGTTTTAGGCGGGTAATACCCGCCCCCCGTAAGCGTTACCGACTATCAACGATTTATTTCGCCTGCAGAATCGCCTTGACTTTCTTGGAAATGTCGGTGTTGTCAAGGTTGCCTTTGAAGAAGTCAGCGTTGACGCCAACGGCGGAGGTGATAACCGGCAAGGCGGTGTGGCTGCCAGAGGTCCACGTCAAACCAACCTTCTTGTCAAAGACTTTGAAAACAACCGGCGCGAGCGCTTTGTTGTGGTAATCTTTCTTGTCCTTGGCAAATCCCTCAAGCATGAGTTTGAGTTCTTCTTCTGTAACGGTCATCGGGTCGTCAGCCGGACCGTCGAACTTGAACCCAAACGCCTTTTCGATAATCGGCTTGACTTCGTCAAAGGTCAGATCCTTTTTGTGTTCAATTCGGTAAATTTCGTCACGGAACCGGTCGCGAGAGGTCGTCTGATTCTGGAGCAGTTGAAAATTCGCCTTGATGCCTTCGCCGGCAAAACCGAGAGTCAAACCGCCGGTTTCGTGGTCGCCGGTAACGATAATGAGCGTTTCTTCCGGGTGCTTTTCGTAGAACGCGACCGCGACTTTAACCGCTTTGTCCAGAGCAATCGCTTCGTTGAGAACGGAACCGCAGTCGTTGGCGTGACCAACCCAGTCGATCTTTCCGCCTTCGCACATAATAAAGAATCCGTCGTCGCCGTCGAGCATTTCAATCGCCTTGGCAAGATACTGATCAAGAGTCAAGCCGCCCTCGTGGTTGATAGCATACGGCAATGCGCCTTCTTTCTGGCAGGCGATTACTTTGCCGTCTTCCGGTTTGAGATTCAGAATGCCGTCTTGATCATGAATGACTTTGTAACCTTCGCCTTTCGCCAGATCGTAAACGTCGCCTTTGAAATCTTTACCGGCTTTGAGAGTATTTTTATAGACGTCGCCGATATTGTCTTTGTATCTTTTGTCGCCGTGCTTGTCAATCGCTCCGCCGCCGAAGAAATCGAACCCGGAGGTAATCAAATCCAAACCGAGCAGATAATACTTGCCGCGGTCGTCCTGATGTCCATAGAAAGCAGACGGCGTGGCGTGGTTGAGGGTAACGCTTGTCAGAATTCCGACCTTCTTTCCGGTCTTTTTGGCGACGTAAGCGGAGGATTCCAGATTGCGCGTACCTGACGCATCCATTCCAATGCGGCCGTTGTTGGTCTTTTCACCGCAGGCGATAGCCGTTCCGCTGGCGGCCGAGTCCGTAACGAGTTTGTTGGCAGACCACGTCGTCGTTGGAGATTTAACGGGGAAAGAATTCATCAGCAACCCCGGCTGACCAATCGCCTGGAGATAATTGTCGCACATCTGCCGTTGAGGAGAAGACATGCCGTCTCCAATGAACAGGAATACGTATTTTACCGGTTTGAGACCTTCTTGAGCGGGAGCCTCTTGCGCTTGAACAGACGTCAATGCGCTTAACGCCAAAGCCATTACGGCAAGCAAAGAGAATAAACGTTTCATGGTAGGAAAATTAGGTTATAGTGTACCACAGAGGCTGACGGTCAGGGAAACGAGCTGTTTCAACGATTGGAAAACCGTCAACTTCTTACATCATTAATTATTATCAAATTTAAAAATATGTCAAGAGCGCTTTAAAAAGAAAAATTTATGTCAAAATATAAAAAACAAGAAGCGCTGTTCAACAGCGCTTCTTGCGTTAATTATACAAGCTATTAGCTCGACGCTACTTAGCCTGTTCATTCAGGTTAATCTGTTCGATCTGTTCAACCCAATGCCGGGACGAATGACCTTGAGCAAACTGGGCAACAAAGTCGAACACAACGTCAGAGAATCCGCCGACGTTGGCAATGTCCGTACGATTGAGCGTCTGAGTCGAAGCGTACGGCTGGATGTCAATATTGATAAGTCGGGCGTTAGGCTTAACCTTGCGCAGTTCATCCCAATAGGCAACGGTCTGCGTACAATCGTTCCAGGAACGATTTGAGTCGGTGTCAATCCAGGACTCGTTATCGGAAATGTAAATAACAACATCCGGATTAATATTGTTTTCGACAATATACTTCATCGCGCTGGAACAATCCGTTCCGCCGCCGCACAGCTCCGCCAGCTTTTGAGCGTTGGTAATTACGGAATCGCGCGGGTTAAGCGCGAAGCGGTGAGCGTCAGAATCAAACGGAATGACAACAGAATTGGGATTTTGTCGCAAAATGCACGACGCCATCAGCCCGGCAACGTCAACACACTTGACCTTCGACGTCGCCCCGCAGCGATAGCCGGTAACGGACGAATCCATTGAGCCGGAAACGTCAACGCACAGCGCGACAAGACCGTCGATAACCGGGACGTTGTCCGTCGCGATTTCCATAGCGTCCTGCAGCGCCAGACGAATGTCTGACGGGACTTCCTCTGACGCGTTCATGTACGCCGTCATGAGCTGGTACGGGAACGCCTTGGCGCGGCGGATTTCCTCTTCATTGCGAATCCGCGCGGCGACTTTGCTGACAATCTCAGCGTCTTCAAAAACGTCGTGACGCAGGAACGTATTGAGGTTCATGCGCGTCGTCTGCCAGGACGCGTTTTGCGCAATGGTCTTCCACTGATTGGACGTCAATTCCAAAGACGTCAGGTACTGGAACGGGACGTCTGGAACGACGGCGTTTTCATCTACGCCATTTTTGAGCAAATGGATGTACTCGACAACCGCTTTGGGCAGTTTCGATTCGTCGTACGGCTTTCCGATAAGGTATCCGTACATAGCTTCGCGTTCCGGCGTTTTGGGCGTCGGGTGAATCATCTTAACAACGTCCGCCATGGACGGGTTGTTTCCAATGGACGTATTGAAAATCTGCTGTTCCGTTCGAGCGTCAAACCAGCTGCGGATCAACCGACGAACGGCAGAACCAAACGACTTGCGACCGGTTACGCCGGAACGCACCGCCATGACAAAATTACGCAGCATCTTCCCGTTGTCAATTACGACTGGGAATACTTTATCCAAAAGCGACGACTTTCTCGACGCCAAAACAGCGCACAAAATCGCCGGCATATCTTTCATAAATCCCTTGACGCGGGCGTACAGAGCCAGCTTGGCAAGAAATTCGTCGTCAACGTCTTTTGAAGACGTTAAATCCAGAATCGTTTTGAGCTGGTCGACTTCGGTGGCATAAAACGTCTGCGACAGGCAGCCAGTCGCCGCCAACTGCGCCAACGCTTCTTTGGCGTTGAGCTTATACGCCAGCCCGCCGGCCTCGTTAAGGGTCATAGAGGAGTCAGGATCAACAAACTTTGCAATTTCGTTCAAATTACGCATAGCAGTAACAAATAAAAAAAGCCTAAAAAAAGGTCTGGTAACAAGTATTGAAGAAACGAAGGTTACAGTTTAATTGAAATGTAGTTCCTTCAGCATTTACAGACCTTTTTTCATAAAAACATAACAAAGGATTGAAGAAACTTTTCCGAGTCCTTATAAATAAGGAACTCGAGTTGGATTTGAACCGACAAGTCTCAAATTAATGAAACGCAATGTAGTTCCTTCGGCATTTATGTTAATTGGCAGGAAAACAACCGCAACAAGGAATTGAAGAAACAACTCCTGCTCTATCCAATTGAGCTACAGCGATTTTTGCAAATCGCCGACCGGACTTGAACCGGCAACCGGACATTAAAAGTGTCATGTAGTTCCTTCAGCATTTGCGATTGTTGTGGATTATTATTACGTAAAACTGTCGCAGGCTGTTATGAAAATTTTGACTTTTTTTGAAAAACAAACGCTTTTATTTCATAACCTATTAAATAACAAAGACTTATATTTTCAGAATACAGGATTTAACTGGTTCTTCCGAAAAATCTTTGCCCGAGAAACCGCCAGCGATTAACTTGGGCGCATGATGCTAAAATCTATCTCACAACCCTATACCCCCATTTTCCCTATTTTACTATTGTTCTTCTGATAAAATTTGACGGTTAAAACGATTTTTTCCGATTTTCCTCTTATGCTTATTGTATCAGTTATCCGATAACATGAGTAGAATAATTCCCATTAGCGGAATTGTGTAATTGTGTATAAATTGAAAATGTGGTCTAAACAACCATAACAACAAAAGAAATCGATATGAAAAATTCCGTTCAATTGGCGTCAATCGCATTATCAGCTGCGGTCGGATTGTATGCTGCGTTTATTATCGTGTGTCTGATGCCGCAAAAATCGGAGATACCAGCTCCCGACGATATAGGATACGGAAGTCAGGCGACTTTGGCATCCGCTCAGTCTACGCCAGAACCGTCTGTCGCGGCCTCAGAATCAACGCCGGAAGTCCCTGCAGCGCCAGAAGTTAGTGAAGTTCCAGAATCCAACGTCATTCCGGAAGTTCCTTCAGTTCCTGATGATCCAACTCCGCCGAAGACGCCTGACGCTAAAACGGTTCCGGACGTCCCGGCTGTTCCGGATGTTCCAGAACTCCCTAATCCGCCAGTAGTTCCAGCTGTTCCAGAACTTCCAAAGGCTCCAGCAGTTCCACAAACGACTACTGTAAAAGACAACGTCTCTGAAGCTCAAATCAACCCGGCAGTTGGAGCAAACAGCTCCGAAGCCATGAAACCCGTCGTTACAAACGCGTCGACAAACAAAAGCAAAGCCACGCTGATTAGCGATAATCTGCCCGGTACGTTCGCCATGCCGGAAGCGCCAGCTATTCCAGACGACGATTTCAACGATTTCAGCGCTCCCGTTGCGCCGATTGAACCCGAAACTGCGCCGATTGAACCCGAACCGCTGTCCATGCCTGGCGGCGACGCGCCGTCGGTTCCAGAAACGGGTCTGGCAGACAACTCGTCTCAAAACAATAAGGTCATTCAGACGTCGGCAATCGAAACGGAGTCGCCCAATTCAATGCGTCAACCCAGCTTTGAGGCGTCTGAAGCCGCCCTTGTCAGCGACGCGCGAGAAGGTCAGCTCGACCCGATGGCGCCGTTGCCCCCGGGACTGTTCAGCGACGTCAAAGCCCCGCAAGGGGACGGTGAAGAAACCGAGATTCGTTTTGGCGAACGCTCGTTTGTTCCGCGATACGTCCTTCAAAATCGACGCGCCAAAGAATTGTCAAAAGTCGCCGATTCGTCTGTCAAAGCTCCGCACAGCGGCGCGATTGGATTCAACGCCAATAACAGCCTCAAAAAGCTGAAAAAGAATACTGAAGATTCAAAAGAACCGATTTTCGATACGACCTACGGATACAGTTTCGATCCGCAGGGAAAGGTTGACATTCGCAAGGCGTTTGAGATTATCAGCGAGAAATTCAAGACAACTATCATGCTCTCGCCGAACGTCTCTGGAACGGTCAGCAAAAAAGCGAGTTCCAGCTCCGAAGCCGAGTTCCTGGAAAAGGTTCTCGACGGAACGGAATACTTCGTCAAGTTCGGCGAAAAGATCGCCTATATCGGCAACCGCGTCGATATTGAAAAACTGAGCGACGACTTTGATTCCGTTACAACTCAAAAGTTTTCCATGAAAGAATCTGACATGCAGATTTTGGAATGGCTTATTGCGCCTCAGCTTACGCCGGAAGGACGCGTTCTTTCCAAAAACGTTGACAACGGTCACGCTGTTATCGAAGTGGAAGACTACCGCGTCAACCTGTACGAAATCGGACGTCTGATTCAGCTGTACAACCTGTCTGGCGCAACGGCGAAAATGAGCGCTGTGTCGCTGGAGTACATTCCCGTCGACGGCGCGCCGTTTGACTGGTCGAAAATTACCGCCGGCGGAGATTTTCCGTTCTCGCCAATTGAGGGCATTTCCAATAGCCGCGCCGTTGTACTGAATAAAAACGTCCCGCAATTTTTGGAACAGCTGTCGAAACTGCAAAACGTCGTTCCGATAGCCGTCGCCGCTCAACCGCTCGGTTCCGCAGACAAAGCGACCGCCGCCAGTCTGTCAATTAAAGTAACGGAAGTTCCGAACTACCCCGCCGACTGGAACTCGCTTCCGCAAAACGTCGGGTTCGTTGCCCGAGCCGAAGACGCTGGCGTGAGCCTCAACCTGGCTTTGCCCAGCGGAGATCCTCAGAATCCGGAAGGACTGATGTTTACGATGTCCGAAAGCGAGCTGCTGGCGATGGTTGTTCCGATTACCGTCGTACCGCTGGAACCCGCCAAGGCGTTGGGATTCATTCCGAAAGTTTGGGAAAGCAAACCCGCTCCGATTCAGAAGTACGTCCTGCTCGTGTTCGCCGTCGAAAACAGCGCCTCAGCGCAGAAATCCACCCTGGATGCCAACGGCAGAAAATACTGGTCTGCGTACTTTGGCATGCAGTCCAAAAAGGCGGACGCTCATTTCAGTTCCGACCAGAAAGCGTTCTACGCCAAAATTTCCCGGAGTTTCAGCCGACAGGTAAAATCGCCGTCGAACTTTCTAGCGCCGATTTCCTTGACAAAAGAAAACTCGCTGCAGCTTCCCTCGCCAAACGGAATCGTCAAATCCGATGAACACGGCGTGATGCCGGTAGAAGCCAATCCGGCTGACGGCTCAATGCCCGCCGTTATTACCAACGTTGAAATTCCCGACATCGACATGGCGGCGGAACGCGCCAAAGCCCGGGCGGCGCAGGAAGAACAAAAGGCTCGAGAAGAACAGCAAGCCATGATGGCGCAACAGCAGCAAAACTACCAGGCGGCTGGACGTCACAATCATCGGCATTGATAATTAACGTCAGCTTTAGCTGTCCGCGATTTTTAGTGGTAAGTAGTAAGTGGTAAGAGAATCAGGAATATGGCGCGCTTTACGTCCTGTTCGTTTGCTGCTTAATGCTTACCTTTTTTTGTTATAATGTTTGTTAAACGTTCTGTTATTGGGAGAGTTGTCCTTAAAAACCAGCATGTCTAAATCGCCGCAAAAGAGAGAATTCGTTTTCACTTTTAACGTATACGATTTTTTCATTTTCAGATCGGGAACAATCATGATGTATTCGGGCCCGCCTTTTCATTACGTGAAAAAAGATTTGACAAAAGGCGAGATTAAAATCGTTTACGATTATGACGATACCGTTTTAGCTCAGGTTTACACTGACCTCCCGTACGATGTCAGTGCTGATTTTTGTAACAATCATCGTTCAAAAGAGTATTTTGTCAGGTTCAGAATGTCGCTGGCAGAAATGCAGTTGTTTGCTCGCATTTTTAAATTGGTAATAGCTGAAGAACTCCAATGCGATAACGGTTGGGATTTTTCTGCCGTTGTCGGCGTTCCCCTCGAAGAGGGAATTCGCGTCTTTAAATCGTTTGCCGAGCAATGCAGAAAACAAAATTACAACGTAAAATATTCTCCGGATTTTAAGGACGTCTGACTAACGCGACAAATTGTCATTTAGGCTTTTATGATAGAAACAAAACGTTTAAGAATATATCCAGCCAATCGGAGTCAGATGGAAAGTATTATTTCCTCTGAACCAAACGCTGAGCTTAAAGCGGCGTATTCCGAGATGCTGGATGGCTGTTTGAACAATCCCGATCAGTGGGAATGGTATGCAATCTGGATTATTGAACTCAGCGACAGAACGCATGTTGGCGACTTATGTTTCAAAGGTCTTGACTCAAACGGCGTCGCAGAAATCGGGTACGGAATTCTGGAAGAATATCAAGGTCAGGGGTATGCGACCGAAGCGGTTAAGGCGGCATTGAGATGGGCGTTTCAAAACCCGAATGTTACAGCTATCGAAGCGGAAACCGACGCCGACAACGCCGCCTCAAAAAGAGTTCTTGAAAAATGCGGCTTTGTCGCCAACGGTATAATTGGCAAAGAGGGTCCGCGTTATACGCTCAAACGCAGTAGAGTGCTTAGTACCTAGTGCTTAGTGCTTAGGAATAAAGGCGCAAAGCGCCTCACTATGCACTATGCACTACGCACTATGCACTCACTACTCGCTACTTCTTCTCCACCCGAATCAGGTTTGCTGACAGAGCCGGCAAAACAACGGTGATTGTATTGCCGTCAACCGTCGCGTCATTGGGTTTCGGGGCGATTCTGTCCGCGGCGCCCAAATCGTTGCGTTTGGTCAGTTTCGCGTTGACGGGTTCGCCTTGAACCAGTTCCGGAGTAACGACGGTCGCCGATACAGAACCGATCTTGAAATTGTCAATCGTCAGCTTGAGCGTTACGTCTTCCGCTTTGTTGTTGACCGCTTTGAAGACAACCGTTCTGCCGGTGTCGGAAGCAGACGCGACAACGTTGATCATCGGCATGTCGCCGGTCAAGTCGGGAGATTCAGACGTCCATTCAACGCGATTGGGCAGATAGTTGTCACGCCACAGTTTCATAACGACGTAGTTCGGAGCGGGGAACCATCCAGCTTGATCGAAGTTGACAAAGGCGTTGTCCCAGCCGGTTGCGGATTTGTGACGCAGGAACAGAGCCGGGGCGGCGATTTCCAGCGTGTCGCTGACGTTCTCGAAGCAGTTGAGAATGCCGCCGGCGTGCAAACCTGTGCGCCAGTCGGTCGACTGCGCGTTCCATTCGGAATCGAACATGCGAATGGCAGGATTGGGGCATTCAGCAATCATTTTCTTGCGAGATTCAAAAAACCGCTGGTTTTCGTACGGATTTCTCATGTATCCGTTGGGATCGTCGTAACGGTGCGTCGACAGATAGTCGATGTACTTGCCCGCGCCGTTGAGAATGGCTCTATCCCATTGATCGCGAGGTCCAGACCACGAACCGCAGGCGATAATCTTGATGCTCGGGTCAACCGCTTTCATTCTCGGAACGACTTCCTTAATCATCTTGACGTAAACGTCCGACGGCGTTGACGCCCAATGAACTTCGTTGTCCAGTTCAAAGAACTTGATTCCGTAGGGTTCCGGATGTCCGTTTTTAGCGCGGACGGCACCCCATTTTGAGGTCGCCGGGCCGTTACAGTATTCGACCCATTCCACCGCCTCGGTCATCCAGTCGACTTCGTCTGCGCCTGGAACGCGGCTTGTCCACTGCTTCGTTCCGAGGTCAACGACCATAATCGGTTCCGCACCGACCAGACGGCACATCTGAACGAATTCGTCAATGCCAAACGAGTTGACGTCGATGTCGTTCCACATCTCTTGCGGATAGACGCGGCGGTCGTCCTGCGGACCGATGCCGGACTTCCATCTGTACATAGACGCATAGCAGCCGCCCGGCCAACGAATCACAGCCGGGTGGAGGTCTTTAATCGCCTTGAGCAGATCAGGACGGAAACCGCTGTAGTTTTCCACCCACGACTTGGGCATGACAGACGCCTGATCGAAGTCAATGCTCTTGCCCTCGTCGGGGTTGAATTCAATTTTGAGCGTCGCGTTATCGCTCGATTCGTCAACTGTGAACTCGCCGGTGAATTTCGTCCACTGGTCAGCGTCGACGGCAAACGGCTTGCCCTGGAATGTTACAGAGCCTTTGCCTCTCGCCCAGAACGAGAACTGATAAACCTCGTCCTTGACAAAGCAGAAGTTTTCCTGTGCCAAAGAACCGGTTCCGTCAACGTGGACGTACTTGTCAGAGTTACGGGCGTCGCCGCGAACCTGAGCGACGTTTCCGTCAACGATCCAGAACCGCATTTTAGACGCCTTGGCTCTAATGGGCGACTGCTTATTGCCGTCGTAAAGAACTTCGCCGTCAAGGGATTTTACCATCACGTTGGAGTATTCCGCCGCGGTGTCCCACGTCGCCAGACCAGCGCAGCCGTGTCCGACGCCGTTATCGGAATTGGATTCCATGTACAGTTCGTCGTCCATGTACAGTTTGGCGGTTTCGCCTTTGACGACCAGACGGATTTTATACGTCTTGTCGGTTTCGATCTTCGTGAACGGAGCAAACGTCGCTCTGGCGCCATGCCGCATGTCTTTATTGCCGTCGATCGTTCCAAATTCCAGACCGCTGCGGACGTTAGCCCAGCCGCCAATATTGACCCAGAAATAATTCTTGTCGGTAACGCGATAGAGAATCAAAAAACCTTCATCGCCGCCGGTCTTTTTGGCGTCGCAGGTCAATTCGTAGTCCGTCCATTCTGAAGACCCAAACAGAGCGCGGGGATTGCCTTCGTCCTCAAAACAAACCGTTCCCTTGTCGTACTGCCAGTTAACTCCAGACCCAACTTCAAACGAGCGGTTCCAGACCAACTCGCCCCACAGCCCGCCGTTGCAGGAATTGTAAATGTGTTCCAGAAAATGCCCGTAGACTTTGTTGTCGATTCTGCTGAGCGGTTTGTCAGGATTGACAGTAACGTCAACGGTTGTCTGAGCGCTCGACATCGAAGCCAGCGCCGCGACAGCCGCGAAAGCCAAAAGGAATAACGTCTTTTTCATTTTGATTTCTCCTTCGATTTTAGGTGAAATAACAATTTCTTTTTACGATACTGCATTAAATTCTACTCGAGAGCAAAATAGAAGTCAATGCACAATTGCGTAAAATTTGTTATCTTTTTGCGCGGCGAGGCGCCGTCTCTGGGGGGCGGGTATGCTTACGGGGGGCGGGTATTACCCGCCAATAATAAACAACCTTTGATTTTTCGCGGACAATGTCCGCTTCCCGGAAACCAGACGGATTATAACCGCTCCCGTTGGTCGCTTATATTCCTCTCGCAACTCGCTACTTGCTACTCATAGGCGCTCTTTTACCCCAAAACCAAAAAATTTCGTTTTTTTGACGTTTTTCTTGTTACGTTCAGGATCAATCTTCGTTTATTATACCAGAGGCGAATAAAGGACGTCTCTTTGAAAATGTAAACAACCTTTAACCTGAATTACTCAAAGGAGACCACATCATGATTAGCATTTTTTGCAGAAACCAGTATCGAACCGCGTTGCTGACGAAAAACGCTGCGCGAGTCGCCAAAGTCGAGGGTCGAATTTTGGAATTCGGCGGAACCCGAGAAGAACTCGAACAGGAAAAAATTTGGGTGAAGGCGGCTAGAGATTTGCTCGAACAGGCTCGACAGTTCAAAAACCGCGGCGGATCCCGTAAAGCTCCGGAATACGAAAAGCTGTTTCAAAAAGCCAACTCGCTTGGCAATCCGCTCGTCCCGGAATTTGAAGCCATTTTTGAAAATTACAACAAGTAAGATAAACAACTAAAACCCTTTCCACTCTGTGGTTTTTCTTCTCCTGTGGGGTTTCCCTTTCAAAGCGGCGTCAGTTTTGAAACGGGAAATACAAACAAGCTCTGGCAGACCGCCTGTCAGGGCTTGTTTCATAAACACATGTCTACAATACGCTTAGAACAAGAAAACAAAAACGCCCTGCAATCTCTTGCAAGGCGTAAATTTACCCGAGGAGGGGATCGAACCCTCACGACCTTAGCGGTCAGGGGATTTTAAATCCCCAGCGTCTGCCATTCCGCCACTCGGGCGCGTGTGTTATCGGTATAATAACACATTTTCAAAATAATTCAAGCCGGTAGGGGAAATTTTATTTGACAATAACTCGCGGGTCGACGACGCTGTAAAGCATGTCTGCCAGAAGTTGACCCAGCAGGGTGAGCGTCGAGAACATCAAAACCAGGCCCATGATCAGGAAGTGGTCTCGCCAGGTGATGGCGTCGAGGAACAGCTGACCGATGCCCGGCCAGCGGAAAATGTTTTCCAGAATAACGGAGCCGCCCACCAGGCCCGGCAGGGACATGCCCAATAGCGTAACGAACGGAATGAGCGTGTTTCTAAACGCGTGATGCAGCGTAACGTTTCTCGGGCTGACGCCTTTGGCGCGGGCGGTGCGGATGTAGTCCTGTCGGACAACTTCTTCCATGTTCGACTTGATAAACCGGCTCAAATACGCCAGCGACCCGTACGAATAGCACAGCGTCGGCAAGAGCATGTGCTTGAAGTTGTCGATCGTTTTTCCGATAAACGAAAAGCTCTCGTAATTGGAGCTGTGAATGCCCGGTTCCAGCTTGAGCCAGTCCCAGGGCATGTTCTGATAAAACACCAGCAACAGCAGCAAAGCCGCGACAAACGACGGGAAGGAGTACAAACCGTACAGGAAAAGGCTCAATATGCGTTCCCGTTTTTGTCCGCGATGAACGGACGAATACAAACCAATGGGAATGGAAAGCATGTACGTTATCAGCAGCGACACAATCGACAGTTGCATTGTCGGTCCGATTCTTTTCGCGATACTTTGCAAAACAGGCGTTTTTTCTCGAGACGACATGCCGAAATCCATTGATTTGAATCGAATAATCGGCCAGCGAAGGTACGGAGCTTTCTCCTGAACCTGAAGTGCGACAGGGGACAATCGCCCCGCCCAGATAAAGTAGCCGACGTACCATGGCTTGTCGAGCGCGAAATACTTCTCGCGTTCTTTACGGTCGGCTTCCGACATGCTTCGGTTCGGGTCAAAGCCTTCTTCCAGCATAACCGGCGACCCCGGCATGGCGCGAACCAGACCGTAAACGATAAACGTAATGAAAAACAGCGTTATAAACGCCAGAACAAGTCGTTTGAGGAAATATTGAAACATGGTTTGTAGTTACGAGTTGCGAGTTACGAGTGGATAGTGCATAGTGCATAGTGCATAGTGCGTAGTGCATAGTGCGTAGTGCATAGTGCATAGTGAGGCGCTTTGCGCCTTTATTCCTAAGCACTAAGCACTAAGTACTAAGCACTCTACCGCCTTTCATTCCTCCTGAGCCTCTTTTTTCGGCACCCAAATGTTGCCTTCGATTAACCCGCGGGGATAAAAGCCGTAGCCGCGAATTCGTTTGCTGACAGCGTAGAACGCGTTGCGGCAGTATAAAAACGTATACGGTTGTTCGTCATAAATAATATTGTGAATTCGACCGTAAATCTCCATTCGTTTGGCGCGGTCGGTTTCCCGCTTGCCTTTGAAGAACAATTCGTCAACTTCAGCGTTGGAATAGAGACCGTAATTTCTGTCCTTTCCGGTTTTCCAGATGTTTTCGGACGTGTCCGGGTCTGTTCCAGCTCCCCAGCCGCCCAACGCGGCTTCAAATTCGTGACTCTGCTCTTTCTGCATCAACGTTGTAAATTCAACCGGACGAACGTTGCACGCCACTCCGATGGATTTAAGGCACTGCATCATCAGTTCGCAAATCTGCAGCGCGATTGACGAGGAGTTGTTGCAGTACAGCGTGAATTCAAAGGGCAGATAATACTTCGGCAGTTCCATTTTTTGACCGTTGGTTAAAACGATATGGTCTGCATTGAGAACGATTGTATCTTCGCCTTCTTTGACTTCCGTCTTTTCGTCTCCTGATACGATATACGTTTTCTCGTTTTCGACAACGTATCTCGTTCCGTCTTTAGCGACGATTTCTTTTCCCTTCTTGCCGCCCCAGAGCGACCATCCGCTGCTGAGCGGCAATCTCTTTCCGCCCTTGACAATAAAGATTTCGTTATTGTGAATCATCGCCCCGGCGGTAACGTACTTGTCCAGCAAACCGTCGCCGTCGTGATCTTCCCAACCGGCTTCTTTAAGCAGTTGAATCGCTTTGACGAGGTCTTGATGATACGGCGGTTTGGCGTCTTTGGGGAACGCCGGATTGAGCGGATGATAAATTCCGCAGGACGGTTCCGCCAGGTTAAACAGAATGACGTCAAACATCTCCTTGTAATCAAAGGCGTAGGACATCGCCTTGCGAACGCGGACGTCTTCAAAATACTGGGTTTTCAAATTCCAGCAGAAATGAAACGACGTCCATTCAACCGCCTGAACTTTTGTGCATTT
>JAFZAL010000124.1 GCA_017557195.1 Thermoguttaceae bacterium | reverse complement strand
TTACAAGACAGCACGTCAGAGCAATCAACAGGTATAAAGTTAATCGTTTCATTTATGATTCACGAATAATTATTCGGTTACGAATTTAATCTCAAAAATCTCGCCGCTGCGCGACGCGCCAAACCATTTGTCGCCGACTTTACAGGGCGAAACGGAAACGGGAGCCGTCGGTTCCGCCCGACTTACGATTTCGCCGGATTCCAGATTGACCAGAGCCGCCGAGCCGTCCGCCGCGCACAGTAACGCCGTTTCACCGTCGAAGCCCGGTTCGACCTGAATCGTTCCGATGGAATCAAGCGCCCAAAGGGCTTTTCCGGTCGAATCGAGAGCTGTTACAGTCCCTGTTTTCGACGCCGCCAAGACGACGGTTCCGTTTGTCCACAGTCCGGACAGCTGAGCGGAATCGACGTCAGCCGCGTCTTCCGCTTTGGCGTTTTCCAAAGTCGATTTATTCAGCACGTTCAACCCGCCGTTGTCTGTTACAAACAAGACGTTGTCCTGACAAACGACGATATCCGAGCAAACCGGGGAATCCAGCGTTGCCGCCGCGTTTTGCGACAGCGCCGCTTTGAGAGCGGTATCCGTCTTTTTCAGTTCAATAGCGTAAATTTTCGCGCCAGCGCTGGCGACCATTTTGATTTTATCAAACGGTTTAGAAACGACCCAGTCGCTCTGTTCGCCAGCGTTCATTTCGATAACAAACGCTTCCGCCTTGACGGCGCCGTTGACTGGGCTGACGACTGCGATCTGACCGTTTTCAAATGGAACGACAAGGAAAGCGCCGATAATCTGCATGTTCCCGGAAATGCGCTGTTTGTACATGGCAGCTCTGCCAAACCGAAGCGGATTGTTGAGCCGTTTGCATTCTTCCGGATTGAGAACCAGCAGTTCTTTCATGCTCTTTCTGCCAACGCAGACGACGACCCCGTTGGGGAACCGCACCGCTTGAGGAATTCCGCCCAGCACATCGCCTGGCTGAACCGCGCAAACCGGCTCGGTCAAAATCGTTCCCTTGGCTGCGTCTTCGGCAGTACAGGTAAACAGTCCGCCATGTTCGGTTAGAACTTCAAACTTGCCGTCGACAACGTTGAGGGCGCCGACAACCTGATCGTTGAGCAGCGTCTGCCAGCACATCGCGCCGTCTTTTTCCAGATGAGAGGACACGAGAACTGGCTGCAGGTCGCGAACGTGGAAAATCGTCTTGCCGACAACAACCGGCGGCATGGTCGACACGCACGGCGCGTTTTTCGTCCAGCCCGCCTTCAGACGTCCTGTTGACGACAAGATATCAAACATGGTCAGCATGTTGTCGACCTTGTACGCCTTGGCGCTGGTCAGAGCGCAGAAGGACGTCAGGTTTTCGTCCGGCTCCTGGTCGGGCGCGTATTGAGCGATGAGCTTAAAGGGCGTTTCCGCCGCCTGAAGCTCGTAAATGTTCATAATGCCGCGGTGCGAGCAAAGCAGCGCACGGCGTTCGCGAATCAGCGGAGCTGCGTTGATGTGTCCTTTGACTCTATCAACCTGAACCGGGTCTTGAGCGTACGCGCCTTCCTTGTCAGGCAAAACGGAGAAGAAACGAACTTCGCTGTAGTTTGCGTCTACGTTGACGGGAACAATAAGATAATCGCCAATCAGTTCCGGCGACGCGATAACGTCTCCGCGGGAATGTCCGAGGTAAATCGTTCGGACGCATTTTTTATCCGCCGTCGAAATGACGAAAAGGTTTGTATGCTCGCCCGGCTGGTAAAGCGTTCCGGTTTTGGAATCGTAACAGGCGCCGACCGTAATATTTTGCGGCAGCTGATAATACCCAATCTGTTTGCCGGAGACGATGTCCAAAACGTGAATGCGTCCGTTCTTCTGGGAAACGAAAATGTTGTTTTGCGTTACCAGCGGGAACGCCGACCCGGCGGCGCCGACTTCATCCAGATTAAACGACCATTTCAACGAGCCGTCTTTGCTGCTGCGGCGCTCAATAGAGTTGTTTTTGCCCAGCATGATAAAGTCGGAACCGGACGCAGTGGAAACGTACGTTGGCGGGAAAGAGACGGCTGTAAAGTTGACGTCTGTTCCCATCGGGCAAGTCCACTTGACCTGTCCGTCTTTGGCGCTGACGCCGTACAAATCGCGGCCGGGAACGAGCAGAATCTGGTCTGCAACGCCGAGAACTTCGTTTTCCTTTATAGTCTGCGTCAGCAGCGCGCCTGACGTTTGAACCGTCGATTCGGTTGTAACAGCCGGGACGTCTTTTTCAACAAAGGCGACGGACTGGCTTTCAATGGCGGAAACCTTGAGCGTTTCGTCCAACACGCGTTTGTCCGTTCTGAGCAGCGGATGAATTTTCAAACATTCGTCACGCAGTTTGTACGCGCCGACGGAATCGTTTTCCGCAATCTTTTTGTCCATCGCTTCCAGACACGCCTTTAAGTCGTCCTCGCACTTGAGCTTGTCTTCAGCCTGAGAAATCAGAGCGTTGAGATTGGCGGTGAGCGTTTTAGGGCGCTTGGATTCCGGAACGTGTTTGTCCAGCAACGTCATGGATTCCTTTGCCGCCGCGAGCTTTTCCGCATCCGCGTTGGCGAACGCCTCGTTTGCCAGATTCTCGGCAATTTTCGGCAGCAGCGACGCCAGTTCAGACGGGGCTTCGTTCGGGAATTCGTTTACAGACGTAATTTGTGACAACGCCGTTTTGACTTCGTTAAGAGAACGCGTCCAGTTGGTCGACCCTTCGACCGCGTTTCGCATTTGCGCCAAACCGCGGTGAACTTTCGCGATTCCGACCTTTTCGTGTTTGGGATACGAGTCGATAAACTTGCCAAACATTTCAATCGATTGCGTATAAGAACCCTGCATGTACGCTTTTTCCGCCTCTTCAAAAGCGTCGTCTCCCGACTGACCAACCAGCGCAAACCAGAGAAAGACGCCGAGAATGCACAGAATAAGCAACGCGCCGCCGCCGATAAGCATGAGCTTGGAATCCCACGGATTTTCCGCCTTGGCTTTCTGCTGTTTTTTGACTTCCGCCTTGACCTGCTGCTGCGTTTTGGGCTTTACGCCAACGGCTTTTTGAACTTTGTTAAACAGTTTTGCAAACCCTTTTTTCTTTTTGGGAGCAGGCTGCAAAACGCCGCCGGACGCCAGCGGATCAGAATCCATCGCCGCCGCCAACGGGTCGTCTGCCGGAGCTGTTGCGCCAGCGCCGCCGTCGCCCATCAAGTCGTCTAAAAGAGAATTCCCTCCGCCGGACAGACCGAGTTCTTCTTCCAGCAAAGACGCCTGTGACTTTTTCGGCTCTGGCTTGGGCTGCGGAGCCGGTTTGGATTGCGGAGTCGGTTTCGGCGCAGGCTTTGCCGCCGGTTTTGGCTGCTGAGCGGCAGGCTTGGGAGCCGGTTTGGAAGCGGGTTTGGGAGCAGGAGCCAATCCGAGTTCTTCTTCCAACGACTTCGTCGACTGCTTGACTGCGGGTTTGGGAGCAGAACCGGGTTCCGGAGCCAAGCCGAGTTCCTCTTCCAGCGACTTTGTCGACTGTTTGGGCGCTGGTTTGGGCTGCGGTTTGGGCGCGGGCTTGGACTCGGGTTCGTCTTCAATAACCAACGAAAGTTCGTCGTCCTCTTGCGGCTTCGCTTCAACAATGGACTCGAGAATCGCGTTTGCCTGTCGGCGGGTGAGATACTCTTTTTCAATGAGCAAGTCCGCGACCTTTTCTGCCGGCAGAGATTTGCCTTTCGCGGTCGCCTGTTTGGCTTGCGCGACAAGCTGAGCGATAATCTTTTCTTCGACGAGGTCTTTACTGGCAAGGATATCTAAAAATTGTTCTGCTGTTTTCATTATAGTGTTTAGTGCTTAGTGCCTAGTGCTTAGTGCATAGTGAGAGGAGCGCTTTGCGTCAATTACGAATTACGCATTACGAATTACGAATTGACGCCTATTCATCGCTGCTGGTCATGGTTAGCTGGACTTTGTTCATGCCGGCAGCGCTGCCGGCGTCAACCGCCCTGACGACGTACTCGTAATCGCAATCGTTATCCGCTTCGATTTTCAAACTGTTGGCTCCGTTTTTGCGTTCTTTGAGTTTTGAAATCAAATCCTGATAGCTGGGGGCTTCAACGCTTTCGACCCAGATTGTATTGTCACGTTCAATTTTGACGACAATCGCGCCGTCGTCCTCGTCCGTCTGGACGATGTTTTGAGCCGTTTCCGCCATCTCCTGAGCGGCGGGGACTTCCAGCGACTTCTGAATGGAATACGACGCCGTTACCATAAAGAAGATCAAAAGCTGGAATGTAACGTCGACCATGGGCGTTAAGTCCATTTCCGGCTCTTCGGGCTTGGCGCGTTTAAACGAGACTTTCGTTTCCGACTCGCCTTCCATTTCCAGAGTCGTTTTGCGTTTGGTGTGGATTCGGAACTTGTGCTGGCATTTCGGACATTCTATCACCTGCCCGACCTGACTGTCTTCCAAATCCCACGTCGCTTTGCAATGAACGCATTTGAAGTGTTTCATATTTGAATATTAGTGCATAGTGCGTAGTGCATAGTGCATAGTTATTAGTGATTAGTGCATAGTGAGAGGAGCGCTTGCGTCCTAAGTACTAAGTACTATGCACTAGGTACTCTTATTTCACGTTATCGACGCCCAGGTACAACTGGACGCCTTCGACTTTTCCTACTGCAGTGGAAATCCGCTTTAGGTCTTTGGCTTTGATGTCCTTCGCCCCCATGAGCATCACTTGCGGAAGCTTTTTCCCTTCCTGGAGCGACTGCTCGATATATTCTGGTATGCGAGCGGACTGCTGTTCGCCGTCAGAAATCTTTTCCTGTCCTAAAACCACCAGACAGTCTTTGTCGGGTCCCTGTGACATGGCGGTAATGACAATGCTTTGCTTTTCGCTTATGCCCTGTCCAAACCGGGCTTGGGGAAGCGCGATTTTTGACGCGTTCTGGTTGCCGCAGACAATAAAGAAGATCAACAGCAAAAACGTGATGTCGATCATGGGCGTGATGTCCATTTCCGTATCGTCCCGCAGCGGACGCGGTTTAATCACGGCGGAATTGTCGTCGAGTTCTTCGTCAATTGGATTGGTTTCGTTCTCAGCCATCGTATTTAGTGGTTAGTGGAAAGTGGTTAGTGGTTAGTGGAAAGAGGGTAGAAAGTATAACGCTTGCGTCCTTACCACTTACAACTTACCACTTACAACTTTATTGCGTTATGCGACAATTACTAATTCTCTTTCTTCAGGGCGTCTTTAAACGTTTCCATAAACCGGGTCATGCCGGAAGAAACGAGGTCTTCCATCTTTCGAATACGGATGTTGATAGCCGCCAGTGAAATAATCAGAGGAATGGCGATTGTCAAGCCCAACGCGGTGGTAATCAGAGCGAAGGAGATGTCGTTTGCCAACGCCGTCGGGTCGGGAGCGGCTCCGTTGCCGGCGCCGGCCAGTTTGGCGAACGCCGCCATCATGCCCAAAACCGTACCGAACAGACCGATCATAGGGGCGGCTTTAATAACCGTATTGACCCAGTTGATTCGGAATTCGAGGTCGGTGAGAATGTCGCGCTGAAAACGTTCTACCAACAAACCCTTGACTTTGGCGAACCCGAGTTTGCGGTTTTCGATCGCCAGCAGACACAGCTGCGGCATCGCCTTCGGGTTGGCGTCACAGATTTCGCCGGCGGCGTCAAAGTCGCCCTTTTCCAGCGGTTCGTCCAACTCGTCGAGAAATTCGTTTTGAGCGTCTTCGTTCTTGAATCGAACTTTCGCGACGCGGTTCCAGACCAGGATAACGCAAAACGCGCCCCAAAGAGCAATCAGCCCCAAGGCTACATACGTTAAATTGCTAATAATTGTGAGTACTTGTTCCATGTTGGTTTTCAGTTTTTGTAAGTTTGTTCAATAACAAAAAATCTGTATCCGTTTCCCTGTTTGAGGATGCCGTATTTGGTCGACTTGACCTTTTTCCCTTGAGCTTTGTCAAGTTCCAGTTTATACAGAGCCGCCTCGGTTTCAGGAGAAATAAATTTTATAATAATGCCGTTGTGAAGGTCGCCTTTCGCGCCGGCTTTTTGAAGAAGTTCTATATCCGCTTCCGCCAACCCTCCGTTGCGCCAGGTGAGATAATAGCGTTTTTCGTCTTTGGTCGTTCCTGTTCGGAGCGCGGGCTTGGCAGACGCCAGATTGGTCGCGTAGACGATTGTCCCGCCGTCAAACAGACACCCCAATTCTATATGGAAGTAGTCCAGCTGACGAGCGTATTCGGTAAGAGAATTCCCGCTGTCGAAGATCAGTTCCCAGCGGCGCCCTTTTCCGCCTGTACCAGTTCCGGAACCGTGACCTTTGCCGCGTCCGTCTCCGGTAGATCCGCCCTTGCCGGTAAACTCCGCCTCTGACATGACAGGAGAATCCAGCATCGCGGTACTGGTTGCAACGGCGTCTGCGACTGTCGCCAGCGTGTCTTGCAGCTGCGGCGTTTCGATGTCGGTTTCCATTCCCAGGACGTCAGCCGGAGGCGCGTCCAACTTTGTGCCGCCTTCCGGCTCGCCGTCGCCGTCGTCGCCGTCCAAAAAGCTGGGAGGAACCGGCGGCAAAGAACCGACAGCGCGAACGGAAAGCCACAACGCCAGCATCATTCCAACCACGAATCCAATGAGAATCAAAAGCGACACCAACAAGCTGCTGGCCCGGTCGTACGAATTCGTTTTCAGAATAATGGCTCGCTTCTTTTTGGAACGCGGCTGAACTTGACTCTGCGTTGACATGGAATATTATCAGGCGTTTAAAAGTTATGATTATACGAACTTCTCATGAAATAAAATAATCGTTTATTTTAATATATATAATATTTTACTCTCAAAAGCCGTTTTTTGCAACCGCCCCCGCCGATTTTTTTCGAAAAATTGAAGAAAAGAAAGAACTGTGTTTTACAAGAAACGAAAACGGGGAAAAAGAGCCCTCTGAAAGCCCCTTTTCCCCATCGACGTTACCCCTATTCCTGAGACGGGTATTTGATTCTGGCGTGATAAATCGACATGATTGCCAAAACGATGGCGTCCTGAATTGTTTTTAACTCGTTGAACGTCAGCTGGGTTTCGTCAAACTGACCGTCCTGTAATTTGTCTGCCGTAATGCTTCGCACCAAATCTTCCACGCGCTTAGGCGTCGGTTCGACCAAAGTTCTGCACGCGCTTTCGACGCAGTCCGCCAGCATAAGTATTGCGGTTTCTTTGGTTTGCGGCTTCGGCCCGGGATAGCGGAACATGGACTCGTCGACGTCTTCCGTCATCAGTCTGGCAAGTCCCGTTGAGGACATTTCAGGATTGCTTTCCTCTATTTTTTTCTTTTGTTCGTCAATGGCTTTATTATAGAAAAATTTGACCAGAGTCGTTCCATGATGCTGCTCTATCATGTCGATAACCTGCTGCGGCAGCCCCCATTTTTTCGCCAAAACGACGCCATTTTTTACGTGATTAATAATAACCAGCGCGCTCATCGACGGCGTAAGATTGGTATGCTGGGAATCGGAAACGGATTTCTGGTTTTCGACAAAATACTCCGGCGTAACGAATTTGCCGATGTCGTGATACAGCGCGCCGACGCGGCACAAAAGCCCCCACGCGCCAATCGAGCGCGCCGCCGCTTCTGAAATCGCCGCAACAAAAGTCGAGTGGTTGTACGTGCTGGGCGCTCGCTGAATGAGCTCCTGCATGAGCGGATGCGTCGGGTTGGACAGTTCCAACAGCTGCGAGTCTGTAATAATCCCGAAAAACCATTCTTCAAACGGAACCAGTCCCTGAATCAGGAACCCGCCGCCGATAATCCAAAGAGCGGAAATGCCGGCGAATTTTAACAAATCGAGACTCAACGGCTGGGAATTGAGAACGTTGCAAACAATAGCCAGAATGAACGCGAAAATCGCTGTTATAAGCGACGTGAATATCAGTTTTTTGCGGTCAAAAAATCGGTTGAGAGGTAAAATCGCGCAACCGATAACGCCGCCCATATATAGCAGGTCTGTCAGTCCGCCGCCGGATCCAAGAACAACTACAATTATCAAACACGTTGACAGCAAATAAGCCGTTCGACGTCCAAAAGCGATTCCCAACGCCATGGCGTACATGAACAAAAGCATTGTTTGT
The DNA here is from genome assembly GCA_017557195.1 of Thermoguttaceae bacterium. Taxonomy (GTDB): domain Bacteria; phylum Planctomycetota; class Planctomycetia; order Pirellulales; family Thermoguttaceae; genus RUG11551. Next base: position 12,667 of record JAFZAL010000124.1, on the reverse strand, counting down.
CCATTGCACCCCAGCGTCGAAAGCTGTTTTGCCCCCCAAACAACCAAAAGCGTTATTAGACACAACAAAAAGGTCTTGCGCTTTCCGTCAAAAATCTGTTTAGGTTTTTTGAATGCGAAATACAGACTCGGAATGAAAAACATGCATAACACCGCCCAGGTTGCCAGGAAACGCTGAATCCGTTCCCAAAGCGTTTGCTGCGATTCCCAGGTTTTGTGCTCTATTTTAAGAATATTCCAGGTATTGGGTTTTATCGGTTTGCCAGCGTCCGCCAGTCGGCTGTGCTTTCGGAAGACGGTTTCAACGTTATGAACCTCTTCTGCTTCCTGATCCCCTTCTTGTTTTGTCAGGTCGAGATCAAGCGTTAACGTATCTGGCATGTACAGCTTGAGCCAGTGAAAGACCATCTCTGAAACGTCGTTGGCGCCGAGTTCGTCTTTAATTCTCTGATGAAGTTCATCCCAGTTGGTGAGAAGAACCTCTTCCATGGTAGACCAACGAGGTTCGTCATTGAGATTGTTAAAAGAAACGATTTTTATAGCGTCGGTTCGAACGCTTGTCAGCTGATAATCCGGTTTGAATTTTTTTAACACCCCCTGATCCAAATATGGTTTCAGAGCGCGATTCAGTTTTTCGTCAAACTTTGACAGCGTCTCGTCTTCCTTGAAAAGCTCTTGCAATGCAAGATAACTTCTTTGCATCAGATTAGCGGTCTGTTTGCTAACCTTTCCGTTTTCTTCTTTTACAGGAACCAGACGAGACCAAGTTCCGTACGAAATCTTATTGTAATCTTTGGCGTTGTGAATGATTTGCAAGTCCTGATGGAGCTTTTCGAACATCGTCTCAATCGGGGCGTTATCCTGTCGATAAACAGTCAACGCCTGTTGTCTGGCTTGCAGACGTCTCATTTCCACAGACTCTTCGTCAATAGCGGAAAAATCCACTCGAGAATGGATGCTCAGCGGCGGCGCATAATAAATCTGATAGAAAAACGCCGGACGCCAGGATTCGTTGATAACAGCAATCAGACCAACAAATAATATATAATAAAGAAAAATCCGGACTCTGTCCCAATTAAACAACTGCTCCCAAATCGACGTCGATTTATCGGCGCCGAATCGGAGAAGACGCTGCTTTCGCGTTCGACTGCTGGACGATGTTCCGGAACTCATGAATTCCCCTCGTATGCGTTAACAATCTTCTGAACCAGCGGATGCCGAACGATGTCGGCTGTCCCCAGCTCAACCATGGCAATTCCCTTTATTTTACGCAATCGGCGCAAGGCGTCAATCAGACCGCTGGTCGTTTTGGGCGGCAGGTCAATTTGGGAGATGTCGCCGGAAACAACCATGCGCGAGTTCTCGCCCATGCGCGTTAAAAACATTTTCATCTGGGAAATTGTTGTATTCTGCGCTTCATCCAATATTATATAGGCGTTGTTAAACGTTCGACCTCGCATGTACGCCAAGGGAATAACCTCGATGATGTCCTCTTCCGTCAAACGGCGGACGGTCATCGGGTCCATCATGTCGTGAAGCGCGTCGAACAGCGGGCGCAAGTACGGATTGATTTTGGCTCGCAAGTCGCCTGGCAGATAGCCGAGGCTTTCTCCCGCTTCTACGGCTGGGCGAACCAGCATGATTCTTTCTGCCGCGCCTTTTTTCATCGCCGCCACCGCCGCCGCGACCGCCAGGTACGTTTTACCGGTTCCCGCCGGGCCGTAGCAAAACGTTATGTCGTGATTCTGCAAGGCTTTGAGGAATCTCGCCTGTCCTGCCGTGCGGGGTCGGATTTTGCGCCCGGTGAAGACTTCCAGCGTCTTGACTTCAGACGGATCGACCGTTTCGGGTTCCGCCAAACGCGGAACGACGGGAGAATCGGAATGATCCGGTTCCGCCTCGGAGTCGATTTGCTCTTTGGCTGCGTTGAGACAGCAGGCAACGTCGTCGTCCGTCAAGTCCGGTTTGAAGGACATGGATTTCAAGACGGACGTCGCCTGTTTGACTTGCGATTCGTTTCCAGAGACGTGAATCTGACCGCGGTCAGACCAAATTTTCACGCTGAGGGCGTCTTCAATACGCCGTACATATTTGTCGCACGCGCCAAAGAGAGTCAATAAAGACTCCCCGTTCGGCAGAGTAAATGTTTCTTCTGACAATACGAGTAATCCTCAAAAAGGGAAATCAATAATTGAGAGCAACGACTTTTCAGAAAAACGTTGGAGCGCTAAACCTCTCAAATACTAAATTTTAACATCTATATATTATAGTCAATATTTTAACTTTTGAAAGGGGAGACGAAAAATATTTACGGCATTTAACAGGAAGCCATTGATAATATTTATATCGTTTTACAGTAAAGACTTATGTACGATTTCCGAGTGATTGCGAAACTGAAAACGCCTATTTTCTTTTTAGAAATCCAAACCCTTCCAGCAGGTCGTAGAGAATGGATCGGACTGATTGAGCGTGGCAGAAGTACCCGCCCGACAGGACGAGTTCTTTTAATAGCGAGCCGAAACCGGTCAGGGCGTTGGTTTGAATCGCCCGGCGGGCGTCGAAGTGCCGCTTTTGACGTTCCAGCTGTTTGACGTACCCAGCGGAATCCGGCAGCGCTTTGGCTCTGTCGATAAGCGATTCAATCAATAGCGGGTGCGTTGCGAGCGTATCGATAACCGTGTTGAAGTATCGCCATTTGGGCGGGGCGTTTCTTAACTGTTCAACCGTCGGGGCGGTGGAATAGTTTTTCCCGTGGAGGCGATAGCTGATCAGCGGCTGGTTTACGTACTCAACTTTTCCGCACAGCGGCGCGAGCAGATAAATCCAGATGTCGTGACACGCCAGTTGGTCTGGAACCGGCAGGACTTTGTCCAAAATGGACTTTCTCACCGCCATCGTACAGCCCGTCCAGACCGTCATGGGCGACTTGAGCGGATAGAAGTACCGCCAGAATTCTCTCACGTGCATTCGGGTCAGGTACTCGTCCAGATACATGTTTTGGAACTCCCCTGCCCCGTCGATGAGTTTCGCGTTGCCGGTAATCAATCCCAGGTCGGATTCGGATTCAAAGCGGTTGAGACACGTCTCGATTCTGTCCGGCTCCCAGACGTCGTCGCAGTCCGAAACAATCACGACGTCTTTTGTACACAGCCCCAGCGCTTTCGAGAAGTTCTTTGTACAGCCCAAATTCCGTTCGTTGCAGACAATTCGGACGTCAAAAGGCGCTTGCGCTTTCCATTTTTCCAGCTCTGCAACGGTCGCGTCTGTTGAACAGTCGTCGACAAAAACAACCTCGTCCGGCAGGCGCGTTTGAGCCAGGATGCTGTCCAGCTGCGGTTTCATGTATTGTGTAGAATTGTACACAGCAATAGCGACAGAAACGGACAGTTTGCTCATAACGATTTTTGCTCTTCAAGCCAGTCGAAGAACAGATACATGCTGGAAATGTTGTTGTCAGAATTTTTAATCTCGTCCGGCGCAAGCCAAAGAACCTGCGCCACTTCCCGTTCGTCCGGCTTGATGGCGGCAATCTGTTCGTCCGTCATGTCCGCCAGCCACCATGCAATATGCGCGCCCCAGGCGGAAAGGGATTCCAGAATCTGGCGCCGGGGCGTACAGGGAGCGCCCAGTTCTTCAGTGAACTCTCGAATGAGAGCCTGTTGAGGGGTTTCGCCCAGCTCGATTCCACCGCCGGGAAAAGAGTACAGCAACGGCGCGGGAACGTATTCTGATCTCTGGATGACCAGATACTTCCCGTCCCGTTCGACGATGCCGACCACTCCCTTGCGAACAATGCGGGATTCCACCTCCGCTCTGTAGGCGGGATCGGTGGAATCTTCCAAATGCACGCGTTCGACGGGGGAGTGTTTGTAGTCCATAAACTAGATCTTTCGCAGGTCTTTGACGCGTTTGGCTTTTCCGTCGAATCGTTCCAGCGTTCGCGGTTCAACCAGCGTAACCTTAACGCGAATGTTGATAATGCGTTCAATCGCGGCTGTGATGCGTTTCTGCAGCGTTTCGAGCGTTTTAATCGTGTCGTCGCCGAGGAGTGCATCTGTAATTTCCACTTTGACTTCCATCCGGTCGAGGTTGTCGTCTCGAGTAACAATGATTTCGTAGTACGGCGCGACGCCTTCGATGGACAGAATCGCCGTTTCAATCTGGGACGGGAAGACGTTAACGCCGCGGATGATGAGCATGTCGTCTGACCGGCGGGAAATGCGGGCGATTCGACGCAGCGTTCTGCCGCATTCGCATCGTTCCGGAATGATCTTGGTGATGTCGCGGGTGCGGTAACGGATAATCGGCATCGCCTGCTTGGACAGAGTCGTCAAAACGAGTTCGCCTTCTTCGCCGTCCGGCAGAACTTCGAGCGTTTCCGGATCGATGATTTCCGGATAGTAATGATCTTCAAAGATATGCAGACCGTTTTGGCATTGGCATTCGCCGCCGACGCCCGGCCCGACGATTTCGCTTAATCCGTAGATGTCGTACGCCTTGATTCCAGACAGTTCTTCGATCTTCTGACGCATGGCTTCCGACCACGGTTCCGCCCCGAACGCGCCGATTTTCAGCGGGAGCTGGCGGACGTCGACGCCCTGTTCTCCGGCGGTGTCAAGCAGATGGAGGAAGAACGACGGCGTGCAGCAAATCGCTGTAACGCCAAAGTCTTTCATGAGCATCAGCTGACGAGCGGAGTTGCCTGTCGAGACCGGCAAAACGGTTGCGCCCAACGCTTCCCCTCCCTGGTGAGCGCCCAATCCGCCGGTAAACAGACCGTAGCCGTAGCAGTTCTGAAGGACGTCGCCCTTCGTCATGCCGTAAGCCAAAAACGCTCGCATAACCGTTTCCGACCAGACGTCGAGGTCAGCTTGCGTATAGGCGACGACAATCGGTTTGCCCGTCGTTCCGCTTGACGCGTGAAGACGAACGATGTCCGACATCGGCGAGGCGAAAAGCCCAAACGGATACGTGTCGCGCAAGTCGGCTTTGACCATAAACGGCAGCTTGGAGATGTCGTCAATCGACTGAATATCCAGCGGCGAAATGCCGTTTTCGTTCAATCGATTGCGAAACAGCTCAACACGTTCGTAGGCGCGCCCAACGATGTTGATCAGTCGTTCTGTCTGCAATGCCCGCAGTTTGTCCTGCGGAAGATAATCCATACTGCTCAGGGGGTGGAACATGATTTGATTGGGGGGCTAGGGGGCTTATAAAATCAAAAAAACCTCGTTGGGTTACGCTTTTTAAACGACCATCAACGAGGTTATAGTATACATACGTTTCCCGTCTGTAATTAAATTACAGAACGAACAAGTAGTAAAACCAGAAATTGTGCCAGCGGTGCGCGATTATGGAGCGGCGCCTCGCCGTAGCTTTATTTCTTGTGGCGAATCTTGGAACGCATCTTGCGCTTTTTTCGACCCAGCTTTCTACGACCTTTTCCGCTAACTTTCGTTCCCACGGTTTATCTCCTTACGTTGTTTAAAATTGTTTATTCATCAATCCCTGATTTCTCAGGAAAACCTTAAAATTATTTTTGAGCGATTATTTTACTCTTTTTTCCAATTTCCACAAGGGGGGGAGGAAAAACAAAATTTGAGAAAATTAGCTTACCCGATAAGTCGACGCTTGCCGCCGAGGAATTTTAAGCCGCAAAGAACGCAAAGTTTTTAAAACTTCGCGAACATCCTCCGCGTCTCCGCGGCTCCGCGTGAGTTTTTCCGGGGGCTTACGCACCCCGGCTCGCCTTAGAACGCCGTCGTGTGCGGGTTGCGATGGTAGTTGTCCGTTGGGGAAACGCCGTTGGCGTCGAGCTGAGCCAGGTCGGATTCTGTCAGGGCGAAGTCGAACAGGTCGGCGTTTTCGTCGATTCGCGCCGGCGTAACCGATTTCGGCAGCGGGCAGATTCCGTTCTGTAACAGCCAGCGCAGAGCGACCTGCCCTGCCGTCTTGCCGTATTTCTTTCCCATCGCAACGAACGCCGGGTTGTTAAACACCCCTCCGCGCTGCAGCGGCGCCCACGCTTCCGGTAAGATGTTGTGCGCCTTGCAGAACTCGACAATCTTCTTTTGCGGGCAGGCGGGATGAAGCTCAATCTGATTGACCATCGGCGCCACGCTGGCGAACTCCAGCAGCGGTTCGAGATGGTAGTCCATGAAATTGCTCACGCCCAGCGCGCGAACCGCCCCGTCGGCGTAGAGTTTTTCCATCGCCCGCCACGTCTGACGGTTGAGTTCCGCCCAGTCCTGCTGATGTCCCGCCGAAACCGGCCAATGAATCAGCAGCAAGTCAAAATAGTCCATCTTGAGCCGCTTGAGCGAGTCCGCCACAGACGTCAGCGTCGACTCGTATCCCTGATGATTGTTCCAGACCTTTCCGGTCAGAAAGACGTCTTTTCGATCCAGCCCGGAACGGCGAATCCCTTCTGCAACAGCAGGCTCGTTCGCGTAGACTTCCGCCGAATCGACGTGCCGATACCCGCGTCGAAGCGCGTATTCAACGGCTTTCGCGCCGACCTCGTCGTCCGGCGTTCTAAACGTACCCAACCCGACGCAGGGAATTTTCACGCCGTTGGATAAAACAAAACAGTCTTGAAGTGAGGTAAACATGGTTTTAGTGAGTGCATAGTACTTAGTGCATAGTGCATAGGACGCAAAGCGCTCATCTTGTTAGATTCCTTAGTACCAATCACGAAATACTAAGCGCTATGCGCTACGCACATTATTCTACCCCATTCCCCAACCAATTGCAAGCGGGCGACCGCACTCTACGCAAAAAGACAAGAAATTTTGCGTAATAGTGAATTGACATTCATTCTCGATTCTTTTAGAATTATGGTATCGAGAAACGCAAAGAGGGGATGATCTCTGGCAACGTTTATATTCACATTCCTATGCACTATACACTATGCACTAAGCACTATGCACTCACTTAAGGAGCTTTTGACATGAGACAATTTATAACGCGATTTGGGTTATTGATTGCGGCGTTGAGCGTAACAGCGTCGTTGGCGCAGGCGGACTGGATCGACGGCAAAATGCCGATTAAACAGGAGAACGCGGTTGCGCCGGCAGCCGTTCCCGCGCCGCTGGAAAACGTTCGGCTCACGCCCAGCGTGTTTGCAGACGTCCAGAACTTGGAAAAGGCGTATTTGCGCTCGCTGGAGCCGGATCGGTTTCTGGTTCGATTCCGGTCAGAAGCGGGGCTGCCTGCCAAGCCGGGAACGCAGGTTTACGGCGGCTGGGAAAAGAACACTCCGCTGGCGGGTCATTCCTTCGGGCATTTTCTGACCGCGGCGTCTAAAATGTACGCCGCTGCCGGAGACGAGCAGCTCAAAGCCAGCGTCGACAAGTCCGTAGAAGGCCTGGCGCAAGTTCAGAAGGCGTTCGGCGCCGACCCAAGATGGGAAGGGTACGTCGCCGCCATTCCCAACGGAAAAGACCTCTTTGAAAAGACCGCCGCCGGAGACGTTACGCTCATGGGAAAGACGTGGATCGTTCCGTACTATACGCAGCACAAAATCCTGGCGGGACTTCTCGACGCCTATCGATACTGCGGCAACGAGCTGGCGCTGGAAGTCGCCAAAAAGCACGTGGACTGGCTGATTCGGTTTCTCGACCCGCTGACCCCGGAACAGTTTGAACGGATGCTGCATACGGAATTCGGCGGCATTCAGACCCCGATTCTGGAACTGTATTCCATTACCGGCGAGAAGAAGTATCTCGATTTCGCTCTGCGGTTCGAGCATAAAGAGATTGTTACATCCTGGAAAGCGCAGCAGGACAACCTGCCGGGAATTCACGCCAACACGCAGGTTCCCAAAGCGCAGGGCTGCGCCAAGGCGTACGAAATCACCGGCGACAAGACCATGAAAACCGCGGCGGACTTCTTCTGGAACACCGTTGTCAAACATCACACGTACGTAACAGGCGGGAACTCGTCCAGAGAGCATTTCGGCCCGGAAGACAAACTCAACGACCGCTTTGCCGACCCAACGGAAACGTGTAACACGTACAACATGCTCAAGCTGACGGAACATCTCTTCGCATGGAATCCGAACGAGCCGCTGTACATGGACTACTACGAACGCGCTCTGTACAACCACATCCTCGGCGCGATTAACCATCACGCTTCGCCCGACGACTGGTTCCAAGCCGGGCTGACCTGTTACTTTATTCATTTCAAGCCGGGCAGCGCCCGATTCTACGAAGCCCCCTACGACGCCTTTACCTGCTGTTTCGGAACCGGCATGGAAAACCCCGGCAAGTACGGCTGCGCGATTTACTGGAAGTCGCCGGACAACAAGACGCTGTACGTCAATCTGTTTATCCCGTCCGTTTATACGTGGGAAGAACAAGGGGTCAAAGCGGAAATCAAAACCGACTACCCGGCGTCTGGCAAAGTCGAAATTGCTTTCACCGCCCAGCAAGACGCCCAGTTTGACTGCAAGGTTCGCATTCCGTCCTGGACGGGCAAGAGCGGTTTCGAGACGTTCCCCGTCGCGCTCAAGGCGGGCGAATCGAAAAGTGTAACAGTCAACTTCCCCATGACGCTGCGGACGGAATCCATGCCGGACAACCCCAACCGCATCGCGATCTTCTACGGTCCTGCCCTGCTCACCGCCGATTTGGGCGACCGCGCTCTGGAACCCGTTGTCCCGGCAATCGTCTCCTCGTCCAATGACCCGGCGGACTGGCTGGAATCCGATTTCGGCGCTTCACAACAAAAGGACGAATCATTGAAAGACGGAAACGAAATAGAGCTTTCTCGCAACTCGCAACTCGCAACTCGCAACTCAATCCGGTTCACAGCAAAGCCCGGCGCGTTCACGTCCGACGCCCTGACGTTCATTCCGTTCTACGCTCTGCACGAACGGCGCAACTGCATTTTCTTTGACCGCATGACGCCGGAACAGGCGCAGGCGTTCAAACAGGAAGCGCAGCGGCGGGAACAGGCAGAAAAGGAACTCAAAGCCAGAACGCTGGACTACGTCGCCCCGGGAGAAATGCAGTCCGAACGCGACCACAACGTCCAGTCCGAGAACTCGGAAGTCGGTCCGCACAACGGACGAAAATACCGTCACGCCGGCGGCTGGTTCTCATACGATATCACCGTCAGCCCAACGCAGCAGAACGAGATTCAGCTTGACTTCTGGGGCGGCGACGTCCGGAAGTTCACAATGGAACTGGACGGCAAAGAGATAGCTGTTATTGAACTCAACAACGACAACCCCGGACAGTTCTTTACCCGATCGTTTGACGTCCCCAAAGAGCTAACCGCCGGCAAGACAAAAGCGACGCTGAAATTCGTTGCCTCGTCCCGCTCGCTGGCAGGCGGAGTGTTTGGGGTAAGAGTGTTGAAGAAGGAAGCTCGTTGAGAATTTGAGTTATTAAAAATGAAAGGCGATAACGGAGCGAACGCAGTGAGCGAAGTTACGCTTCCTCTACAACCGCGTAGCGGTTGAATGTCTCTAGCCGTGGGTGAAACCCACGGCTATTAATATTGAATCACTAACGCGGTTCTTTGCGGAACCTCGTCCCTACTTCAGAATTCACTCCATTGCATCATTAAGACTTTCGAGAAGAATCTGAAGTTGAATCGGAATTGTCGTTAGCATAGAACTGTTTTCGGCGTTCCCGCATGATGCGTTTTTTTCCTTTGCAAGTTCTTCTGGAGTGTAATCATCTCTCCCAAGGTTTTTAATAGCTTCCTTTTTCAGTTCAATAGAATTCTTAATACAAAGGACAATACAATAAATCCAACTAGCCCCAAATAAAATGGCAATAGGTGCAAAAAATATAGCTGCGGCAATTAAATGCTGGCTCCGATAACCCTGAAAATCAAATAGGGCACAACACAAATTTGCAAACGCAAAAAAGCCACAAATAATACATAGCCATGTCATAAATTTAGCTACTGGACCAGACAGAGAATTGAATTCTTTTGAATTAAATTTGCTCATAATTAAATCCTCGTTAAGTTAGTAACGCAAACTCTAACAATCGTTACATAAATTATATCATAAATTTTCAAAAGATTAACAAGAATGGCTGCAGATGTGATAAAAAAATGCGAAATTTTTGCTAAAATCGCAGCAAACGTTACTTAATTTGACAAAAAAGTCAATATGAACGGGAACCATCGGCTTCTCTCTTTCTCTGTGGTCATACGTCATAAAACAGAAAAAGGCATTTTGTTAAAGGGAATATGAGACAATTTTTTGTTCAGTCTGGTCTATCACAAATAGTTCTGACCCGGTGAAAACCCTCGCCGCAGGCGAAAACGTCTCTGGATCGCGGACGTCAGTCCACATCAGAAAAAATTTACCACAAAGAACACAAAGAAATCTTTAAAACTTCGCAAACATCCTCCGCATCTCCGCGGCTCCGCGTGAGATTTTTCCGGGGACTTACGCACCCCGGCTCGCCTTTCAATCTTTTTCAGTAAACCTCGCCACCCAGCCGCCGTTGCGGACCATGTCGATGGTCAGCGTCATATCGGCGGTTACGTCGATCGTTTCTACTGCGGCTTTCTCGGCGTCTTTGGCGGAGTCCGGAACGTCTTTGACAATCAAGGCGGAATACGTCTTGCCCGGCTCAAGGAACGAGAGGTTGAGTTTGTACTGGCGAGCGTTCGCGTCGGTTATTGCTGCGGCGTAGTAGACAGAGCCGGTTCGGCGGGTTTGGACGAAGAACTCGCCAATCGCGCCGTCCAGAGCCGTCGTTTCATCCCAGACAGTCGGCAGATTTCGGAGAATCTCAACGCCCGCCGCGCCGCGATAATGTTCCGGCGTGTCACAAAGAGTCGTAATCGGGCTGTCGTACAGAACGCACAAAGCCAGTTCGTGCGCCCGGGTTCCAACAACCTGAGTCGGACGCGTCTTGGAATACTTTTCCGGCTGACGGTTGAGCATGCCGCCGGGCGTGTAGTCCCCAAATCCGCACAGATACCGCGTAAAGGGCAGCGTAGCCGTATGAGCGCTGTCGGTGGAAGACTTGCCCATCTCGTTGCCGCGAACCGCTTCGACTGTTACAAGGTTGGGATACGTCCGTTCAATTCCCGTCGGCTTATAGATGCCGTGGAAGTTGACCATCAGATGATATTTCGCCGCCAGCGCGAGCGTATTGTTAATCCAGTTGACGGTTTCCTGATCGTCCGCGTTCATGTGGTCGATTTTACAGCCCGCGACGCCCCATTTTTCGTACTGCTCAAACGTCTTTTCAACACCGCAGAGCTGCAAGTCCTGACTTTCGACCCAAAGGAAAATCCCGACGCCCTTTTCTTTTGCGTGAGCGATAATCGCCGGCATGTCGACGGCGCTCGTACTTTGAAGCGTGTCGATGTTGCAGCCGATTCGGTTTTTCATTTTCCAGCTGCAGTACCACGGGTCGTCGATTGTCATATACTTCCAGCCCATTTCCGCCGCCATGTCGATTCGGTCGATGGTCGTTTGCGTGTTCATGCCCTTGTTGCCGTTAGACCACCAGTCCCAGGCGGACGCGCCGGGCTTAATCCAGCTTGTATCTTCGATCTGACAGGGCGGGTTCAAATTGAGAACGGCGCCGGAGTTGTTGACAAGGTCGACAGGAGTTTTGCCCAGCAGGACGACGCGCCATGGGGACGGAGTTGACTTTGTAACAACGACGCAGCCGTTTTTGTCTTTTCGGGGCGACAGCCGGGTTTTGAGCGTCGTCGAGCCGTTCTTCGCCGAGGCGAACTGAGCGCCAGCCCAGTCGACAAGAGCCGCTTCGGTTATCGCCGCGCAGAAGTCCGGCGTTTCCACCACGACCGGGCAGGCGTCAAAGGCGTCTTCCTTAATCTGTGACAGTTTTCCCTTGACGAAGAACTGCTGTTGATCCGTATAGAATCGACCCTGATTGGACGTCCAGACGTCAAAATCGGCGGGGAACGAGTACTGCGTCAAGTCCTCCTCAACGACGTAAGTCTGCTCTTTTTTGAGAAGAATCTCGTACCGAAACGCAGCTGCGTCGTCGTAGGCGCGAAAGACGTACCGGAACTCCATGTCGGCGTTGGCGTAGACGAGCGTAATCTGATTGTAATGGTCAACGTACTGCGACTTCTTTCCGAAGCGATTCGTCCACGTCTCGTTTTGGGAACTTTCCGACGTCCCGACGAACAACCAGCCGGCGCCCGGGTCAACGTCTTTGAACTTTAAGCCCGTTTTGGACTCGTTGAGAACTGCCGCACCGTTAAATGAGACGGAGTACGTCGGCGACGACTCGTTTTGCGTTACGACGATTTTCACCGCGCCGTTGGGCGACGTTACAACGCTCTGCGGCGCCGACGCGAAAGAAACGGAAATATTCAACGCCGTAATCGCGGCAACGGTCAGGAGGAGATGTTTGATATTCATTGGTAATAAGGCAGTAGGTAATTAATAGAAGGCGGTAATGGAGCGACCATCGGGAGCGGAATTACGCATTCGCCGACAGGCGAACAAAGCCGCCGCAAAGTGTGCATACCGAAACGACGATGCGGAAAATCTTCACGGATGGCGCCCGTCCCATAGGTATCAACTTAAGAGAATTCCATATTTGTTTGGTTTATTTGTCTGTTTTGAAGAAGGTCGTATGTATAGCGTTCTTTTTTTCGTTTGCAGCGTTTAGGCGTATCTCGAATAAACTTGACAATGTCACGAACTATTC
>JAFZAL010000123.1 GCA_017557195.1 Thermoguttaceae bacterium | reverse complement strand
TCCTGATCTGGTTCAATGGCTAATTGAACAAGGATCTGACGTCAACGAAAGAAACAAAAATGGATACACTCCGTTACATAACGCCGCTGTAAGCGGAAATCTGAAAATGGTTCAGTGGCTGGTTGAACACGGCGCAGACGTTTCCGCAAAAGGCGTTGGGGGAAGAACGGCCTTGGAATCAGCCATTGATTTTTATAATCCAGACGTTGCAGAGTGGCTTATAAAGCAGAGCAAAAAAGAAAAATGAAATAGTATGTCCAATTGACAGGAAATCCGGGGACTGACGTTCCCCGGATTAATGAAGCGTAACTACGCTCCCGTTGGCCGCTCCGTTACCGCCTTTCAAATATTTCTAATTCGTCTCGTCGTCGAGAATCTTTGACAGTTCTTCCGAGTCGATGACCTCTTTTAGCAGCAGCGCTTCCGCCAACGCTTCCAGTTTGAACCGGCAGTTTTCCAGAATCTTTTTGGTTTCGTTGAACGCCGTTTCCATGATGTATTCTACTTCAGCGTCGATTTTTGCCGCGGTGTTTTCTGACATGGCAGAAAATTTAGCCGATTCTTCGCCGTTAATAAACGAGGTTTCTTTCGTCCGAAGGCTCAATCGACCCAGTCGGCTCATGCCGTAATCCATGACCATGCTTCGGGCAATGTCTGTTGCCCGCTGGAGGTCGTTTTGCGCCCCGGTGGAGATGTCGTTGAAAATCATCTGTTCGGCAATCGTGCCAGCGAGGTAGACCATGATTCGGCTTTCCAACTGGGATTGAGTAACAAGGTAGCGATCTTCGTCCGGCCGCTGAAGCGTGTATCCCAGCGCCGCCAGACCGCGAGGAATAATCGAAACCTTGTGAACGGGGTCGGTATTTGGGAGCAAATGCGCCGCCAGCGCGTGCGCGCTTTCGTGATATGCCACCCGTCGCTTTTCGTCCGGGTGCATAACGCGCTGTTTCTTTTGCAGACCGGCGGTAACGCGCTCAATGCCCTCGTTGAGTTCTTCTTTTGTAACGCAATCTTTGCCTGCTCGAGCTGCCAGCAACGCCGCCTCGTTAATCAGGTTGGACAGGTCTGCGCCGGCAAAGCCGCTTGTCATGGACGCGATTTCCTTCAGGTCGACTTCCGGATCCAGCTTGACTTTCTTCGCGTAGATTTCCAGAATTGCAATGCGTCCGAGCAGGTCAGGGCGGTCAACCAGAACGTGACGGTCGAAACGTCCGGGACGAAGCAGCGCCGGGTCGAGCGTTTCCGGTCGGTTCGTTGCGCCTAAAACGATAACGCCGTTGTTGTCCGGGAACCCGTCCATTTCAACCAGCAAAGCGTTTAGCGTCTGTTCGCGTTCGTCCTGACCGCCTGTAACGTTTTCAGACCGGGTTTTGCCCAACGCATCCAATTCGTCAATAAAGACAATGCATGGCGCACAATCTGCCGCCTGTTCGAACATATCGCGAACGCGCGCTGCGCCGACGCCGACGAACATCTCGACGAAGTCCGAACCGGAAATGCTCACAAACGGGACGCCCGCTTCCCCGGCAATCGCTTTGGCAAGAAGTGTTTTCCCCGTTCCGGGAGGACCGACCAGAAGAACGCCTTTGGGAATGCGTCCGCCGATTTTCTTGTACTTTTCCGGCGTCTTGAGGAATTCAACAATCTCTTTGACTTCTTCAACCGCCTCGTCAATTCCCGCCACGTCTTTGAAAGTAACGTTGATTTCGTCCGGCTTGTAAAATCGTCCGCGCGACTGTCCAAAAGCAAACGCGCCGCCTTTGCCCATCATGCGGATAAAAAATATCAGAACTCCGATTAATATAATTGTAATTATTACTGACGGCAGAGAATGCACCCAGGGAGAACTGGACGTCTCGCCGTCAACGTTGTTGAACCCCTTTGATTTAAGGAGGTTAAACAGATAGTTTCCGTCGTCTGCAAAGCCTTGGCGATTACTGACAAAACTGCGGTCTTTGTACAATTCCCCCTCAACAGGTTTTCCGTCTTCTGAAATCTTGATAAAATCGCCTTTTCCGGTAATTCGATCCGAACCGACTTTCAGTTCCGAAATGTTGGACACCCGATACTGACACGTCTTCTCGCCCCGCTTTTCCGTATAGACCTGCTGCGCCTTCGGGTTCTTTTCCGGCGCGCCCTGTTCGACCAGCTTGACGAAATCCATGTACGGAACGGTGAACGTCCGTCGAGCGTCAGACTGAATATAATAAGCGGCAATTGCAATCCCGCCAATAATAACCAATATCCAAATCGGAAGGGAATAGTATCCCCATTTTGTCGAATTCTTTTTGGCGTCCTTGGAATCGTTGTTATTCTTCTGATTATCGTTTTGAGTATTATTCTTATCTGACATGGCAATATTGGGAAATAGTTATGAGTGAGGAACAGGCCTGAGACGTTAACTCAAAACGCCTCGCTTACCGATTCTAACCTCTTTTGACCTGTTATTATACCACAGAATTCAAGAAAGGGGAGTAGGGAAGATAGCTATGAGTAATGGAGAGACGTTCAACCGTATAATTCTGCAGCGCAGCAAGACAGGGCGGAATCGTTATAATCCGCATAATCGTTAAATCCGATAAAATCGTTAGAAACGTTACAAACAGGAAAAAAGTTTTATTCGATTTTAAAAATACATTCGTTTTAATCTTTATTCTTTTCAATTATGAATTAAAATATCGAAAAGAAGTGAAAATTCATTTTCCCGACAAGTATATAATGATTGACGCCATGAGAACGCCCCTTCGATTTATTGCCGCTTTTATATCTGTTGTTGTAACAACATCAGGCGCGTCGTTTGCTCAAACGCAAAGCATACTGGACAGAACGAATCTGGTGGATTACAGAGTTAACCGCCCGATTCCATATCCAACGCAGCCTCAACCTGCGCGTTTGAGTCCAAGTCTGCCGGTTCCAGAAGAACAATGGCAGGCTTTTGAGCAGATGATTAACGACGCCCGGTTACGGTTTGAGACTATCAACCGTCAATTTGGCGCTTACGCCTGTATTGTAACAATGCGAGAAACCGTTGGCGGAAAATTACAGGAAACTCGCCGGGCGCAGATGATTTTTCGCGCTGAACCGTTTAGCGTTTACATGAAATACATCACGCCAGACGACATTGTTGGTCGTGAAATTGTTTACGTCGAAGGACATAATAACGGCAGAATAATTGTAACCAAAGGCGGTTTTCGTCCTGCTTTGGCTCATATTACCAGAGCCATCAAAACAGACAGCCAACTGGCTCACTCTGAATCCAATCATTCATTAAAGGAACTGGGAATTGCCAGCATGATGAAACAGCTGCTTGACGTCGCGCATTCAACAGAGCAGTTTCCCGATTGCAAAATTGAGTTCTTTGAAAACGCCTCGATTGACAATCGCGCCTGTACGGTTATTCAAATAACTCATGAACCCAAGTCCGACGTCTTTCCGTTCTACAAAGGACAGGTTTTTATCGATAACCAATATCAGGTTCCAGTCCGGTTTGTTTGTTACAACTGGCCAGATTCGTCTGGCGTGGCAACGATTCGGGAAGAATTCACATACACCAACATCATTCCGAACATTTCTGTAACGGACGCTGATTTTGATTATCGCAACCCGCGATATGAATTCAAAAAGAACCTGACAATTCCTGAATAAAGAACAAACGCCATTTCAGGACGTTCAAGCGATTATCTAAATTTCCTTCGTCTAACGCCTCGAGAAATCAGGGACGTTAGACGTTTTGCTTTCTGAGGCTGTTCGTTCGTGGATTTCTCTTCCGTTTGTTCCTTTTTCGGTTCGGTAATATGCTTGTACTGATCCAGTCCGCCGCGAACGGTAATGCGGCCGTCGAGAACCGGCGAAAGAGGTTGATTGAAATTTTTCAGAACGTCTATTACTGCGTCAGTAAAGAGAATGTTAATATCGGCTGCTTTTATCGCGCGCTGCTTGAGAATGTCGTATCCGTCGCCGCCGCTGTACATATAACTGTTGACGGCAAATTTATAAACTCTTTCCGGATCAACGGGATTTCCGCCGATTGTCAGATTGGATATGACGCCGTTAATGCCGTTGTTGTACGTGATTGTATATCGCACCTGTTTGGAAACCTGTCCGAACGCGCCGTTAGTCTGATAGACAGACGCGACGAACTTGAACAGGTCGAGAACGTCTGAACCCTTCATGTCAATCAAAACCAGAGTGTTGTCGTAGGGTAGACAGGTTTTGATATTTTCCTTTGTAACGTTGCCTTTAGGCAGACCAGCGCGGAAAACGCCGCCGTTGCTGAGAACGAAATCGACGGGCGTTTTGTTCTGAACCAGGAAATCGTACACCGCGTCGCAAAGCAGATTGCAGACAGCGCATTCGCCCACCCGGGACTCCTTCTCGCCCAGCGGGAACGGAGCGGAAGTCTGCGCGATAACGGTTTTCAAATCGGCGGACGCTTTTTGAATGTACGGATCCAAAGCCTTTGCTATTGCCGGATCCGGTTCGGTTTCAGTTGTAACAGGAATCGGCGTCCAGCTGTCTAATACGGCTTTTCCGTTCTGAATTCTAAATATCGCTTTGCCGACATAACGGCTGTAGGCGTTTGCTGTAACAACTGGGGCGTTTTGAGTCGTTTTGGGTTGAGTAAAATACGAATGAGCGTGTCCGTCTACAATCAGGTCAATGCCCTCAACGGCGTCTCCCAGGTCGACAGAGGTTATATGTCCGTTAAAGCGTTTGACGTCGCCCATGTGCGTCAAAGCAATGACAACGTCAACCTTTTCGATTTCCCGCAGCGTCTTGACGACTTTTTTTGCCGTCTCAATTTCGTTGTCGATGGTAATATAGCTTGGACCTTCCAACAGATTGGGCTGATTGATTAACACGCCAAAGACGCCTACGCGAAGTCCTGCTATCTGTTTGACGACGTACGGCGGCAAGACGAGTTCTCCGGTAGATTTAAAATGAACGTTAGCGTTAACCAGGGAAATTGCGTGTGCGTTTCCGTTGTTAAACGTTAAGAAATCAACCTGTTCCTGATAGATTTCTTTGGTATGGTCAAATTCGTGATTGCCAATTGTCATCACGTCGTACTTCATCAGTTTATAGGCAATCAAATCCGGCTTGGCGTTAAACTGGTTTGAGATCGGCTGACCGGTATTGTAATCGCCGGAATCGACCAGCAGAACGTTTTTATGCTTCGCGCGTTCGCGATTGATTATTGTCGACTGAATCGCCAGCCCTCCCAGACCGCTTAAAGGAACAATAGCGCCGTGATGGTCGTTCGTATGGAGAACGACCAATTCAATCGGCTCATCTGCAAACGAGGGTATGCAAAACGCCTCAGTCAGAGCTAATGCGGAAACCTTCAGAAAATCGCGTCTGGTTGGGAATGTCATAATACAATTATACCGTAACGTTAAACGATAAAACCGGCTCGACAGATTCGTCGAGCCGCTATTGTTGACATAAGTCTGTTCAATATAGAACAATCTTTCTACTGCTTTTCAAATGGAGCTGCAGGCTGAGCGGTTGTAGCAGCTTTCTTGCCTTTGAAAAGCGGCATAAGCAGGAAAATAATCGCAACAATCAAAAGCGGAATGCCAATCAGCGGGCGATAGAATACCCATCCGATAGCAATCGTCAGCAGACTGAACCCTGCCGCAAAAACAAAGGCGACAAAGCCGATTCCCATTCCAACAATTGAACCAATAAACGGCACAACGTCTGCAATTACTCGCAGCGGTTCAAACACCATCTTCAAACCGAAGAACATCATCAGGAATCCAGCCAGACGCAGCGCCCAGCAAACCATCGAGTTGGCGTTATGAGCGTGCTTGAACATGGCATCGGCGGAAACAACGCCTTTTTCAACCAATTCAATCTGATTGAATTTGGTTTGATAAGGCGTGAACGTGTCGCCCTGCTGACCTGAAATGAGGCTTATCGTTTCAGTCGCCGGTACGTATTCAAACGAAACGCGAACGTCGCCGACTGCAAGCTTTTTGGGATCGCCTTTATAAAAACCGTCTTTGTAGTAGATGTACCCTTCCGGAACGCCGTTTGCCGCAGCAACCGCTTCCGGCGTCTGAGCGGGAACAAGAGCCGCAGCTGGAACTACAGGCGCGGTTGTTTGCGTTGTAACAGGAGCTGCGTCAGCGGCTGGCGCGCTTGGCGCCGCTGCTGGAGCTTCATCCGCTGTTGTCTCACTGGGAAGAGCCGGGAGCTCATCAACAGCCGGAGCGTCTTCAAGAGTCGGGAGTTCATCAACAGCTGGCGATTCAGGAACTGCTGGCGTTTCGGGAACGTCGTCAACAGCCGGGGCGTCTTCAAGAGTCGGGAGTTCATCAACAGCTGGCGTTTCGGGAACTGCCGGAGTTGCGGGAACGTCATCAATAGCCGGAGCGTCTTCAAGGGACGGGAGCTCAGGAATTGCTGGAAGTTCCGGTTCCGAAGTCGCGGCTGGCGTTTGAGGCGCTGGCGTTGAAGGAACTTCAACTTTGAATGGTTCATACCAGTTCATTTTGCTGATAATGCTATCCGTCAGGGTAAACGCGCCGAGCGTACCGGTCTTTGCTTCCATTTCGCCGGCCTCAAAATCCCACGCCGGGTTTTCGTGTTCCTCGGGATGATTGAACTGTGCAGAGTTAATAGGGCGATCGCTCCATTCTTTGGTATACGTATATGTGGTAACAGTTTCTTCTCCTCCGCCGAGTTTCTTTTTGGTTTCGGATTTCTCGTGTTCAACCCACTGATACATTTCAACGTTGCGTTTCAGTTTAAATCCGTTGACAGTAACCGGGAAAAAATCATCGGAAAGCTCTTCTTCCGTTTTGGCGTCGCCTGTCATATAAACCGGCTTGCCTTCGTAGTCCTGATTGACCTCGTCGCATTTCGCAAGGACAAGCCCAGCTTCCGTCTCTTTGAGAGATTTGGTTTGCTTAATCGTTCTGCCTTCATTCCAAAACAAAAGCGGAAATGCTGCGATAAACAAGCAAAGGCCAACTACAATTCCTTTGAATGATTTGCCAATTCTTTGAAACCAGGACGTGCTGGTTGTTTCTGTAAATGAATCCGACATTCTATTTTCCTATAGGTTAAAGGATAAAAAACAATCGTTGACAGACGTCTGTAAAACGGAAGTTATACCCCCGCTTTGATTAAATACAAAAATTCGCCTATCGACCTTTTTTCTACTATAACGTATTTTTGATTCTAATTCAACATTGATATTGAAAAAAAATGGTAAATTGGTAAAATAATTCTTATGAACGCTAAAAACCGATGGTTGGAAATCCTGCTGATATTTGTTTTATTCTTTCTGGAAGGAGCGTATCTCGTTCCAGACGTCAACGAGGCTCATTACCTCGGCAAGGCGGCGCGATTCTGGAACGAATCTTACGCGCCGGGCGACTTTTTCCTTTCCACGCCAGACGCTCACGGCGTTTTCGTCTGGACGTTCGGCTGGTTGACGCAGTTCTTTTCGCTGCCGGTCTGCGCCTGGATTGGACGAGTCGTCTGTTGGTTTGCCATGGCGTTTTTCTGGCAGAGGTTGTCTTGGAATGTCTTTCCCCGTCAATGGTTTGCGGTACTTTCAGCCGGAATGTTTGCCTTCCTTCAGTCGTACTGTCAGATGGCAGGGGAATGGGTTTTCGGCGGCATGGAAGCGAAAACAATCGCGTACGTCTTCGTGTTTTGGGGGCTGGAACGCATAACCGCTCAAAAATGGGGGCAGGCGTGGATCGTATTGGGAATCGCGTCCATGTTCCACGTGCTGGTTGGCGGCTGGACGGTTTTGGCGGCGCTGCTTGCGTATTTCCTTTGCGTATTGAAAAAACAAATCGCTTTTCGATGGCAAGACGTCTGGACGCTTCCCATCGGCGGCTTGCTTGCTCTGCCGGGACTGATTCCCTCTTTGCTTCTTAATCATGGTACAACGCCAGACGTCGTGAAAGCGGCTGAACGCGTGTACGTCTATTTCCGATTGCCTCACCATCTGCTTTTTCAGGCGTTCCCCAGCGTTTTTGTTTGGCGGTTTTTTGCCCTTGTAATAGCGTTTGGCGCGGTGTTTGTTATTCTGTGCTGGTTTACCCGTTACACAAAAAAACTCAATCGGGACCAAAACGATGAATCCAAACGAATTAACGTCGGCTGTAGTTTTTTATTGCATTTTGGCGCCACTGCGCAAATCATTGCCGCAATTGGAATTATTTTGTCGTTCTGGTCAGCTTCTTACCCCAACGACTGCGTCGGCTTACTGCGGTTTTACTGGTTCCGTCTTTCTGACGTTGCCATTCCGTTAACGTTCTCGTTACTGGCTTGTTTAGTTATATACTGTGCGAAACTCTATCGTTTTACACATTTTTATATCATAGCGCTTTGCCTGTGTTTGTTCTGCGGGGCTGCGGGCGTTTATAAGAACGTCTATCGTCTGGCGCATCCGGTTCCTCCGCGACAGTGCCACATGGCGGGAATAAACTATTATCAATGGATTGACGTTTGCTCCTGGATTGACAAAAACACGCCTCAAGACGCCGTGTTTTTCGTACCGAAAATGACCCGAACGTTTACTTGGTATTCTCATCGGGGAACGGGCGTTAACTGGAAAGACGTTCCGCAAAACACCGCGGGACTGATAGAATGGTACAGTCGGATCATGTATTTGTATACAGTCGAAGACGAATCTTCGCCAAGTGGATTCGTCTGGGATGACTCGATGGCAAGACAGTCGCCCAATAAGCTCAAACGTATGGGAAAAGAGTACGGCGCTGGTTATCTTGTAACAAACGCTCGCACGCCCATCGCGCTGCCGGTTTTGTACCAGAACCGGCAGTTCACCGTATATAAATTGTCTGAAGAATAATCGCGGGACTTCAGTTTCGAATCACGCTTTGTCCGCCGACGCGTTTGATTAGCCGGCGGATTTCCAGCGCGGTAATCACCGCCAGCAGATTTCCCGTTGGCAGCCCGGTTTGCCGAATCAGTTCGTCAATGGGCGTTGGTCCGGTATGAGTGCAAACGACGTCGTAGACTTTGCGTTCCATCTCGTTGAGCTTGAGTTCTGCCGGCTTGGGCGGGTTCTTTTCTGTAACGCCCGTTGACCTCTGAATCGGCTTCATCAGAGGACCGAGATTGTCGAGAATGTCGTCAACAGACTGCACCAGCCTCGCGCCGTCTTTGATAAGTCGATTAGCGCCGCGGGACATGCGGCTGTCAATCTGACCGGGAACGGCAAAGACTTCTCTGTTCTGCTCCATGGCGTGACGCGCCGTGATCAACGCGCCGCTGGCGATATCCGCTTCTACGACAAGCGTACCCAACGACAAACCGCTGATAATCCGATTTCTTTGCGGGAACATGCCTTTTCGAGGAACAGAGCCGGGCAGGGCTTCCGTAACCAGCGCGCCGCCGGATTCGACAATCGCGTTAGCCAATTTCTCGTTTTCCGGCGGATAGATCTTTTCCTGACCGGACGCGAGAACGGCAATCGTTCTGCCGTGAGCGTCCAAGGCGCCGATATGCGCCTGCGTGTCGATGCCCCGCGCCAATCCGCTGACGATTGTAACGCCCGCCTGCGCCAGAGCGAAGCTGAGATTGTGCGCCGCCCGGTTGCCGTAATGCGTAGAATGACGCGTCCCAACAACGCCGATAGAGACGCTGTCTTCCGGAAGAAGCGTCCCGCGAACAAACAAAATCCCCGGCGCGTCCGGAATGGACGTCAGCTGTTGAGGGTAATTCTTGTCGCCCAGCGGAATGAGGTCAATATGATGAATTTTGCAAAACGCGAGAAATTTATCGATCTTTTCGTCCGTCGAGCTTCGCAGCGACTCAATTCTCTGATCTCCGATGCCGGGTATCGCCGCCCAATCCTTTTCCGACGCCTGAAAGACCGCGGCGGGGGAACCGAAAGCGTCGAGTAAATTCTGACGCATCAGCGGTCCGATTCCTTCCGCTAAAGCGAGGCGAAGCAGAGCGCGATGATCTTCGTTGTTGATGTCGAACATAGTTGTAAACGGGGATTAGGAAGCGGGGAGAAGGGGGACGATTTGTCGTTGGACGAAAACGACAGGATAACGCCTGACGAAACGTTAACTCCTGAATTCGCTGGGCGTTTTGCCTAACATGCGCTTAAAAACGCGTATCATGTGAACGTAATTGGGAAATCCCGCCATGAGCGCTATCTGCTCTATTTTCACGTTTGTTTGCTGAAGCAGCGTTATCGCCCGATAGATTCTGCAGCGGTGAATCTCATCGCGAATTGTTCTGTGAAGTTCTTTGTTAAAATATCGTTCCAGAGTCCGACGCGTAACGCCAAGTTGGCTTGCCAGCCGCTTGATATCTATTTCCTGATGTCCCCAGTTCCAGATTTCTCTGCACGCTTTTTGAATAAGCTGCATTGCAACCGAGTTTTTACCCCCGTTCGGAGCTGGAAGAATGCCCGGGGGCTGAGACGTTTTCTGACAAGCCCCAATCTCGATAAGAATTCCCAACAAATCCTCTGAATAAAACGGAGAGTTGACTTGGGGAGAATCCAGAACCTTCCGGCATAGCTGTTCCATGCGGCTTTTAATTTTATTGTTTGACGAACTAATAACCGGACGGCGAGGGTCAAGAACGCCGTTTTGCGTTAAAGAATGAATATACGGACCGTTCGCCGTTATCCAAATGTCTTTCCAGCCAACGTTTTTATCGGGTGTCAACTGATGTTCCGAGCCGGGAAAGAGAATAAAGAGATCGCCCTTTTTCACGGTAAGCGAGCCGCCCAAGTCGGAAAAATACTGACCGAAGCCGTCTGCGATGTATAAAAAAACGTATTCTGGAAGAACGCGATTTTTGTACTGCTCCAAACGATACAGCTCCGGACGCCCTTCATTGACAAAAACGCGTCCTGGCTGCATGTCGTCGAACCCCGCCCCGGTTACATACAGATTCCATTTCAGTTCCTGCTCTGTAATCGGGAGGAAGTTCGCTTTCGTCGGCGGTGAATTCTTTTGAAAAAAACTCACTGAATTTCTAAAATTCGTTTAAGCTCCTGAACGGAGGTAATTCCTTTTGCGACCAGAACCATGCCTTCTTCTCTCAGAGTTCGGTTGCCGTCTTTTACCGCCGCTTTGCGAAGCAGGTCGAGTTTGGGGGCTTTCTTCAAGACCTCCTGAACCGTCGGACCGACAAAAAGAACTTCCGTAATCGCCGTTCTTCCTTTATACCCAATGCCGTGACATTCCGAGCAGACCTCTTCACCCTCAGCGGGTTTGGCTGGCGGCTGATAGAGAACGACCTCTCGCCCGGCGGGGAATCCCAGCGCCTGAGCCAGAGCCGGCGGCGCCTTGACGGGCTGTTTGCAGTGATTGCACAGTTTGCGGATCAACCGCTGACAGACAACCACTTTGACGTTGTCTGCGACCTTGTCCCGGGAAACCGGATTTCCTTCGGCGTCTTTCAGGACGAGCATTCTCAGAAGAGCTTCCGAGGCGTCTTGAGCGCGAACGGTTGTTACAATCAGACGGTCGTCCATCGCCATTTCCTTAAAACATTCGTTGAGAATGGCTCCGTCCATGTCCTGGATTACCGACACTGCGGGTTCTTTAAGGAAGAAGCGCTTCATAACGTCTTTGATGGAGTCCTTTTCTCCATACGTTGTAACAGGAATGTTTTCGACAACCTCGTGAGGATTGGATTCCTTGTCCAGCTGAGCGTATTCTCTCTGGAACCGGTCGGTTTTGTTTAACGCGACGCTGAGCGTCGTTTTCATGCCGTTGCCGACAGGCGCGGAGAAAATCAAAATTCCTTTCGGCAGATCGAACATGGCCTGAACCTTTTCTGCCAGCTTGTCTCTCATGCCACAGTCTTCCAGAACGTGAAAATTCATTTTGGGAGACGAGAACTTCAGCATAACCCGCTCACCGGTTTGCGTACCCTGAGATGTAACGGTAATAACCGCTTTTCTCTTTCTCATTTCCGGTTGAGGCAAATCTTCTTTTGCCCGGCGAAGGTCTTCTTTGAGCTTGCGGCGCTCGACGTAGTTCTCGTCGTTGTCCTCTTCCATGAGTTTGTCGTAACGCTCCTGCATTTGACGAATCGCCAAACGCTCGTCTGGAAAATCGAACTGATACGTAAACTCCACCTCGCACTCGCCAGACTGCTTGGAACGTCTGTCTTGAGGGTTCATACCGCACAGAATTTTCAGGGCTTCCAGAGCCGAATCGGACGTTTCCCTTTCAAGCGGTTCGCCCGGATGCCAGACGCCGTCGAGGAGATGTTTGACGTTGACGCCGTTGGCGACAAAGTCCAGCATGGTCGCCTCGGGCTGATTTGCCATCAACTCGGCAACCAGTTTTCGGGCGTCCATAAACCCTTCGTGAGCGTGAGCCTGAATGCGGCGCACTTCCCGCTGACGTTCAATTTTAGTATAAGACGTTAAATTCGCCGCACATCCGGTGGTGAACTTGTCTTTCGCTTTCGGGTCAACTTTGACGCCAACTTTGTTTATTCTTTCAGCGAAGAAATGACGCAGATGATCTCGAGTAAAGACCATGTCCGCCGGGTTCATATCTTCGTTTCGATAGCGGACATAGAGAATAAAAGGAATCAGATACGCCAACGCGACCAGCGGGGCTCCCGCCCAGAACCAGGGCAGCAGCAACGCAACGGCAAACGCAGCGACAAACGCGCCGACGGCAATCGCATTCCACTTTTTCCAGTCCTTTTTGAATTGGACGGCGTCCGCGCTGAGCCAGTCCGTCGATTTCACCCAAAGCAGATAGATAATCAGCAGCGTCAGGATTTTCGCGAGGCTGAAATACCCGCCGTTTTTGAGCTTGACAGGATGTTTAGCAGCGCTGAGGTCAACTTCCGGCTTGGCGTTTTCTTCTTCCTGTGACTCGGAATCCTCCGGATTGGCGTTCTCGTTCTCACCGTTTTCTCCCGTATTTTCAGCATCCGCATCCGCCGGTTGAGAATTCTCGCCGTTTTCGCCCGGCTGAGCGTTTTCGTCCGGGACTGCGTCTGTCTGAGGACTTTGTTCCTCCGCCTGGCGATTGTCGTCGATGGCAGCGTCTTGATTATCCGGCGTCTCGGCGCCTTCCTCGGCAACAGGATTTTCCGCAGCCTGATCGTCGCCGCCGTCTGGGGTCTCCGCCTGAGCGTCGTTGTTCAGCTCGTCCATAATACCGGCAGCGTTCAACGCCGAAAACGGCAAAAACGTTACAACGGCAATCGTAAAAAACAATTGGATAAATATGCGTTTCATGGATAGTTAGGGAGTAGGGAGTGGGGAATAGGGAGTAGTTTAGGGAACGGAGAGTAGGGTTTGGAGGTAGTTTTAAATTCGCTGAAAGCGAATCACTATTCCCTATTCCCCATTCCCAATTCCCTAAAATTACAAAATACCCGGCGCTTTGACCTCGATGCCTTTGATCGCCATTTTGAGGGCTTCTTTGTTGGGGGCGACTTCCATGGCGGTTTCCCGGTCGATGAGTTCCGCGTCGATGAGGTCTTTGAGGCTTTTGGTGAAGTCCTGCATGCCTTCTTCGTAACCGATTCGAATCGCGTCAGCGAGCTTTTCGTCTTCCCCTTCGAGAATCAGCTTGCGGATGGTCGGGTTAATCATCATGATTTCGCACGTCGGGACGCGCTGAACGCCCTCTTTGATGGACGGAAGCAGCTTCTGGGCGACAATCCCCTTAAGGTTAAACGCCAGCGCGGAACGCAGCGCCCGGTGCATGTTTTGAGGGAACAGGTCGAGAATACGGCCGATGGTTGACGGCGCGGTTGAGGCGTGAATCGTACCGAAAACAAGGTGCCCTGTTTCGGCGGCGTGAATTGCCGTTTCGAACGTTTCGCGGTCTCGCATTTCACCGACGAGAATAATATCCGGGTCTTCACGAACCGCGTGCTTCATCCCGGTCATGAAGTCGATGACGTCCTGACCGATTTCACGCTGGTTAATAAGGCATTTGTCTTCCGTAAATGTGAATTCAATCGGATCTTCGAGCGTCAAAATGTGTTTTTTATACCGATGGTTGATCCAGTCCAGCATGGACGCGATGGTCGTACTCTTTCCGGAACCGGTAATGCCCGCCAGAAGAATCATGCCTTGCGAGAACTTGCACAGTTCTTCCAGGATTTGAGGAAGAAACAGCTTTTCAAACACCGGAATGGAGTTGTTGACCTTTCGGGCGACCAACCCCAGACGTCCCATCTGGTTGAGAATGTTTACACGAAATCGCCAGACGAGATCGTCCACCTTGACAATGTGAGCAAAGTCCGCCCCGCCGGTTTCTTGAAGAATTTTGCGGTTGCGCTCGTTCATGAACTCGTACAGAATTCGATCCATTTCGTCTTCGTCAATCGGGCCGCGATTGAGAGCCTGAAGCGACCCGGCGACGCGAAGCATCGGAGGACGCCCCACTTTCAGGTGCAAGTCGCTGCCCTTGCATTTAACCAGGGCGCGAAACAATCGGTCAATTTCGTATTCTTCTTTCCGAACGTACGGGGGAATATTGCTGGGTTCTGATGACATGGTTGTTAATAAGGAAAAGTGAGTAAGGAGCTGTCTATAATCTGACAGGAATGCCTTGTTCCTGTAAATACTGTTTTGTTTCTTTAATTGTGTACTGACCAAAATGGAACATTCCAGCAGCCAGGACAGCGTCGACGCGGGCTTGTTTTACAGCGTCCGCCATGTGCTGCGGACATCCGGCGCCTCCGCTGGCGATAATCGGGATTCGAACCGCGTCTCGAACCGCCCGGGTTATTTCCAGGTCGTAACCGCTGCGGGTGCCGTCGGCGTCCATAGACGTCAAAGTAATTTCGCCGGCGCCGAGTTCTTCAACCCGTTTCGCCCATTCCACCGCCTGAAACCCCGTTGGGGTTCGTCCGCCGTTGATGTAAACTTCCCAAAACTCTTTGCCGTCTTTTACGACGCGTTTTGGATCTATATTGACGACAATGCACTGCGACCCAAATCGCTGCGCCGCCTGACGAACGAAATCCGGATTTTTACAGGCGATGGAATTGAGCGACACTTTATCGCATCCCGCCTTGAGCAGCTGACGGATATCGTCCTGCGTCCGAATCCCGCCGCCCACGCACAGAGGCATAAAGCACTCTTCCGCCGTGCGGCGAACCACGTCCAGCATAATGCTGCGATTATCGCTGCTGGCGGTGATGTCAAGGAACATCAATTCGTCCGCCCCGTCCTGTTCGTATTTTTTTGCGACCTCGACCGGATCGCCAGCGTCGCGAAGGTTGACGAAATGCGTTCCCTTAACAACCCGCCCGGCGTTGACGTCAAGACACGGAATGACTCTTATTGTTAATGGCATTATAGTTAGGCAATAGGCAGTAGGCAATAGGCAATAGGCAATAGTTTTTAAACAGACGCGATAGCGTTCCTCTAGAACCGCATTAGCAGTCCAATGTTTATAGCCATGGGTGAAATCCACGGAAGCAGTAGGTAGTAGGGATTTTAAACTACTGCCTACTGCCTTTTGCCTAATGCCTATTTTCTTATTATAATAATTTACGACGAAAATTGGAAGTCGTCAACGGGGGAAGAGCCGAAAATTTCCAAAAATAATGAACTTTATACCGACTAATTTTTAAGATATTATTATTTTTTTGCTTTTTCTGCTATACAACACTGGATTTTTTACTAAATAATGTTATAATATGCTATATAGGTATAGGAAACATTGCAAGCCAAGAATCCGGGTTTTCAGTTTAACGCCGCGGGGGGTTCTTTCCAGAACTCAACGTCTGCAACAGTCAACCGTTTGCTGAGCATGTTTCCCATTGGATTGCCAGATTATTTATATTTCGTACCTTTTGACAACCAAAACGCCACACCATGAAAAACTTCGTTCGATTTTTACTAATTCTCTTACTGGCGACAGGCATTTGCTTTAGCGGCTTGTCCTGCGGTCCAAAAGAGAAACCCCAAAAGAAGCCTTCCGCTTCCAAAAAGAAGCCCAAGAGAAAAGAGCCTCCCAAGCCCGTTGTTGAAGAAGCGCCTGCCGCGCCCGCCAAGCCGCCGCTTCCCCAAGATATAAAGCAGTGGGGAAAGCAAGACTTTTATCGCGCTCGAGAAGAAGGCGACGACCGCCTGGATGAAGCCTGCGCTCTGCTGGGAGCGCCGTTTGAAAACGAGCCGTCAGCCTCCGGCGCGGTAGATATTCTCCGTTACATTCTCACTCCGTTGCCCATTCCCGAAATGCCGGAAATTCCAAAGCCGGTTATTACCGAAGACATGGAGCGTAACGAAATTAACAAGCTGGAGCGAGATTATAAAAACAGAATCAAAGCGGAGGAAGAAAAAATCAAGCGCATCCCCAAGCTCAATTCCCGAACTATCGCCGCAATTATCGAGATTTTAGGTCAAAACGGAGACGACGCCGCCTGGAAGCTGATGGTTGACATCGTTCAGCGCCGCCAAACGCTTGACGACGATTCAGACATTGAGAAAAACGTCGTTCAGACGATTCTCGCTCATCCGCGAACCAACAATCTCGATTTGATCTTCCAGATGATTACTCAGCCCAAAGTCTTCCTTACGCCCGTCGTTCCTCTTAACGACGACAAAGGGAGACGTCGAATTACTCCAACGCAAGTTCGAACGATGGCTGTCGACTGGATGAAAAAGAACGCCGATCCGGAATTTCGTGAACGCGTTACAGACTACATTTTGGCGCATCAGGAAGACGTCGAACTGCGCTCTCTGGCAACTCCGTACCTGATTTTGCCGCTGGTAGGCAACATTCGCTGCATGCAAAAATTATACATGGCTCCCAACCTTCTCAACCCGAACGACCGCGAGAAGGTGGAACGCTATTTCCTTAACTGCTCAGCCGGCGCCTTCGCCTCGATTACCAATCAGGCGTCGCTGGCTGGAAAACCAACGCAGATTGACGTTATCAACGCATTATCAGCGCGTCCGTTAGACGTATCTCAAAACGCGGATCCTTACGCCGCGCCCAGCCCCGAAAACGACGACAGCGAAAACGACGAAGAGTCTGATACCGAGGAGACTGCTCCACAACAGCCGGCTCAAAAGAAAGGAACTTCCCAAAGAATAGAACCGTATGTCGACACGCAGCTTACAGACTCGTTCAAGATGATGGCGTTCCAGCCGGAATACGCAACCATGATTCTTAACGTCGTTTGGCAAGACGATTTTATCACGCGTCAGAAGCAGTCGTGGGATAAGACACAGGAATTCAAAAACCGGGATACCGACGCAACCGCCCGATTCCTCATGGCTCTGCCGCTGCCTGGTTACAGACATTACTGGGACGAATTTTTCACCTCTGCGTATCAGGAAGGCCCGCTCAAGATTGACAAAATGCCGCTGATGGGATACTTGCCCACCGATTTCGGCGTGCTGCTGGAATTGAAAAAAGTCAAGCGCAACGTTCTCCCGCCAGCGCAGCAAAAGAAACCGCCGGCTTCCGCCCGAAATACAAACGCCTATCGAGTAAAACAACGGCAAATTGAACTCCAAAGCGCCTGGATGGAATTTGTACGTCAAGCCGTTAAATTGCAGATGGAGCGCTGCAACGTCGCTGCCGCCGTACAAAAAACGCTTGAAGTTAACGTCGACCAGTACAAGTCGCGAACGCCGTTTAACATTCCGGAAGACGCCCACGTTTTGTGCGAGTATCACATGATTCTGCCAAACGAAAAAACAAAAGAGCTTCAGGGAATTCAAATCGACCCGGTTGAAATTCACTACGTACAATTTCAATGGGACGTCCCCGCGTTTACAATTGGTACGAAGATCAAGTACAAAGACGCATTGGCAAAACAGCGATTTAACGGACCGCGTTCTTCCGATATGGGTACGCTCTGGTTTGAATACACATCTCCCGACTGCTCGGAATCGTTCGACATTCGCATACCGGTTTCCGGTCAGTCAAAAGAAGAACTGAAAGAACCGCCCAAGGGCCCGATCCAGGTCATGTCGATCCGCGTTCGTTCAAACAATTAAATAACGGCTGTCAGTCGCCAGCCGTTAGCCGCGAGAATTTAACGCTCAACGCTAACGGTTAGCGGCTTACAGCTATTTTCTCAATCCCAGAGCTTCCAGGCACGCTTGCGTCGCGGGCTGGTCACAGTAGACGTTCTGGAATTTGGCGCCGTAGCGAAGGCTCCATTTTCGGATCCGTTCTGTGTTCTCGTTGAATTTTTTCTGAAAATACTTCAGCTGCGCTTCAGTAATTGTCAGATTCCAGCTTCGCCCGGTTTCAGCGTCTACGACAGTAATGTCGCCATACAGGCCAACGCCGCGTTCGAAGTCTGAATAGAGGCGTAAAACCCGGGGGGAATATCCCGCCTGCTGCAATAACGACAGTCCTTGAGGGAAGGAGTCGTCGTACATGTCGGTAAGAATCAAAACCGCGCCTTTGTGAGAGTCAATCTGAACGAGCTTTTGCGCTGCCTTGAGGAACGACGTCGCTTTTTTGGATTCCGTTTCCGTCGCATTGCGGAAAAATTGAAGCGCATAGCCGATGTCGCCCTCTGCGCCGATGGCGCGCTGAGCCGGCTGAAGCTGGTCGTCGTACGTATAAACGTTCACCTGGTTGTTTCTTCGCACCGCGACAAAAGCCAGAATCGCCGCCAGACGCGTTGCAGTGTCCAGCTTTGACGTTGCAGCGCGCGGCGGAACGAGCCGCATGCTTTCTGACCGGTCAACAAGAATGTGACAATACTGACGGGCGGACGACTTGTACTCTCGCACCAGCAATTCGTCCATGCGAGCGCAATATCCCCAATCTACAGAATGGAGATCGTCGCCAGGAGAATAATCTCGATAGCCTGTGATTTCCGTCCCCCCAGCCAGGTTGCGATGCGGCGTCTGATAAAGGATGTCTCCGCTTTTGTCCGCCGAAGGCGCGCAGGACGCATAGACCGATTCCGCTATTTTAGCGCACAACCGCATTTGGCGTTCAAAACGTTCATCAAACAAAGGGATTCTGGAAAGGAAATCTTTCATGGTTAGGATTAGGGAGTAGGGAGTAGGAAATAGGGAGTAGAGTGGGGAATAGGGAGTAGTTTTAAAATTCGCCGCAGGCGAATTACTATTCCCAAAATTTGGCGTCTCGACATCCCTTTCCATTTTAATCCATTTGAACGGATTTGTCCACAGGGAAGATCATTTTTTTTCGATTTTTTTGCCGTATAATTCACTCCATTCACATTATAGAATACAAACGCGGCGGCGCCAACTTACCGGAAAAGTCAAAAAATGTTTTGATTTTAAAACGAACCAATTTCAATGAACTATCGTAGTAAGCAATAATCTTTGAATAATTGATTTATGGCTTCGCGCCGACATGGTTGGTTTGGGAGCGGCGCCTCGCCGTCCTCTCGCCCGCACGGAACAGCGCCCATTCGCGAACGTCAATAAATCAGGCATTACAAATTTTAAGGAGTTTTTATTATCATGAAAAAATTTTTTGGTTTATGCGCTATTTTGGCGCTCATTACCAGCAGCGTCGTCTTCTCAGACGAGGTCAAATCCATTGTAGAACAAACCGCTGACGACGCTGCGCAGGCGGTCGAGTCCGCAGTCGACGATTCCAACGCAGCGCCAATTCAAGACGCTTTGCCGGAAGATTCTGGCGCCCCCGCTGCCGATCCGTCAGAAGTTGTTGAAGAAGTAATCGAAGAAACGCAGCCCGAATCCAATCAACCAGCTGTCAATACGCCGTTTATCTTGGGCGTTATTACATCTCCGGTTCCGCCTATGGTAAGAGCGCAAGTCAATCTGCCGGAAAACTCTGGGCTGTTTGTTCAGACGATTAAACCCAACGGACCTGCCGCTAAAGCCGGCGTCCAACCTTATGATATAATCACCGCTATCGACGGATCTGCAATTTCTAATACCATTGATC
The DNA here is from genome assembly GCA_017557195.1 of Thermoguttaceae bacterium. GTDB lineage: Bacteria > Planctomycetota > Planctomycetia > Pirellulales > Thermoguttaceae > RUG11551. Next base: position 18,279 of record JAFZAL010000123.1, on the reverse strand, counting down.
TTTCTTCCAGGATTCAAAGCGCCGCTGGCAAACCTCAAAAGCTTACAGTATTGCGTCACGGAAAGGAATTGACTTTAGACGTTACCGCTCAACCGGCAGACGAACCCCGTCAGCCTCACGGTTTCCTGTTCGGAAATCCTGTTCCCCCGACTCATCAACCTTTTATTGACCCCTTAGCCCCCAATTACGATCCGGACGAAGACGAGGACGACCCCGCATTCCCCAGACTTCAGCAGTTCATGGATCGTCAGCGTCAGCAAATGGATATCATGCGTCAGCGCATGGAAGCCATGGAAAACGCCATGCGCCAAGGCATGCCGGGATTCGTTCCCTTTGCACCCGGAACTGTTCCTGCCCCCGCTCCCAACGGCATTCTGACACCCACCCCGGCGCCCGCGCCTAACGGAATGGTTTTGCCCCCGCCGCAAATGAACGATCCAAACGCTCAGGTTCAGCGCGATTCCTTCTCCGTTCAGGTCCAAAAGAACGGAAACGAACCGGCAATCATTAAAATTCAGGAAAACGGAAACGAATATATCGTCGATGAAAACAGCATTGATCAGCTGCCGGAAAACGTCCGAAATCGTTTGAACTTTAAAATTCAAACCAGCGACAAATAATCGCAGAAATCAATAAAGATTCATAAAATCGCCAAAGTGGTCGGTTTCAACGCTAAACGGTCAAGAAAAAACCATTTCTTAACCGCTAAATGTCGAAAACTGGCCACTTTTTCTTTTTCGTCCTCTTGTCTGGGATTCTAAATTGATTATACTATTCTATTATGAATATCGCTCAATTAATAGAATCGTTTTTGGAACCGTTTGCGCCTGTGAAACTGGCAGAGGACTGGGACAACGTCGGTCTTCTGCTTGGTCGGCGCAGCAAAACGATTAAACGGGTCATGACCTGTTTAACCGTAACGCCGGAATCCGCCCAGGAAGCCGTTGACAAACACGTCGATTTAATCGTTTCCCACCATCCGATTCTGTTCCATGCCGTAAAACGTCTCACAGACGAAACGCCTGAAGGCGCCATGCTGCTCAATTTGATTGAGCACAACGTCGCCGTTTACGCGCCGCATACGGCTTTCGATTCCGCTGCAAATGGAATCAACCAGCGCATTGCCAAAGGCGTCGGGCTGAAAAAGATTCAGGCTCTGCAAATTCTGGACGAACAAACCGGAATTGGCATCGGCAGAATTGGGAAGCTCTCCAAACAGACTCAACTCAAGGATTTTGCTGCTGTCGTTCGCGATTTCTTTGGCGGCTGCGACGTCAATCTCGTCGGAAAGCCGGACGCCGTCATTCGCACCGTTGCCGTTACCTGCGGCGCCGCAGGGTCGCTTTTTGACCTCGTCAAAAAAGCCCGCGCAGACGCCCTGATTTTAGGCGAAACGATGTTCCACACATTTCTCGACGCTCAGGCGAACGGCGTCAATTTGATTCTGCCCGGGCATTACGCCACGGAACGCTTTGCCTGTCAAGCCTTGGCGGAAGAAATGGCTCAAACCTTCCCTGAACTCGACGTTTTCGCTTCCACTGCCGAACAGCCGCCTGTTTGGCGCCTTTAACACATTGATTGTATCCCCATGAACCTGAAATACCCTTTAGCTCTACTGATTTCTCTGATTTTTACCGTAACGTCGTTCGCTCAACAAACGGCGTTAGATAAGACGCTGCCTAAAACCGTCAAGATTTACGGCGTTGGCGGATTGGCGGGATTTGACGACGCCCAGTCGGGAATTCTCATTTCCAACAGCGGGCACATCCTCACCGTAACCGGCTCTGTCCTTGACGAAGACCCGATTACCTGCACTCTTAACGACGGTCAGAAATTCACCGCGAAGCTGGTCGGCGTCAATCCGAAACTGGCTCTTGCCGTTTTGAAAATCGACGCCCAAACGCCTGACTATTTCGACCTGTCTGCCGCGCCTGTTCCCGTTGCCGTCGGCAGCCCGGTTTTGGCTGTTACAAACCTCTACAGCGTCGCAACCGGTAACGAACCGATGAGCGTTCAGCACGGCGTCGTTTCCGCCATTACGCCTTTAGAAGCGCGGCGCGGAGCCTTTGTCGCCGGATATAAAGGCGAAGTTTATATTATCGACGCCATTACCAACAACCCCGGAGCGCCCGGCGGAGCGCTGGTCGACTACAACGGCGCATTTCTCGGCTTGGTTGGCAAACAGCTCAAAAGCACGACTCAGTCTGTTTATATCAACTTTGCCATGCCGCAGTCAGCGCTCAGTTCCGCCGTTCAGGATATTCTGGACAAGAAAACCCAAAAAACAGGTCAGGAAAACGAAGTCGCCAAGCCCGCCGACGCATGGACAACCCAAAAACTCGGATTTCAGCTCGCGCCAGACGTCTTGCCGCTGACGCCTTCATACATTGATTCCGTTCAGAATAACAGCCCTGCTGCAAAAGCCGGGCTGGCGCCAGACGACTTTATTGTCATGGTCAACGGAAACATCGTCAAAGACGTCAAAGCGTTAAAAGCGGCTTTGGAACGCATTGACGTTGCCGACCCTGTCGAACTGCTCATTTTAAGAAACGACGAATTCCAGACTATCCGAATTTCAAATTGAACCACACTCCAACGTATTTTTTGCAATCCCATGAAACTAACCTGGCTCGGACACGCCTGCTGGCACATAAACGTTGACGGAAAGTCGATTCTTGTCGACCCGTTTTTTGCGTCGGAATCCATTCGTAAAATCGGCGAAGCTCTGCCAGTCGATTATATTCTTTGCACGCACGGACACGCCGACCACTGTTCAGACGTTGTCCCGATTTGCAAACTCCATCCAAACGCCGTTTTAATCGGCTGTTTTGAATTGGTCAACTGGTTTGCGAAAAAGGGCGTCCGTTCCGTAGAACCCGGCAACCCCGGCGGAACGATTATGACGTCTTTCGGCGCTGTTACATTTACGTTCGCGTCTCATTCCAGCCAAATGCCAGACGGTTCTTACGGCGGAATTGCCGTTGGATTTATCATCAATACCAAAGAGGGCTCTGTCTATGTTGCTGGCGACACCGGATTTTTCAGCGATATGGAATTCATCGGGCGTTCCGGGATCAAAATTGCTATCGTACCCATTGGCGACCGCTTTACCATGGGACCGGAACAAGCCCTGGAGGCAATTAAAGTCATTAAACCCACAATGGCGATTCCGTCACATTTCAACACATGGGAGCCTATCCAGCAGGATCCGGTTTCGTGGGCAAAGGAAGTTCATTATCAAACAAAAACGCTGCCTGTGATATTTCAAATTGGAGAATGTAAAGAAATCTAACTCAAAACTCGCGTCATGGAACAACAGCAAATAGGGAAATACGTTATTGACAGGACAATCGGACGCGGCGGCATGGGCGTCGTCTACGCCGCACATTCCACAGACGAATCCGATTTGAACCCGCTAACCGGCGCGGTGGAAGAAGTGGCGTTGAAAACCCTGACCCTTCATTCCTCCGAACCCGACGAACGCGCCCAGGAAATTCAGCGCTTCGACAAGGAAATAACTGCTCTGCGAATGATTGACCATCCCAACGTCGTCCACATTCTCGGCTTCGGCGTTGAGGACGAGCAAATGTACTACGTCATGGAACTGGTCGAAGGAAAATCGCTTCACGACGTAATAAAAAAGGGAACGCTCTTTTCCTGGGTTCAGACGCTGGCAATCGCCAAACAGCTTGCCTCCGCCATTTCATACGCTCATGCGCGAGGAATTATTCACCGAGACATCAAACCGGGCAACATCATCATTTCAGATCCGGATTCCCCTTCTCCCACGGTTAAACTGACAGACTTCGGCATCGCCCGCGTCTTTTCCAGCCAACAGCTCACCGGGTTCGGCGCAGTTGTCGGGACGGTTCAGTACATGGCTCCGGAACAGGCGCTGGGAAAACCTGTTACAACGCTGGCAGACCTGTATTCTCTCGGCGCAGTTTTCTATACGCTCATGTGCGGACACGCGCCGTTTTTAGGCCGCTCTCTGCCTGAAATTCAGCGAATGCACGCGGAAGAACAGCTTGTCCCGCTAATTCGCGACGGGAAGGATTTCCCCATTCCGCAGGAATTTCAAAACATTCTAAATCGTCTGTTGGAAATTCAACCCGAAAAACGAATCCAAACCGCCAGCGCGCTGCTCCGTCAGCTCGACGCCATCGAATACGTCGAAGACGCGACAATCGAACTGAGCGATTCACAATTAAGCGACACCGAACCTGAAATTATCGAACAGCCACAGCAAAAATCTGCTCCGAAAGGGAGTTCGTTTGTTAAAGTTGAACCGATTCAGGAACCGACGCGCCAGTCTTCTTTCTCGTGGGTGGCGGCGCTGGGATGGACGGTTGCATTTATCGGGTTCATCGCGGTATTGGCATACTTTCTTCAACCGCTTACCGCAGACAAACTTTACGACAGAATCAATCAAACGCGGCTGTTCGACAAGGATTCCGCCTATAGCAATATGAACGTTTTTCTCACTCGTTTTCCAAACGACAAACGAGCGGAAACAATCCTTCTCTGGCGGGAAGAATACGATATCGATCGATTTCAGCGCCGCGTTCAGTCACGCATGATTGGAACCGGCTCGTGGTCGCCAGACACCGTCCTGGAACGTCAGTATTACAAAGCTATGCAGCTAACAGAAACGGCTCCTGAAGACGCACTGGTCGAATTAAAGGCTATCGCCGATTTTTACTCAATTCCAGAGTATAAATCCAACATGGGTAAAAGAGAGTACGATAAACGCATTTGCCTGTTATCTGTTGAAAAACAAATTGACATTATAGAATCCCGTCTGGAGGATGAAATCAAACCTCTGAGGGAAACAATCACGCAAAGAATTGCGGAAGCAAAAAAGATTAAAGAAACCAACCCTGAACAAACGGAGAGAATTGTCAACAGTATTATTCGTCTTTACGAAACAGACGAAAACGTTTCAGATTTGGTTAAAGAAGCTAAAAAGCTGATTGAATAATCACGTGGGGAATGCCAAACCAACATTGTACACGCGGTTATCCTCATCTCCATTTACTCAAATCGCGGCAAGCGGCAAGACTCGGCGCCGCTCCGCGATTATAAAACGGCAATTCTCCCTTTTTCAATTAGTCTTCTGCCATCGTTTTCGAGTTTCTTTGGCTGGCATGTTCGGGCGAACAATGTTAATCTTGATGTCGCTGGAATTGATTCGCGTTTCCAAAGCGGCGCGAAGTTCGTCACAAACGTTGAACCTTCTTCCGCTGGACGTAAAAATTACGCATTGATCGTCGGCGGTATAGAACCGGAGAATAAGCGGTTTTTCTCCGGGATAGCCGCTGAGAATGTCGCTGACGTCGTTGATAACCGTCGGACCGTGAACCTTTTCCGACAGCCGCAGTTCCAGGCTGCGAACGTATCGGTCGTCAATCTCTTCCAGCTTGTAAACGTCTGTGATGGTAAGGTTGGCGTTGTCAGACCCGTCGCGTTTATCAATCCGTCCAACACAGGCAACGATGGCGTCAGAAGCAATAATTTCTGTCAGATTGGCGTACGTTTCCGGCCAGGCGTTGCAGCGAATTGTCGCATCGAAATCTTCCAGGTCGAACGAGGCGTACATCGACGGTCGCCCCGGCTTCGGTTCGCGGACGGAACTGATTTTTAGCGCTGATATCATACCGCACAGAACCACGGTTGACTTGTCCGGCAACGCCAGCGCTTGCGGAACGGTATGCGTCCTCATAAACGAAATCTGAGATCGGTAGGCGTCCATCGGGTGAGCGGACATATAGAATCCCAGCGTTTCTTTTTCGTAGCCGCATTTTTCCTTGATGTCCCATTCCTCGACTTTCGGCAGCGGCTGAGCGGTTTTCACGCCGTCCTCTTCTTCCAAGTCGCCGAAAATGCTCATCTGCCCGGCGGCTTTGTCCCTTGCGGCGCGGGCGCCAGAGGCAAAGGCATTGTCCAGAGCTGCAATCATCGCAGCGCGCGGAGCGTGGCAGCAATCGAACGCGCCAGCTTTAATCAGCGCTTCAACCGCCGCCTTGGATACCTTTTTCTGGTCGATTCGTTCGCAGAAATCGTACAGGTCAACAAATGGGCCGTTCTCTTCAACTTCTCGGCGAATTTCCGCCCCGGCTTCTTCGTTGCAGTTTTTAATCGCGCAGGCGCAGAAATGAATTTTACCGTCTTGAATGCGGTATGTCGGCCCCATCGTGTTGACGCACGGCGGGACGACTTCAACGCCCATGCGCTTGCAGTCTTCAATATGTTCGACAGTCGGGTCTTTCTTGTTAAACTGACGGTTGAGAAGGTCGCCTGTCAGCAGCGCCGCCATAAACTCTACCGGATAGTGACATTTCAGATACGCTGTGATATACGCGATCATGGCGTACGCAGTCGTATGGGATTTGTTGAACCCGTATCCGGCGAACTTGATAATCAGCCCCCAAACAGACTCGGCGTTTTCTTTGGTCATGCCGTTCTTCTGAGCGCCCTCGACAAACGCCTCGTGGTTGGCGTCGATAATCGCCTGTTTCTTTTTGCTGATGGCTTTAATAACCTTGTACGCTTTGCCCAGCGGAATTTCGCCCAGTTTGTAAAGAATCTGCATGACCTGTTCCTGATAAACCATAACGCCGTTGGTTTCTTCCAGAACTTCTTTCATAACCGGGTGAAGATACTCCGCCGCCTGACGTCCATGTTTGACTTCGATGTATGTATCGACCATGCCGCCTTCAAGCGGGCCGGGTCGATACAGCGCCAAAATAGCGATGATGTCGCGGATGTTGTCCGGCTTCATGCGTTTGAGCAGGTCGCGCATCCCGCCGGATTCCAGCTGGAATACGCCCTTGGATTCCCCGCGGCACAGCAGGTCGTAAGACGGTTTGTCGTCCAGCGGCAGATTGTAAACGTCGAGTTCTTTCCCGGTCGTCTGCTTGATAAGTCTGACGGAGTCGGTCAGAATCGAGAGGTTTCTCAAGCCGAGGAAGTCCATTTTCAGCAAGCCCGCCTTTTCGACGTCACAGCCTTCCCATTGCGTTACATAGTCCTCTTTTCCGCTGACAGTCATCAACGGAATAAACTTGTCGATAGCGTCGCCGCCAATAACGACGGCGCAGGCGTGCGTGCCGCACTGGCGCGTCAAACCCTCGGTTCTCATCGCCAGGTCGATTAAATCGTGAAGCGTGGGATCGTTGTCGTATATCGCCTTGAAATCCGGGCTTTCCGCCAGCGTCTTTTTGATGGTCGTATGCGGGGCGTCTGGAATTTTAGACGTACACATCGACACCTCGTTGAGCGAGATTCCCAGCGCGCGGCCAACGTCTTTGATCGCGTTTTTCGCCGCCATCGTGCCGTACGTTCCGATTTGGGCGACGTGGTCTTCCCCGTAACGGTCTTTGACGTACTGGATGACCTCCGCCCGGCGCGCCTGTTCAAAGTCGACGTCAATATCAGGCGCCTCCGTTCGGTTCTCGTCCAGGAATCGTTCAAACAGCAAGTTATATTCCAGCGGGCAGACTCGGCTGATGCCCAAGGCGTAACTTGTCAGCGCGCCAACGCCGGAACCTCTGGCGGTGCATTCAATCCCTTTTTCCCGGGCAAAATGGACGTAGTCCCAAACGATTAAAAAGTAGTTGGGAAATCCCAGCTTGTTGATAACGTCGTGTTCTCTCTTAAGACGGTCGAGAACTTCCTGTGACAGCTTCCCGTCTTTGTAACGCTTGGGATTGTTGGCGTAGTTCTTTTTCAGACCCTCGATGCACAAGTCCCACAGGTATTCCTGAGACGTCTTGCCATCCGGCGGCGTGAAGACGGGGAAGTACCGCTGACCGAGTTTCCAGTCCACGTTGCACCGCTGGGCGATTTCGTCCGAGCGCGCCACAGCGTCCTCGAAACCCGGGAATTTCTCGTACATCTGTTCCGGCGACCGGAGGAAGAACTGGTCTGTTTCCATTCGCATTCGGTTCTGTTCCGACCGGAGCGATTTCGTATTGACGCACAAGAGAATGTCCTGCACCGGCGCGTCTTCCTGCTTGATGTAATGGACGTCAGACGTGGCGACAAGCGGGATGTTCATTCGCTTGGACATCTCGACCATGTGTTTCATCGCGATAGCCTGTTCGGGAATGTCGTTATTCTGGATTTCAAAATAATAGCGGTCGCCGAAAACGTCGCGATACCAGTTGGCGACTTCTTCCGCCTGTTCAATCGCCGCGCCGGTTGGAGAAATGAGCAGCTGGTTGATCTCGCCGCCCAGGCAGCCGGACAGAACAATAATCCCCTCGTTGTACTGTTTGAGCAGTTCCTTGTCGATTCTCGGCTTGTAGTAATACCCTTCCAAAAACGCCAGCGACGCCAGTTTGATAAGGTTGTTAAACCCGGTCATGTTCATCGCCAGCATGGTCAAATGGAAGTTTGACCCCTTCATGCCGCCGGTGTGAAGTCGTCTGTCGCCCGGCGCGACGTACGCTTCGTACCCCAAAACCGGGTGAATATCCATGCTCTTCGCCATTTCGTAGAATTTCAGAGCGCCGTACAGGTTGCCGTGGTCTGTTAACGCCAGCGACGTCATGCCCAGCTCTTTGGCGCGCGACAGCAGCCCGTCCAGTGTTCCTGCGCCGTCTAAAAGGGAATATTCGCTATGACAATGAAGATGTGTAAAGGGTCCGGTCATTGGGAAATTAGGATTAAAAACAGGGAATAGACAGCTGTTGTGAAACAAGGCGGGAGCCTCCTGCTTCTCGCCTTTTGGTTCTTGTTTCAAACAACTCTCAGTTATTATACAAAGATAAGAAAATAATGGAAGGGAGCCGCAAATATTTCTTGGACTGCGACGATGGGGTTATTGTCTAACAACCAACAGATTTTATCCTAAAATGACATACATTTATGAAGCTTAAATTGCAATTGAACCTTCCCTATCTTTACTATCTTCCCATAGCTAAACTACACATTTTCAAATCAGGGAATAATAATCAAAATCAATTTATTAAATAGCCAAATAAAAAGCTCTTTTTTTCTAAAAATCGATAAAAATTTATTGCTTTAAAATTGAAAAGGGATATAATGCAGAGTTAGCGCTTAGCGCCTAGTACTTAGCGCTTAGGACGCAAGCATTACTCTCCCTAGGCGCAAAGCGCCTCACTATGCACTATGCACTACGCACTATGCACTAATTCAAATATGCAACAAGAGAATAAATCAACCTGCAGACGCGTCGCGGTTATTGGAGCGGGAATTTCCGGTCTGGCGGCAGCGTTTCATATACATGAACTCAGTCCGGAAACGTCGATCAGCGTTTTTGACCCCCGACCGCGAGTCGGCGGGGTTCTCAATACGGTTATTAAAGACGGCTTGGAAATTGAAGAAGGGGCGGACAATTTCATTACGACTGTTCCGTGGGGCTTGGATTTGTGCAAACGACTCGGGATTTCCGATCAGCTTGTTACGACAAGTTCTCAGTACCGACAGACGTTTGTCGTGTTCCGAAATCGCTTGCATAAGCTGCCGGAAGGCTTTTTGATGATGGCTCCGACCAAGATGTGGCCCTTGGCGACAACGGGGCTTCTCAGTCCGTTTGGAAAAATCCGAGCGGGACTGGAGTTGTTCATTCCCCGTAAAAAGGACGATGCCGACGAAAGCATGGCTCAATTCGGTCGTCGACGATTGGGAAAAGAGGTTTTCGAACGTCTTATCGAACCGTTGGTTTCCGGCGTCTACGGCGCGAATCTGGAAGAGCTCAGCGTGCTGGCAACGATGGAGCGTTTTCGAGAGATGGAAAAAGAGCATCGCAGCCTGATAATCGCCATGCGAGCTGAGATGGCAAAACGGCGCAAGGCGGCGCGAGACGCGAAAGCGGCTGCTCAGACGGGGAAAGAAAGCGGTCCTCGATACAGCATGTTCGTTACTCTCAAAGGCGGCTTTTCGCTGCTGAGCAATACAATTGTCGAAAAACTTCCCCAGGGGACGTTCAATCTGAATTGCCGCGTTACAAGTCTGAGTCAGGAATCGTCGATTTCAGGACGTCCCGTCTGGCGCGTTACGTGGCAGGACGGTCAGGATAAAACGGAGTCTGAACGTCAAACGTGGACAGAGCTTTTTGACGCCGTCATTGTCGCAGCGCCGTCGTATAACGCTCAGGAACTCCTGGCGCCGATTAACGCCCGGCTGGGAGAACTGCTGGGGGGAATCGGTCACACCGGTACGGCAATCGCTTCGATGGCGTTTAAGAACGAGCAGATTCATCATCCCATGGACGGTATGGGCGCCGTCGTCCCGGAGATCGAACATTCTCCGATTTTAGCCATGAGTTTTTCAACTCACAAGTACCCGCACCGATCCCCGGAAGGAACGCAGCTCATTCGCGTTTTTGCCGGCGGGGCGAGAGATTCGTCTTTGGCTGTCATGCCCGACGAGCAGCTTACTCCTTTGCTGGTGGAAAAGATGCGTCCGCTGCTGAAAATCGAGGGTCAGCCGTACGCCGTCCATACAGCGCATTGGCCCAATACAATGCCGCAATATTACGTTGGTCATTTGGATCGCGTTGCGGAAATTGAACAAATCGTTGGCGCAATCCCCGGTTTGGCGCTTGCGGGGAATTCGTATCGCGGAGTTGGCGTTCCTGCCTGTATTCATTCCGGAGAACAGGCGGCTGAACAATTAGGAATTAAATAATCATGAATAAAGCGGAAAAAAACGTACAGCGAGATTACAAAAAGGGCTATCCCAGCCCTAGTTTACAGCGATTGCCGCTCTACCTTCGACAACTCAAGCTGTATCAGCGCGAGGGCGTCGAGAAGGCGTCTTGTACGCGAATCGCTCAGGATTTGGGGCTTATCAGCGTCCAGGTTCGAAAAGATCTTTCCATGACCGGCATTGCCGGCCGTCCGAAAGTCGGGTACAATATCGACGAACTTATCAGCCGGATAGAATCGTTCCTCGGCTGGGACAAGCAGCGCAAAGCGGTCCTGGTTGGAGCGGGCGCTTTGGGCGGCGCGATTCTCGGCTACGCCGGATTTGTCGAACACGGGTTGAGTATTTGCGCCGCGTTTGACGTGGACGAAAATAAAATCGGAACGTCTATTCGTTCCTGTCCCGTTTATTCGCTCGACGAATTGGAGAGATTTGTAGAACAGAACCAGATTGTCATCGGGATTATTACCGTTCCGCAAAGCGTTGCTCAGTTTGTTACAGATAAAATGGTCAAGGCGGGGATTCGGGCGATTTGGAATTACTCGCCCGTTCGCTTGTCGGTCCCTTCTAACGTTGTTTGTGAAACAGTTCAATTGTCAAGCTCTTTTGCCGTATTGAGCAGCAAAGTTAAAAGCATGCTGGCGGAAGAGAGGAAAACAGGACCCGCGTAGTGGACAGGAAACCGGAAACAGGAGTTCGCCTTTGGCGAATTTTTTCCTGTTCCCGGTTCCCTATTCCCCATTCCCTAACCATGGACATGTCGCCGTTCTATGCCGTATGGGATTCTCTCTTTCGCCTGGTTTACTCTCCTCACTGTTACGTTTGCAGAAAGGAAATTGATGAACTGCCAGGGAAGGACAGATTGCTCAATCGATTCTTCTGCCCGGAATGCCATCGGGCGTTGATAATAAATCCATGGTTGGGATGCAATTTCTGCGGAGCGTACAGAACAGAAGGGCGCAGTTCGTCGCGATATTGCGTTCATTGCCGGGGAGAAAAGTTCGCTTTTGATCAGGTCGTAACGCTGGGCATGTTCGACGGTCTTCTCAGAGAGGCGATTTACATGATTAAAAAACCGGAACACGTTTATCTTGCCCGCGCCCTGGCGGAAAGCCTGTACAGAATCCGTTTGAAAGGCTCGCCCGTCCTTGACGTCGATTGGATCGTTCCCGCCCCGATGCATAAGAATCGTTTTCAGGAACGCGGTATTAACGACGCGGATGTTATCGCTCAAAAACTTTCCGACCTCAGCGGAATTAAATACGTTGACGCCCTGAGCCGAACCGCTGTTACAGCGCTTCAACGTAGGCTTTCGCCTCAGCAAAGACGAGAAAACGTTCGCGGAGCGTTTGAATGGCGTTGGCATGTCGATACAAAGAAGCCGCCCAGGTCAGTATTGATTGTCGACGACGTTCTGACGACCGGCGCAACGTGTAACGAAATCGCCAAAATGATGAAATCCATCGGAGTTGAAACCGTCTACGTTGCCGTTATCGCTCGCGCCGTTGGCGATCATATTGCGTAATTCGTAATGCGGAATTCGGAATTACGCTTCGCGCTGATCAAAGATAAATACACATTATTAGTTCATAATTTTAAACCTGCCATGACAGATAAAGTCGTTTGTTCCGTTTGTCCTCGCGGCTGTTCCCTTTCAGAAGGGCAGCGGGGATTTTGCCACGTTCGCGCCTGTAGCAACGGCGAGATTGTCAGTACGACGTATGGTCTCAATACCGGTTTGGCTATCGACCCGATTGAGAAAAAGCCGCTCTATCATTTTTACCCGGGTTCAAAAGTTTTGTCGCTCGGAACCGCCGGCTGCAATCTGGGGTGTCTGTTTTGTCAGAACTCGCAGCTTTCAACAAGTCAGGAAAACGAACTGCGATGCGTTGCGGTTTCGCCCGAGCAGATTGCGCAAACGGCAGTCGCTCACAACTGTATAAGCGTTGCGTATACGTACAACGACCCGGTTGTCTGGTACGAATACGCCGCAGACGCTGCCAAAGCGTGCCGGGAATTGGGCGTGAAAAACGTTGCTGTTACCGGCGGGTACGTTTTGCCTGAGGCGCGGAAGACGCTGTTTGAATACATGGACGCCGCCAATGTCGACCTGAAAGGAATTTGTCCGGATTTTTACAAGGCGTTTTGTCACGCGGATGTTAATGTTGTTCTTGACACGCTGAAATATCTCAAAAACGAAACGAACGTCTGGCTGGAAGTTACCAATCTGATTATCCCGTCAATTTCCGGGAACGGGGCGGCAACAGACGTCGGCAACGATTCCGAGTCTGACCTGCAGGCGTGGTGCGACTGGGTTTTAGAGAATCTCGGCGACGCCGTCCCTGTGCATTTTTCAGCATTTCATCCGATGTATAAGATTATTGACAGAGCGCCAACGCCGTTAGAAACACTCCTCAGCGCTTGGAATATTGCGCATAAAGCCGGATTGAAATACGTCTATCTGGGCAACGTCCGCGCGCCGCGTTACGAAGCAACCTACTGTCCGAATTGCGGCAAACCGGTTATCGTTCGAGACGGCTACAGAATCGACGCGCAAAATCTCAACGCCAATTCTCAAGGAATTAAAAACGCCTGCAGTTTTTGCGGTGCGGAAATTGACGGCCATTTCTGACCGCGCCTAATTGTAACAAAAATCGTTACTGCTTGGGCGGCGTGAGAATATATCCGTTGCCCTGGAATTGAGCGACGAGATTGTTTTCTTCGTCAAAAACTTGAACTTCCACCGTTGAGAGTTTTCTCGAGCGGCTGATTTCCTTTCCGATGGCAGTTAAGACGCCGGTTCGCGTTGCTTTGAAAAAGTTCATGTATACGCTTGTTCCGACAACGCGATCCCCAGCGGCGTTAGACGCGACAGCAAAGGCGAAGTCGGCAAGAGTAAACAGCGCGCCGCCCTGAACGATGCCTGTCGCGTTGTAATGATGCGGCGTTATCTCCATCTCAATTTTAGAATATCCGGCGCGAGCGTCTACGATTCGGCAGCCGTTCTCGACTGCGAATCTGTCTTTATCAAAGAATTCCTGCCACGTTTGTAAGTCTGAGGCGTTGCTTGGGTTAGATTCCATATTAGGGAGTAGGGGGTAGGGAATAGGGAGTAGTTTTGGGAGTAGGGAATGGAATCATTATTTAAATTCGCCATCGACGAATTACTATTCCCCATTCCCTATTCCCTTTTCCCAAAATCACGGCATTCCTGGGAGTTTTCGTTTGGGTTTGGCGCCAACGTCCGGATCGTCGATATCAGCAGCGGGCTTTTTGACCGCCGGAGCTTTGAACGTTGGGACGTCCTCGTCTTCGTCCGGACCTTCGACAGCGTCTGCTTTAGGGGCGGACTGAGTCTTTGGTTTCGCGGGAGAGGTTGTTTTCGGCGCGGGTTTTTGAGGCGTCGGTTTGATAAACGGCTTGGGCGACGTTGACGCTTTGCCAGTCGGCGCGGCGCCGGACTGCGGACCCGCTTCTGAATTCACGGAGATGTCGTAGCAGCAAAGCATGGAATCCGAGCGAATATACAGCTTTCCATTCGCAACAACAGGGGCGGTTACGCCTTTATAGCTCGACCCGCCGGGAAGTTTAACTTTGCCGTTGAGAGCAAAGTTTGTGCTGTTGGCAGAAACGAGGAACGCTTCGCCCTGAGCGTTGCGGACGTAAAGCGAGCCGTCGGCGTACGTGCAGACGCAGCCCTTGCCGCATTTTTCCGTTGCCCATTGAAGTTTTCCTTCTTTCAGGTTGAAACAGGCGAATCGTTGTTCAGAGCAGCCGAAAATATAGCCGTTGACGCGAATCGGGGAGTTCATTCTGGCAACCATGAACTCGTCTGTATTGTAAATTTCATTGACGGTAAACGTAGACGTTCCCGCGGATTTTTTGGGCCACAACAGGGCGCTTCCCTGATCGGCAGGGGCGAAAATGGTTTGAGCGTACCAGATCGGCGTAGCTCCAAGTTGGCTTTCGCCGAACTTGTCGTAACTCCACAGCTTGTCTCCGCCGCGGACTCGAACGCCCATAATCGACTTGTCCGTCATGACGATATACTGCTGCGTTCCGCCGATGGACGCTTTGATAATCGACGCGTTGCTTGCTTTATCTCCGGTAGCGCATTTCCACGGACGCATTCCGCTAAGATAAACCGGCTGACCGTTGACTCTGAACATGGCGCAAATTGTTGCCAATTTTCCGCCAGGCGTGCAGACGACCCATTTGCCGTCGACCATGAGCGATTCCCCGTAGCCGTCAGCTGGAACGAATCCGCCCATATCTTTGACCATGCTTCGCCGCCACAGGATTTTTCCTGAACCCGCGTCGCAGCAGACGATGTCGCCGGACGTTCCCATGGAATAGACCATGCCGCGATGCACCGTAGGCGTGGATTTGGATCCCAGTCCTCCGCCGCTGTTGCGCGCTGGCGCGATTGGGGTTGCCCACTTGACTTTGCCGGTTTCAGCGTTAATACACAGTAGATACTCTACATTTTTAAGCTGGGTATTGGTGTAAATGCTGTCTCCAACAACTGCGAGAGAGCTGACGCCGTGTCCGAGCTTGGCGTTCGTCCAAATCAGGGGCGGACCCTCTTCAGGCCATTTTTTCAGCAATCCGGTTTCTCGGGAGACGCCGTCTCGGTTCGGTCCGCGATACTGCGGCCAATCGTCTGCCATAACAGACGAGGTTAAAAGCAATGCAATAATAAGGAGAATTTTTTTCATGATGATTCAGGCATTAGTAAAGGCGTTTTGCGTTAATTACGCATTACGCATTAAAAATTACAAATAACTTCACCCCTATTATAACCTAAAATCTGAATAAAAAGCAAGCGGGGGTTAGAACTTCTCGGAAAAATTTTCTTCAAATTTAAACGAATAATCGATACGACGTATCGCCGTTGGGGTTAAATATTCAATTTGACGAATCTTTACGTCTGACGGAACGGTAAAATAATACTTTGCTTCCGCCCCTCGATCGCTTTGCCAAACGGTTTCCCAACTGGCGGCCTCGTAACGCTTTCCATCGCTGTCGACAACGTATGCCTTGTTGTAGTTAAGCCACGTCATATAAGAGCGAAGTCCGTTGTACGACTCGTCAAACTCAACTGCGATATTGGCTTCTACTGCCTCTTGCCTACTGCCTACTGCCTTAATAACCACAACCGCCTGATCCTGTCGCAAAGACTGCGGCTTGCCGTCAGCGGCGACGGGAAACGTAAATGTCTTTTGCTCGCCTGCGATAACGACGCTCAAGTCGCCGGACAAGGTTTCCGCTTTTTTGCCGTTTTCGGACGTCAACGGGAAAATAAAGTCGATGGGTTTAGCGAGTCCTTCTCCAGCAAGAATCTGAATGGATTCTCCCGTCTTGACGGTTCCGTCCGCATAATTCATTTGAGGACGAACGTCTATATAAATCGGTCGCAGACGCGGCTCCCAAGCTAAAATCAACCCCGTTCGAATCGTACTGGAAGACGGGTCAGCCAACCGAACCGTCGTTCCCCATTCCTGCATTTCAAAGCGGAATGCGCCGGGATAACAGGCAGTAGGCAGTAGGCAGTAGGCAATAGGGGAATCTTCACTACTGCCTCTTGCCTCTTGCCTCTTGCCTAATCTCACAGCTTTGGGACGTTCAAACCAGGAGTAGTTCAGACCATAACGCAGCGCCAGCTCGTCCATGGCTTTCCAGAACTGCGTTGATTTAGGAGGTTCTATCGGCGCATTGAGCAGTTGGTCGTCCAGACGTTTGAAGTCAATCGGGTTCCCCGTCTTCTTTTCCGCCGCTTCCAGCCAGGCGCGAAGCGAACTGGTCGGGAGGTTGTCAACCGAAGACGGTTCTAAAAACGCCGCCGCGCTCCGTTCGTCCCACGCCCGGCGAATCCGGTCAATTCGACGCTTGACGTCAGCAGGAAGCCCCGCCTGATTCGCATCCGGCAAAACAACGCCAGAGTCCGGTCCCAGTTCGATAAGCTGTTTTTCCGCCCGATCTCTCTGAGCGGGAATCGGCGACTGCAATTGCGCTGACCAGTCCTCCGCCAAAACAGTCGAGGAAAGAAGCAGAACGATTAGAATTAGGGAGTGTTTCATGATGATTATTAAAAGTGCATAGTGCATAGTGCGTAGTGCATAGCGAGAGGAGCGCTTTGCTTCCTAAGTACTACGCGCTAAACACTAGCGCTAATTATCAATACGCCGATACTTTTCCAATAGTTCAAGCGTCGTTTTGAAATCGTCCGGCAGCGGGGCGGAAACGTCCATCAGCTGACCGGTTTCCGGATGATGAAATTGAATGCGCCGGGCGTGCAGAGCCTGTCTGGCAAGAACGGGCGTTGCAGACGCCTCTGGAGATTTGGGGCTTTGCTGCGCCCCGCCTATAACATCCTCGCCAATCTCCGCTCTTCCGCCGTAAAGCCGATCGCACAAAATAGGGAAACCCGCGTGCATAAAGTGAATGCGGATTTGATGAGTCCGCCCGGTTTGGGGCATGGCTTTGATATACGTAAACCCTTTGTATCGCCGGAGAACCTCGTAAAAGGTTCGGGCGGGCTTGGCGTCAGCGCATTCAAAGCGAATCGCCATCTTTTCAGACTGGTGCGGATGCGGTCCGATGGGGGCGTCGATTACGTCTCGATCCCGCGGCGGAGCGCCGGAACAGATCGCGACGTACTCTTTGTGAATCTCACGCTGGGCAAACTGTTCCGCCAGCTTCATGTGAGCGAAATCCGTCTTTGCAATGATAATAACGCCCGACGTGTCCCGGTCAAGACGGTGAACGACGCCCGGTCGAGCGGCGCCGCGCACCTGGGACAGATTGTTCTGAAAATGAAACGCCAGCGCGCCAACGAGCGTTCCCGCCCAATGTCCCCGCGACGGATGAACGACCATGCCAGCCGGCTTGTTGATAACCGCCAGAGAGTCGTCTTCGTAGAGAATGTCCAGCGGTATTTCTTCCGGTACAGGAGCAGAACGGGGCAGATCGGGCAGAGTAAAAGCAATCTCTTGCCCCGGCTTGATTCGAAATGCGGGTTTGGCAAGCCCCGGTTTACCGTCAATAACAGCTCCGCCAGAGGAAATCGCCTGCCGAATTGTAACGCGGCTGTACCGCGGCAGCAACCCTGCCAACCAGGCGTCCAAACGCATTCCCGACGACTCGGCGTCAACGGTAAACGCTGCCGTCTCCCCCGGTTGAAGCGTTTCTAATTCCGGAATCCCCGACAACTGCGAATCCCCCGGTAAAAAACCTTCCTCGTCAAGTCTATCGTTGTCCAACATGGTTTTATTTGAATTGTATAAATGGAGACCGCGCAGATTTCCTGTGAGTTTATTGTTTAGGCGAGAGGAAGAGGGAGAAATCCTGTATCCCTTCGCCTTTTACAGCGCCTGTTTGAGTGTTGTAGTAAATGGTTGAGCTGGACGCCTGGTTGTAACGGCCGCCGAGGACTTTTTGATAAAACAGTTTGACGGGTTTTGAGTCGGAGCCCTCGAGGGTCATCATTCCTCTTTTTCCTTCAAAGGTTATTCTATCGGCATCGGCGTTGTAATTCAAGCCCTCTAACTTGACGCCGCCGGAGCCGATAAAACTGAAATTGCGAGACGCCGCGGCGACGCTTCC
>JAFZAL010000122.1 GCA_017557195.1 Thermoguttaceae bacterium | reverse complement strand
CTCCTCCGGATGTAGCCCGGCTTCGGGGCGGCGAGGCGCCGCTCCCAGTCCGCGCTGCCGCGCGTTTGCCAAAATCCGCTCCCGTTGGTCGCTTGCGTTAAACGCTTGAAGTGTGCATACCAAACTGACGTAAGCCGGAAACCTCCTCCGGATGTAGCCCGGCTTCGGGCTACTTAAGCCAGTACTACGAAAACCCAATTTCGTAGCCGAAAATTTT
This sequence comes from Thermoguttaceae bacterium, assembly GCA_017557195.1. GTDB lineage: Bacteria > Planctomycetota > Planctomycetia > Pirellulales > Thermoguttaceae > RUG11551. Next base: position 10,453 of record JAFZAL010000122.1, on the reverse strand, counting down.
AGTCTTTTTCTCTCTACGTTGTCTCCCCCTTTCGGCGTTTTTTCCCTTGACGGCTTTCGCCGCAGGGTGTTATTTTTCCTTGACGGCTTTCGCCGTCAAGTTGTAGCCCGAAGCCGGGCTACATCCAGGGGAGGGTGTCTCCTAACGCAATACTGCAATTCACCCTTCCGGCAATTAACTCAGGTCATCTCCTTTACGTTCGATTCGATAAACGCGATTTCCTCTTTCGTCAGCTTGTACTTTTTATACAACTGAGCGTCAATTTCAGAAATCGACAGCGACCAGTCAATATCGGAGGAAGAAGTAAAGTCTTGCAGAGGAACGTATTTCCATTTCTCAGGAACTATGTGTTGAGTAGTTTTTAAAACACCCAATAACGCACGGGCAAACTTTGTTTTGATATATTTGCAACAATTCTGAGCTTCTTTAGAAGTACCAAAACAACCGATACTAAGAAACGTTTCTGTTGCTCCTACGCCTGGTTTTGCAACAATAGGCGAAGAAATCGTTTCACCAAATTCACCGCCTCCACTTGCACTTGGTATGTAGATTTTGTATTTGTTAAGATTTTTCACATCATTAACATAATCCCTTCGGATAAATTTAAAGGCTCTGCCGTTGTCTTCACGTCCCAATATTTGAATATACGTATTATTATCATTTGGCTTTTCATTAAAAAAGACAAATGGCAAACGTTCAAAAATATTGGTTGCCATGTCATAAGCATGTCCATTGCTTAATCGATTAATCGCGTCAGGAAAATCTTCATGTAGTTTTTTTGTCAAACGAAAAACTGTACGACTAATTACAATTTCGCTAAATGGACTAAACAATTTATGTTTAATTACTTTATGTAAAATATCATTCAGTTCCTGATACTTTGTAAAGATTTCAATCGCTCCAAAGTTTTGATTAACATCATGATAGGAGATAACAACGCCGCCTCGAATAAGCGTACCGGGAAATATGGTAGCTGCATCTTCCGCATATTCTATTATTTTAAAATGCGGGTCATTGAGCATTTTTTCATTCCACGCTTTAGGCGTTGAACCAGCGTTAAATAGAAATCGCGCCGGGTGAATCAATATCACCTTGTCAGCGATTTTATACGCTTCCTCTAAAAACAAATTGTAGACAGGAGGAGCGAATTCCTTATTATCACCATTTCCAACATCTTGATACGGCGGGTTTCCAATAACGAAGTCGAATTTCATATCTTTACCTCGCGATTTAATAAGTTGTCTGAATTCCAGAATTTTCTTTGCGCGCCAGTTTTTGATTTTCGGCGACAGGAGTTTCTCCGAAGGGGCGGCTTGCAGCTCGAAGTCGTCAAAAAGCGAAAGCTGACTGTCTCCGGGTATTTCAAAGAAGGGAACCGCCGCGGATAAGCCGTCCATTTGCCAGACGTTTCTGGAAATGATGCGCGCAGCTTGTTTAAGTTCCTGCGTCGTTGCCAATCTGCCCCAGCGCATTGCAAGGAAATCGGCAAACGTTGCCAATAGATTGATTCGCGCAATTAGAAGGCTGTCGCCCTGCATTTCGTATCCGTATACGCTCTGCAAGGCGCGCAGCGCCCACGCAAGCCATTCCGTTTCCGTTTGAGCGTTTTCCGAAACGACGCGAAGTTTTCTGTCTAAAATCCCAATCCGGCGAGAGACGGGAATAATATTCCCGGTTGCGGCGTCGTACCGCGACGCTAAAAACGGCGCTTCCCCGCACGTTATTTCCAACCGGCGGGAATCGACGTACTTCTGCCACGCTTTGGCGTTGGGAAACGGAACGGGCTTTGAGAGCGCCCGCCACGTCGTTTCATACTGAACGTTAAACGGGCATTCTCCGCTGAACCACTGTTCGTCGCAGAAGTTGTTCATTTTACAGCAAATCCACGCTGGCGTGAACACTTCCGCTTTCTTGCGCGTCCGTTCTGCCTGCTGATCCGTCTGTTTATTAATGCGCGGCTGAAACCCATTGGGATTTATCGCGGCGATACACGCAGGCGTAATACAGCGCTCCGGCAAAAACTCGTCGCCCAGCTGAACGTAGCTGTCCGTTGCAAAGACAACGTTTTTCCCGGTCGCGTCGTCTTTGAGCAGTATCGGCAGAACGTCTTTAACTGGATAAACAGTTATATCAATCAGCTGAGTCAAACGGTTCGCTCCCTTCTAAGATTGTATTTTAACAAAAAGAAATTCTTGTCGCAAGGGGGGGCAAGGGTTGAGAAGTGTGCATTCCAAACCGACGTAAGCCGGAAACCTTCTCCGGATGTAGCCCGGCTTCGGGGCGGCGAGGCGCCGCTCCCAGTCCGCGCTGCCGCGCGTTTGCCCAAATCCGCTCCCGTTGGTCGCTTGCGGTAAACCGCCGCGAAGTGTGCATTTCAAAACGACGCAGCCAGAAACCTCCTCCGGATGTAGCCCGGCTTCGGGGCGGCGAGGCGCCGCTCCCAGTCCGCGCTGCCGCGCGTTTGCCAAAATCCGCTCCCGTTGGTCGCTTGCGTTAAACGCCGCGAAGTGTGCATTTCAAAACGACGCAGCCAGAAACCTCCTCCGGATGTAGCCCGGCTTCGGGCTACACTGCCAGTACTACGAAAACCCAATTTCGTAGCCGAAAATTTTAGTCTTTTTCTCTCTACGTTGTCTCCCCCTTTCGGCGTTTTTTCCTTGACGGCTTTCGCCGTCAAGTTGTAGCCCGGAGCCGGGCTACATCCAAGGGAGGGAGTCTCCTTCGCCATGCTGCAATTCCCCCTTCTAGCGTTTCTACTCTAACTTATCCAGCGCTTTGAGTCCGTAGCCGCGGCAGAATGAGGGAACGTCCATGCACTTCTTGCCTGCGGGCTGAATGCAGGTAAAGGCAACCTGTCCTGCTCCGGTCTGGACGACAAGACGGTCAGAGGCTTCCAAAACCGTTCCCGGATCGGTAGGAGCGCCGTCAATCAGTTCGTCTAAAACCTGTGGAATGGAGCGGGGAATGAGCCGCAGCAGATTGTTCGGATTGACCGGCTCGACTTCCGGCTTGCGGTTCCAGAAGAAATGCGTCTGCGGCCACGGTTCTAAGGCGCGATACAAGTCTCGGATTTCTACGGCGGATTTCGTCCAGTCGATTCTTCCGTCACACTTTTTCAGTTTCGGGGCGCGAGTCGCTTCGCCTTCCAATTGCGATTGACAGCAACACGTTCCGTTTTCCAGCGCATCTATGACCTTTTTCACCAGCGGCGCGCCCAACTGAGCCAGAAGCGGCTCAACGTCTTGAGCGGTCTGGTCAAAGGAGACGTCCATTGACGCCTGACAGACCACCGGTCCAGCGTCCAACTGAGGCGTTAGATGAATCACCGTAACGCCCAGTTTTGTCTCGCCTTTGAGAATCGCCCAGTTGATCGGAGCGGCGCCGCGGTACTTCGGCAGCAGCGACCCGTGCAGGTTCAGCCCCCCAAACTTCGCGCTGGCGAGGACGTCGGGGGAAAGAATCTGCCCGAAGTCGCAGACTACCAAAATATCGGGATTATAGGATCGAAGCTCTTCGACGTGGTTGTTAATCCGGTCAGGCGTCCAGACGGGAACGCCCAGTTCTTTGGCTGTCGTAACCATCGGGGATTCCGGCTGAACGCGTCCTTTAATCTCGCGCGGCGGCTGGCTGACAAGCAAAACAACTTCATGCTTTTTACTCTGCGCCAAAGCGCGAAAAACCGGTACGGCAAAGGGGCCGCAGCCCATCATGACGATTCTCATTTTTAAGTTGCGAGTTGCGAGTGGCGAGTTGCGAGAAATGGAAGGCGGTAACAAAGCGACCAACGGGAGCGTAGTTACGCTTTCGCCGTCAGGCGAACACTTTTACCAATCGCCGCTTATCTGTATTTCAATCCGTTTCCGTTAAAGCTGACGGAAATGACCCATTGCCAAGTCGTATGGGTTGTTCGTCCGACGATGCGGTTCCAGCCTTTTTTGAGGGTAATCTCGGTTGAGTCCGTTAACTTTCCGCCACGTACAAAGAAATGTTCGTAAACGCGATCCTGATTGCAGTACAGCGTTACCATCTCGTTGGTACTGTAGGAATTGGCGGCGAAGTCGACGCGGACTTTTTGCTCTTCCGGGCTGTAAACCTCGCGGACGAAATAAGCGCCTTCAAATCCGTAACAGTTGTCGACAGCGTAAAAGTCGATGTTGTTGGGGTCGTCGCCGCCGGTATAGTCAACGGACGGGAAGAAGCTGAACCATTCCACCGGCTTGCCGTCAATGGTCGATTCCAGCGGGTTTTTGCCGTCCAGAACGTCTTTGTCGATTTGCGTAACAGCGGCGTCTTTGTTGAACTGGGCTTCATTCCCAAACGGGGGAACGTAGAATCCCATCGCCAGCCGATACGGGGCGTTGAGTTTGATTTTTCTGACAATGTCTCCCGCCTTGACTGTTACATACGTTGTGAGTTCTTCAGACGAGCCGGAAAGATAAATCGTGAACTCTTCGCCCTCGCCGAGTTCAATCTTGTCGACTTTGTATCCTTCCGGGGCGTCCACGGTAAGCTGAGATTTATCCGCGCCGCGAAGGTTGCCGCGAACAATCGCCTTGCCAATCGGAGCGGGCGAAACGACGTACAGGCTCATACCCGGCTTTTGGAAATCTTTCTGGTATTCGTTGCAATGCTTTTCCAGATACATGTCAGCCGCCTTGTCCTGTCCGATAGCGCGGAGAATGGCGACGGTCATAATGTCGTGCCCAAATTCCCGCGGGTGAACGTAGTCTCGAATAACGCGGAATTCCACATCCTGCTTTCGAGCGTTATCGACGGCGGCTTTGAAGTCGCGGCGAATCTCGCAGACAGTCCCGCCGTTCTCTTTCGCCAGCTGACGAACGACGGATTCCATTTTATCCAATTGCAGATTTTTGAAGCTGTACGGCGATTCCGTTAACATGGTGGAAGTCCCCAAAATCAGCTTTTTATACGGACAGCGCGCCTTGATCTTGTTGATCAAGTCCTGATATTCCGCTTTCCAGACGTCGTAACAGTTATCCGCGTTGGAAATCGACGGGCAGTGGGCGTCGTTCGTGCCGAGGAAAATCAGAATCGTATCGGCGCCTTTGTCGAACTCGTCTTTAACGTAAATGTCTGGGATGTCCAGCCGCTGGCGGTGTTCGTATGAGTAATCGACAATGTTGCGCCAGGAGGAAACCGTCTGACCGCTTCCACCAAGGGGAACGAATTCGACGTCTGTAACGCCCGCTTCCTGCAAAGCGAGACGAACTCTGTGCGTGTAACCGCACGGCAGATTCATGGAATGACCAGTAATGCTGTCTCCAACGACAACAATGCGCTCCGCAAACGCGGCAGCGGGAATACACAACAACGCAAGGAATAAAAGGATTCGTTTCATGGCTGATAAATGAGTGTTACAAGGTTTACGGTTTATGAAATGACAAGTTTGTTTGCAATTCGTCTGCCGGGCGAGCTGAGCGGATATTCGGACAATTCCGCCGGATCAACCCAGGCAAACTTGACGTCTGCGCTTTTGGTTGATTTGGCTTGCGACGCCTTATAGCAGACCAGCTCGATTTTGTGGTTTGTTACTTGATGATGGAAACTCATAAACGGCTCGGATTCCAGCTTGACCGTCAGACCAAACGTCTGACGAATGCGGGATTCCAGAACCGCGGAGGAATCGGACTCGTCGGCGTCGATACGGGGGAAGTCCCACAGCCCCGCCCAATGCTCTTTTTCTTGACGCTGGCGAAGGAAAATTTCCCCCTTACGGTTATAAACGACCACGGCGGCGTGACGCCAGTAAATCGTCTCCGGCTTCGGCTTGGCGACGGGAATCAAATTCTCCCGTCCGGACTTTCGCGCCAGACAGGCGTCCGCCAGCGGGCAGTTCTCGCACAGCGGTCGTTTTTTACAAACCTGCTGACCGAACTGCATCAACGCCTGATTGACTCGCCCGGGGGTTATGCTGGAATCGCGTTTGGGCGTCTGTGCCCAACGGCGGGCTTCCTCCCAGAGCAGTTCCTGAGCGAACTTCTCGTCAACCGGACTTTCCAAATCGGTCAGCCGGGCGTGAATGCGAATCGTGTTCGCCTCCAAAATCGGGACGGGATCGTTAAACGCCATCGACGCAATCGCCCCGGCGGTGTATCGTCCAATCCCCGGCAGGGACTCAATCTCTTTTACGTCGCGGGGAAAAGCGCCGTCGAAGCGTTCCACAATCGCCCTGGCAGCTTTATGCAGGTTTCGAGCGCGGGAATAGTACCCCAAACCTTCCCAGTACTTGAGAACTTCCTGTTCCTCAGCCGCCGCCAATGCGGCAACGTCCGGGAACCGGGTCATGAACCGTTCAAAATAGGCGTCCAAAACCGTCCCGACTTGCGTTTGCTGCAGCATAACCTCGCTAATCCAAACCCGATACGGAGTTACGTTCTCCTTCCACGGCAGCGACCGCGCATTGGCATCGTACCACGTCAGGAGAGCTTTCTGCAGGGATTGAATGGATTGAGTCATGGAGGCAGTAGGCAGTAGGCAATAGGTCGCAAGGCGCTGCTCCCAGACCAAGTTACCGCAAGAGCTTAAATGTACTCTCGTTGGTCGCTCTGAATAATCTTACTACTGCCTACTGCCTCTTGCCTACTGCCTAATATTTTACCGTTTTTCATTTTTTTTCCAATACCCGGTTACTTTTCGTCAGAAAAATCGTATTAATAATTAAACAACGGAATCAAAACCGTTGACAAGTTCTATTATTAGGATTATAATAGGACTCGTATTGTTTCATATACTTTAACCCTCGCACAAGGCTATGAAAAAGCAGGCGTTATTAATCGGAATTAACGAATATCCCAATTTACCCAAATTAAAATTCGCTCGGCAAGATGCGGAATCCGTAGCTGGCTCGCTCAAGCTGAATTATGGATTTTCGGACAACGAAGTTATGCTTCTGACCGACGCGAAACCGGGGCTGTTTAATCCGTCGAACAGGGAGAAAATTCAAAAGCACCTGGAAAGCCTTGCTGATCAGGATCTCGATCTGTTTATTTTCGGCTTCTGGGGACACGGTCTGTTTTGTAACGGCAAGCGTTACTTGTGTCCTTTAAATGCATCGGTCGATAACGTTGAGGAATTGGGGTTTTCTTTTAGCAAACTGCAGCAGTTTCTTATCAACGTCAGAGCAAAAAATACGTGTATGATTCTGGATTGCTGCCAGAAAATGTATGGTCAGAATTCTTCTGCCAATCAGGCAATCGAAGAAAATACTATTGATCCTCTTATCTTCGAACAGACAAACCTGGACGATCCAGCCGTTTTTACGGCAGCCGATCAGCTCGTCCTGGAAAATATTTCCCGAGACATCGTTTTCAAAATTCAGGAAAAAGAACCGGAATTCGTTTCCAACGTAGCAATTCTCAATTCCTGCAAGGAAGGACAAAGCGCATACGAGTGGGATAGCCGCAAACACGGCATTTTCACGGCGCACTTGCTTGACGCTATGGATCAGCGGTACGACAGCTTGTTAAAACTGGTCAGCTATGTCAGCCAAAACGTAGAAAAAACCGCAGAGAAATTGGGCATGCGGCAAACGCCCTTCTACAAACTCGAAGGCGATCTGGAATTGCCTGCAGTTCAGGGCAAGCCTGATATAACTGGCGTTCAGATTGTTCCATCTCCTGTAATTGTCAATTCCGACGTCTTTGAAAAAACGATGTCACAAGCGGCTAAAATGCTGGTCAAACTGTTTCAGGATTCAGCAAAGTTGTATGTCAATCCGGTAACTGTGAAATGGTTTTTAGAACAAAAGGAAAAATTCCTTTCCGTCTGCAACGCTTTTGCAAACAACTCGATAAGCGCTCAAACCGCGTATTCCCGGTTACAAGAGCTTGCCAACCAGTCGGGAAACTGGATAAGCGCCAATCGGAACAAATTTGACGGAAGGAAACTTGTTTTCGTTTCCTATTTGTGGTATTCGTGGGCTAAATTCGCCAAAGAAAACAACATCGAAGACTTGGTCAAAGCGTTAAATCCTTAAAGTAATGAATTCAGTTGACGTTCCTCAAAAGCAGGTTCAAATTGCCATAGTCGGCATGACCGGAGCAGGTAAAACTGTTCTCGTGTCAACGCTTGCCATGAAAATGTCGCAGATGGCCGACAAAGGCGTTTTTCTTGCTCCCGTCGGTGAAAATCGACGCCAAACATTGCAATATGTTCAGCAAAACTGGGCTACGCTTAACAGCGGCAAATGGCCCCCTTCCACACCGGCTGGAGAACTCATTCATTTGCAATGGGAATTGTCCACCTTTAACAATTTGGCGACGGTCCGATTTGCCGATTGCGCCGGTCAAGACATCCACGCTCTATTTAGTCAGGACAGATTTGATCTTTCACAATTGTCGTCAGATTTGCAAGATCTGTATCGATATTTTCAAAACGCAAATATTGTTCTTTTTTTGGTTAATATGGAAGATATTCTCGGTTATTCAGCCGAGACTTCAACCTATAACGTTCTTAATCTTGACCAAATGATCTCTGTTCTGACTCAACCGGTATCGTTCCCGCGCCGCTGCGCCGTTGTACTGAGTCAGTATGACAAATACAAACCAGAAGTAGACCAAATATATAATGGAGACCTTCTGGAATATCTCCGTAATAACTTGCCCTTATTACATGGAGAATACGTTCTGAAAAAAAGCTTTGAAATCATCCCGGTTGCCGCTGTCGAGCAAACGCAAAACATTATTGAAGACGGTCAGGCGAAACAGGTTCCCGCTCCTGATTTTACATCGTACAATCTTCAAACGCTAATCGAGTGGATTGCAAATAACGTCGATGAGTTAACTCCATTGCTGCCAGATCCGCCAATGCCGGTTCCGCAAAATCAATTGCCAGTTCCGCCAATTAATCCGCAGCAGCATCCAAATCAGCCGCCATTTTCACAACAGAATCCGACTCCGCCGTATTATCCGCCATATAATCAAAATCCGCCATTTCCTCAAACCGCGCCTTATCCCCAAAAAAGAGGTTGTGTCAGCGGTTGTGTCAGCGGTTGTATTCATGCAATTGCCTGGCTCATTGTAATATTGGGATTGTTATTCTTCGCATTTTTAATCGCAGTAGTAGCAAGCAATTAAAAATGACAATGTTTTTGGCATTTAAATACAAGCGCCGCCCTCAACATTTTGAATTATTAGAATCATGAGAGTATACTACGCCCTATACGATCAATCCTACGATAACAACGCTCAGTATTGGACATGGTTCCCAGAAGAAATTACCAAGCAGATGCGCGATGCAATTGCATCTAAATCGGGAGCCTTCCAAATGAGGCCCAAGCGCCCCAATCTGCTTACAGAGCCTGACATCGTTGGGGGAATTATCAACTATCAGGATCAATGGTGCGTTGTGTATCGTTTTTTCAATGGGGGCAACGACCCGCAGGGGCGTCCAGACCGCTGCGTGTTGGCAACAGCCTGGGTCAAAGCAGAAGAAGCGCAGGGACAAAATCTGTACAATCTGCTTTTCTGTCCTGTTTTTCTAAACGTTCAAAAACAGGCGTTATATCAATGTCCTGTACAAGCTCCAAAAGCTTTAATAGAAGACTGTAATTATCCTGTTTCACAAAACGATCCGCAGTTTGTTATTTATAACAATAATCCGAATATTGGAAGCTGGTCTTTTAGAAGCCCGGATGAAGTTGAAGTTATTGGAAAACTCTTTCCAAGTTTGATTGGAGACGGTTTGAAATCGCTGCAGGTTTTACAATCTGCCTCTTATATGGAAACCTTTTCTGGAACGCCCCTTGCCAGCGGCATTTCGTACGTTTCTAAAGTTATGCCGTCAGAATCTGCATATATCAGCGGCTATGATTCCCCGGTTCAGCAGTTCACGAGTTGGAATTCAATTCTTGGTTTTTTGTTAGTATTATTCTTTTTCCTTGCCTCTTTACTGGCGTTTGATTATCTAACTAATCATAGTCTCATTAAATCTGTTTTTCAAGTAATTAGTGTTATTGAAAGACATTTTTCAGAGGAACAGAATTCAGACGAGCAGATTCCAGACGAGCAGATTCCAGACGAGCAGATTCCAGAGAAACAGATTCCAGAGGAACAAACGCCAGAGGAGCAGATTCCAGAGGGGCAGATTTCAGAGGAACAAACGCCCAATGAACAAAATCTTCATTGGCAAAATCTCAATGGAAATAATCCCGAGCAACCAATTTATCCTCCAGAACAACCAATAAAGCCCGATAATCCGTCAATGGAACCAAATGGCATACCGGGAGCGCCCCTTATGGACTTATAATCAAGTGTCATTTTAGAGAATAATCCGCTGTATAGACAATGGAAACTTCACCAATCAAGATTGCTATTGTTGGCATGACCGGCGCAGGTAAGACGGTCTTAATCTCGACTCTGGCGATGAAGATGTCCCAGATGGCGGATCAGGGAGTCTTTTTGGCTCCGGCAGGCGAGAACCGCCGTCAGACGCT
>JAFZAL010000121.1 GCA_017557195.1 Thermoguttaceae bacterium | reverse complement strand
GGCGAATTTGCTGATATTCTTCTTCCCGAACTTCCAGATGGCGAGGCTTTTAATTTGGACAATCTGTTAACAGGCGGCGTTATTGCCCTGATGGGCAAACCGTTCTCGCCAAACGAAATTCCGGAACCGTCAACCTGGGCGCTGCTGATTCTCGGCGCTGCGGGATTGCTGTACTGGCGGAAGAAAAAGTAAAAGGCGAGCGAGGACTCAACGCCGCGAAGTGTGCATACCAAATTGACGTAGTCGGAAACCTTCTCCGGATGGCGCCTGTCTCGGGCGCCATTAAAAAACACTTAGTATTCTCGGGTGTATGTACGCTTCTCAGCGCGGAAATGAAATTAATTCTTTCCATTGTTCGGTGGCGCTGGAAAGAGGCCAGTCTTCCGGCTTTTCAACGGTTTTGTGGCGCCACGTTAAACCAATTGGGTTGTCTAATATATATTGACGGGTTTTACGGTTATGATTCGACCCGCGAATCATTCGGTCAAAGTAGTTGGGAAACCAAACGGAATCGACAAACTCTGGATTATTTGCTATAGCGCGTCGATATGACGCTGTTTCCTTTATTTTATGACTTGTATAGCTTTTCCAATTGTTGATAATGTCTTTTAATGCGTATCCGGAATACTGCTTGATTAACAGGTGCACGTGATTCGGCATTATTACCCATTCCAAAATTTCATACGCGGTTTTATTGTGTTGAAACCAGTCGTCCAGTATAATCGGATAAACGTCAGGAGCGGTCAGGATTCCACAGCCGCTTCCTGTTTTGAGCCATTCTTCCATCAAATGCCCCATATATGTACGTCTACGTTCCTCGGGAACTATCGCAACCTGTTCTGAAATTATCTTCCACTGCGATTTCGGCAAACTGTCCCAAAGACGATACGTTATAAACTGTCTAACATCAGGATAATCCCAATGCGGCAAATAATGCGGTCGATATACGCCTTTGTGTTGATTTTCTTTTCGCATAATATTTTACTCGTCGCGAAGTATGCAAATATCCGTACTCTTTCTATTTTATCCTTGACGGCTTCGCCGTCAAGCGGCGCCCGAGACAGGCGCCATCCAGGGGAGTTTTTTCGCTTCGTCTTTTGTTATGCACACTTCTCGTCTCTCCATATTTTCCCCCCGGGCGTCTTGACGTCAGGCAAAAAGGGGGTATAATATATTCAAGTCAGTATAGACGGTCAGAGTCGCAGTTTTTGTTAATCAATACTATATACTGTTTTAAGTTCTCTGCCCCACAATTGCCATTCCCAAAATATATCATGAAAAAACTTTACAGCGGTAACGAAGCCATCGCTCGCGGCGCGTACGAAGCGGGCGTTAAAGTTGCGTCCGGATACCCGGGCACGCCATCGACGGAAATTCTCGAGAACATCGTTAAATATAAGGACGACATCTACTGCGAATGGGCGCCCAACGAAAAGGTTGCTTTTGAAGGCGCGGTCGGCGCGTCGCTGACTCACGTCAGAACGATCTGCACGCAAAAGCTGGTTGGATTAAACGTCGCCGCTGACCCGTTTATGTCGTTTACCTACATGGGAGCGGAAGGCGGATTTATCTGCGTCGTTGCAGACGACCCCGGCATGCACTCTTCTCAAAACGAGCAGGACTCGCGCCATTACGCCCGATTCGCCAAGATCCCGGTGTTGGAGCCGACGAACTCTCAGGAATGTAAAGACTGCGTTCTTTACGGCATGGAACTGTCGGAAAAGTACCGGACGCCGGTTATGCTCCGCACGACAACCCGCGTCGCGCACTCTCGCGGCTTGGTTGAAGAAGGCGAACGCATTGAAACGGGCGCTCCGCATTTCGACAAAATCCCGATGAAGTACAGCCTTCTGCCGGTTCGAGCGCGTCAGCTGCACATCGACGTCGAAAAGCGCCTTGTCGATTTGATGAAAGAGTCGTCCGCCTCCCCGTTTAACCGTATCGAATGGGCGGAAAACGGCGACCGCAAGCTCGGCATTATCGCCTGCGGAATCGCGTACGAGTATGTTAAAGAAGTCTGGCCTGAAACGTCCGTTTTGAAGCTGGGATTCTCGTTCCCGTTCCCGGACGACCTGCTGAGGGAATTCGCCAATGGCGTTGAAGAAGTTCTCGTTGTCGAGGAACTTGACAGCTTCGTCGAAGAGCATTTGCGCGGCTTGGACGGCTTGACCTGCAAAAAGATTTACGGGAAAGACATCGTCCCGGTTTGCGGCGAACTGTTTACCGAAAACCTGTGGAAAGTCCGCCAGAAGCTGGACGGAACGGTTCAGGAACTGCCGTCGCGCGACGTTGACGTCAAGTCGCTGCCCGCTCGTCCGCCGGTACTTTGCGCCGGATGCCCGCACCGCGGCATCTTCTTCCCGCTGTCGAAAATGGACGTCGTCATTACCGGCGACATCGGCTGTTACACGCTGGGAATGCTGCCTCCGCTCAACGCGATGGATACGGTTTTGTGCATGGGCGGCGGCATTTCAGTCGCTCACGGAATCGCAAAAGCGGGCGAGAAAAAGCCCGTCGTCGGCATCGTTGGAGACTCGACTTTCTTCCATTCCGGCATGACAAGCCTGAGCAACATCATCTACAACAATTCCAACGTTACAATTATCGTTCTCGACAACCGCATCACCGCCATGACGGGACATCAGGACAACCCCGGCACCGGCGTTACGCTCATGGGCGAACAGACCGTCGCCGCCGACATCGAGTCCATCGGCAGAGCGCTGGGAATGAAAAACGTTGTAACGTTAGACCCGTTTGATCAAAAGACGGTTGTCGAAACGCTCAAGATGGCGACGCAGTCTCCGGAACCGTGGCTGATTATTTCCCGAAGCCCCTGCCTGCTCAAGACGCGCAAACCGCAGGGAACCGTCCGCGTTATCGACCCGGACAAGTGCAAGAAATGCGGCTCGTGCCTCAAACTCGGCTGCCCGGCAATCGAGTCCACCGGCAAAGGAACCGTCCCGTCCGTCAACCCGAACCTCTGCTCCGGCTGCTCGCTGTGCGATCAGACGTGCAAGTTTAATGCAATTCGGAATTCGTAATGCGTAATTCGTAATTATTTTTTCTCCTCACCCCCTAACCCCAAACTATTATGAAAGCTCAAGCTATTAGTCAGTTTGTCAAACTGTACGGTCGTGAACCGAAATGGATTGTTTCCGCGCCTGGCCGCGTGAATATTATTGGAGAGCATACCGACTACAACGACGGCTTTGTTTTCCCGATGGCGATTGAACGCCGAACGGTGATTGCCGCCGCGCCAGCTGAACCGTCTGACGGTTTGGGCGAAAACGAGGCGAAAATCTGGACCAGCGCCGGCGAGCAGACTGGCGTTGTTTCCGTTGCGCCCGGCGTTGCGCCGACGGCTGACGTCCCGTGGACGGCGTACATTCAGGGAACGCTTACCCTCTGCGCTGAAGCCGGGTTCCCCGCCCAGCCGTTTGTCGCGGTTATGATTTCCGACGTCCCGCTCGGCGGCGGGCTGTCGTCTTCGGCGGCTCTGGAAGTTTCCGTCGCCACGCTTTGCGAAGCGATTTCCGGCAAGACGATGGATCCGGTTAAGAAATGTCTACTGTGTCAAAAGGCGGAACATGAATTCGCTCACATGCCCTGCGGGATCATGGATCAGTTCATTTCCAACCTCGGTCAGCCGGATCACGCGATGCTGCTCGACTGCCGTTCCTGCGTCCCGGAAATGGTTCCGCTGACCGACCCGGCGGTTTCGATTCTGATTATCAACTCCAACGTCAAGCACGCCTTGACGGGGTCTGAATACCCGGAACGCCGCGCGGCTTGCGAACAGGCGGCGCAGATACTCGGCGTCAAAGCTCTTCGCGACGCGACTATGGACATGCTCAATGCCGCCAAAGACAAGCTGACCGAAACGCAGTACATTCGCGCCAGGCACGTTATTACCGAAGACGACCGCACCGTCGAGGCGGCTGCCGCCTGCAAAGCAAACGACTGGGTCAAGATGGGCGAGCTGATGTATCAGTCCCACGCGTCCATGCGCGACGATTTCCAGATTACGTGTTCCGAACTTGACACGCTGGTTGACCTTGCCGCGGCAAAAGGCGTCGACGGCGGCGTTTACGGCGCGAGAATGACCGGCGGCGGATTCGGCGGCTGCGCTGTCGCGCTGGTTAAAACCGACGCTGTCGAAGACCTGATGGCGTACTTCGCCAAAGAATACGAAGCCAAGACCGGAATCAAACCGTTCATCTTCGTTTCGCGACCCGGAAACGGCTCTGCGATTGAAAGCTGCTCCAACGGTTGATTTATCAACCGATCAACGCAGAACGCAGACTCTGCGCTTGATCAAACCATAAAAAAACAGCGGGAAGTTTGCCCCGCTGTTTTT
>JAFZAL010000003.1 GCA_017557195.1 Thermoguttaceae bacterium | reverse complement strand
CCTTCGTCCTGTTTGGTTGTTTCCAATCCTGCTGGAAGCGAACAAAGCATAGAGCAGCTTACTCAAGACGCAGTTGCTCATCCGCTTGGTCTTCCAGGGTTGGAACATTGTTTTACCGCTGACGATACGGTTGCAATCGCGTTGGGCGAAGGCGTTGTACATCAGGCTGAAATTCTGCCGGTCTTGATTGACCAGCTTCTGCTCAACGGCGTCAAAAAGGAGAATATTACGCTTGTCGTTTTTGGCGGCAAGACTCAAGACGGCGCCTCGTCTGGCGAAATCAAACCGTTTTCTTCGGATTCTGTTTTGTCAGAACTCAACGTTCACGTTCATTATACAGATCAGCCGCAGGCGTACACGATTGTTTCTGCCATGGAATCCGGCGAGCCATTGGCGTTTGTTCGACCGATTGTTGAAGCGGACGTTGTCATTCCTGTCGGGGTTGCCGATCCGGTTTCATGCGCGTCGCCGTGGTCGTCACGTTTTGGCGTCTTTTCAAGCGTTTATCCCCGCTTTTCGATGAAAGAGGCGCATGCGCGATTTGAACATCCGTCAGTCTTTGGTTTAGACGCTCCTGACGAAGCCCAGGACGTTCCGGAAGAAGTTCGAGACAATATCTCCAACAAACGCCGAACCGCTCAGGACGAAATCGACGACCTGGAAGAAATGGCGCGAATTCAATGGGAAGAAGGGGATTTAGGCAGTAGGCAAGAGGCAGTAGGCAATAGGCAAGAGGCAGTAGGCAGTAGTGAAGACTTTCTCGCAACTCGCAACTCGCAACTCGCAACTCGCAAGCGTCTTGCCGAGGAAGCCCGGCAGGCGGGCTGGGAATTAGGCGTGATTCTTTTGATGGAAATTATTCCCGGCGCAGGCGACTCTGTTGCTCATGTCGTTTTTGGGACTCCTGACAGCGTTGAGAAAGAAGTTGAACGAATTCACGCTCTTTGCGTCAAGGAATTTGATAAAAACGTCGTATCTGGAATTGGCAAACTGAAGTTTTCCAGAAAGCCAAAGCAGATTCTTTGCGCTGTCGGCGGCGATGAAAGCCGTCAAACGTGGCTTAACGCGATAGAAGCCTTGGAGACAGCTGTGGAAAAGGGAACGGATAATAGCTCAATCTTTTTATGCGCTGACGTCATTCAGCCTGTCGGTCCCGGTTTTAAGGTTGTTATGGATGGATCCGATCTGTTGGCGGGAACCATCTCTGCGGTCGCGGCAACGCTGTACGCAGAACAGTTTCCCGATTCCCTGTTGGCTCTTCGATGGCTTCGTCTGGTTGAACGGCGCCGGATTTATTGGCTTTCCAATCTTGACTCTGAAACAATAGAGAAGTTGGGCGCGGTCCCGTTAGAGACGATTGACCAGCTTCAAAGAGCGTTAAAGCCGGAGGGTTTGGTTTGATTTTAACGCTTTTTTGATGGAATATTTTAACATTTTTTAAAATCCATGTTGACATTGTTTTTTTATGTGGTATACTAAAATATAGTAGTAGACAGAAAGAGGCAAGAGGCAGTAGGCAAGAAACAGTAGTACGCAAGCGCTTATATAACTTACCACTAACTACTTACCACTTACTACTGTCTACTCCCTATTGAGGGCTATTTTTGATCAGGTGTATACAGATGAAAAAACAATTTAGACAAATTCTGGTTTTGTCTGAAACCTCGCGCGCTTTTGGCTGCGACGTTTTGCGTGGAATTCAGCATTTTGTTCAAAGACAGGAACAAACCGAGGGAGCTATTCCCTGGCGTATAACTTTTGAAGACCGCGGTTTGACCGATGAACTGCCAGTCGATTTTGATTCCTGGAAAGGCGACGGAATTCTTTCCCGATCCGTTTCTCTGGAAATGTATAAAAAGCTTCTTAAAAAGAAAAAGCCCGTCGTTGAACTGCTTGGCGACCGAATTTCTCTCTTTCCGGAAGTTTGTACAGACGAGGAAGTTTCAGCTAAAATGGCGGCGGAGCATTTTCGCAATCGCGGTTTGAAGCATTTGGGCTTTTACGCGTACGGAACGCCATGGTGGATTACCGTTCGCCGCGATTTGTTTATTCAGCAGGCGCGAGAAATGAATATGAGCTGCAGCGTCTGTCCAGACTGTCAGGGACAAATTCAGACGGAATTGACGTACCCGCGATGGAAAGAAGGGTATCGAAAATCCATGATGGATTGGTTGATGTCGCTGCCCAAACCTGTAGGCGTTTGGTGTGCGGCAGATATTCAGGCTCTTAAGCTGACTCAAGCCTGTCACGAATTGGGACTTTCCATTCCGGATCAGGTTGCAATACTCGGTACGGGGAACGACTCTTTGCTGTGTAACATGACAACCCCGAATCTGTCCAGTCTTGACATTAACGGCGAGGAAGTTGGATTCGAGGCCGCCAAACTCCTGGAAGAGAGAATTCAGGAGTTTGAAAAGACTGGAAAGATTTCCATGTCGATTACAAAAAACAGACAATTTTCGCCAATTAAAATTAAACCGACAGGCATTGTTACACGCATGTCAACCGATATGATAGCTATTGACAACAAAGAATGCGCTGCCGCCCTGCGATTGATTCGAGAGCATTATCATAAAGACGTCTCAGCCAAATGGATTGCCAGCGAAGTGGGCGTGTCGCGAAGTACGTTAGATCGCCTCTTCCGCGCTCTGATTGGGCATTCTGTGGAAAAAGAGATTTATCGGCTTCGCATTGCGTTGGCGGAAAAACTTCTTCGAGAAACCGATTTTTCTGTCAATGAAGTTGCTGCGAAAACGGGCTTTGACCGAGTTGAATACTTTGTCCGTTCGTTCAAGAAAATCTTTGGCGATCCGCCCCAGAAATATCGCAACCGCTGCAAGGTGAAGTAGAAAAGAGCAGCGCTTAGCGCATAGAGTTCAGGACGCAAAGCGTCTTGAAAATACTATGTACTAAGCGCTTTTCTATTGTCTATTGTTTTAATCTTCTAATGGAGCTGCAGCTTCACTCTGAACCGTTTCGCCTGTTTTTGACAGCGGCAAATACATGATTTCGTTTCCGTCCAGCGACCACTGAATCAGACCTCCTGCTTCAGTTTTCCCGACAACCGGCATCTGGCACTCTTCACAGGCGTTGTTCCATTCGACAAAGTCCGGATTTCTGGTCAGATCGAGCCAATCCTGTTCAAAGTTCTTGCCGATGTACTCAAACGTTCTTATAGCGTAAAAGTTTGTATCAACCTTGACCAAAAAAACCGACAAATTACGGATATTTGCGTTTGACATCGCCTCAATAACTTTGGCGGGAACGTTTTTGTAGAGTTGCGAAAACCGTTCAATCGGCTTTGGAACGGATAAATCGAGCATCTTTTCTTTGGTGTCAGATGCAAGTTTATCGAGCGATTCTTTGCTGAGTTTTTTCTGATTTGTTCCCTGAAGATCGTCGTAAATCTGCTGTTCCACAGGAGACAATTCGCCGTCTTCAGTGTTTAAACACAAAACCTGGCAATAGCGCTGCAGACGTTCGCCTGGTTCAACGGGAACAAACGGTTCCTGATTCTGTTCCGGCGCTTTTTCTTCGAAACAGCCAACAGCGCCGATTAAAACGGCGACGGAAAACAATAGCGATAGTAGTTTGCGTGTCATGGCGTTTATAGGGGATAGGGAGTAGGGAGTAGGGAATAGGGAGTAGGGAATAGGGAGTAGTTTTAAATTCGCCGAAGGCGAATTACTAATCCCCATTTCCTATTCCCTATTTCCTAATCAATTCATTGCTTCGCAAATAGCGTCTGCCATTTCCTGCGTTCCGACGGCGGTCGGGTCGTTTCGGTCAGCTTTAAGATCGTATGTCACATTTTTACCTTCTGCAATAACCTGAGCGACCGCGTTTTCGAGCTTGTCAGCGGCGGCATTTTCGCCCAAGTGACGAAGCATAAGCATTCCGGACAGAATCATTGCTGTTGGGTTGACTTTGTTGAGTCCCTTGTATTTAGGCGCGGAACCGTGAGTCGCTTCAAAAACCGCTCCATCGTCCCCGATATTTGCGCCGGGAGCTACGCCCAAGCCTCCAACCAAGCCAGCAGCAAGATCGGAAAGGATATCTCCGTAAAGGTTTGGAAGACAGACAACGTCGTACAGTTCCGGCTTCTGAACCAGCTGCATGCACATGTTGTCGACAATGCGGTCTTCAAATTCGATTTGCGGATAGCGTTCCGCGACCTTTCGGCACGTCGCCAGCCACAAACCGTCGCTGAACTTCATGATGTTCGCCTTGTGAACTGCCGTTACCTTTTTTCGGTTATGAGAAACTGCGTAGTCAAATGCGTATTTGATAATACGTTCTGTTCCGGAAATAGAAATCGGTTTGATGGAAATGCCGGTTTCCTCGCGACCGGATCGAATCGGACGGTTGGGCGACATCTGATTGATAAAATCGAAAACCTTCTCGCATTCGTCTGTTCCCTGTTCAAATTCAACGCCTGCGTAAAGGTCTTCTGTATTTTCTCGAACGATAACCAGGTCAACCGGGACTGATGAAAAGTAGCTTCTTACGCCTGGATAATACTTGCAAGGTCTCAGACAGCAGTACAGCCCCAGCGCCTGGCGCAGATGGACGTTAATCGACCGGAATCCGGTTCCGACAGGCGTCGTGATGGGGGCTTTGAGCGCGCATTTTGTCCGTTTGACGGATTCCATAACGGACTCGGGCAACGGCGTCCCGCATTTTTCCATAATGTCGACGCCTGCTTCCTGAATATCCCAATTAATTATAACGCCTGTTGCGTCAACGCAGCGTTTAGCCGCTTCAGCCAGTTCAGGACCCGTTCCGTCGCCGCGAATTAAAGTTACTTCGTATGCCATGGTGGTTTAATTTATAATTCGTAATGTGTAATTGAGTTGCGAGAAACGAGCAGCGAGTAGCGAGAACGCGCAAGCGCTTCACAAAATTCTCTCGCAACTCGCAACTCGCAACTCGCTACTAACTATTATTATTATATTAAAGAATTAAAAAACGTCAAGACCAGTGGGAAAATTGTCATTCGTAATTGACGCAAGCTTCAAATCTTCATACATCATTCTTTAACGCTCTGTTTTCCCAACCAGCCCATACCGAATCAGCGCCATGACGGTCAAGACGACGTTGGCGCCGGCAAAGGCAAGAGCGGGAACGAGTCCGCCGGAGCCTGAGGCGTATCCGTGCATTGCGCTTCCGAGCAGGTAATTGACGCCGTACCAAGCCATGAGAATTGCCAGCGCTCCGAAAACGGACGTCAGCGCCATGGTCATGTCACGATTGCGTTTGAACCAGCCCCAATGTCGGGCGTGTACGAAAATCAGGTAGACGAACATCGAAATGAGGGCCCAGACTTCTTTTCTGTCCCATGACCAGAAGCGTCCCCAGGAGACGTCCGCCCAAAGTCCGCCGAGAATAATCCCGATTGCCAAAAGCCAAATCGTGGCGGGAATGCACAGGTACATCAGCCGGGAAAGCGTAGACGTAATCGCCGGCGGGACGACCGCGCCGGATTCGTCTGTTGTGTACTTCCCAACGGTAAACGCGCATAGAGCCGCTGCGCCCAGCGCCCAGGCAAGCATAGCGGTTCCGTACCCGCCGACGATGCTGATAACGTGGACGCCAAGCCAGAAGTTGTCACGCAGAATCGGCATGAGGTTCTTCAAGCTGTCGTTGAACATGGGTGCATGCAAAGCCGCCGCCGTTAAAAGCGTCGTCAGCGCGGAAGCGCAAAGCAGGGGAACGAGTTGCGAGTTGCGGTGCGAAGCCGCACGGGCGAGAGGATTAGGTTTTGTCTCCGAACAATCCGTTTTTGGCGTTCCCCGCTTCCAATTGGGAACCGACCCTGTCGGTGCGGGCTGCGAGACGACAGTTTGTCGCGTCATCATAAACGGGAAGATGATTGTTCGCGGCACGTAAACGACGACGATTCCCAGCAAAGCCAGCGACGACAGCCAGACGAGCAGGTCGGAAACGCACGACAGCGTCGCTCCGTAAGCCAGCCGCGGCAGAAGGCTGACTGCGGCGTATCCCTGTCCCGCTCCGTAGGAAACGAAGACCATCATATAAAACAGAATCGCAGCGAGAACCCATCGGATAATCTGTAACAGCCAATATCGCTTTAACGGACAGCGGAATTGCAATCGCGAATCGTTCCACGCCTGACGCATTCTCTCCGGATGAGCCAACGCCAGCGGGAGAACCAATCCCAGCGCGCCCGACATGAACGAAACGAACATAATCGTTTCAAACATATTCGCAACAGGCGACCGGCTCATGATGTACCCGCGCAAGCCCAGTCCGAATCCGGAATAAATCACCGCTATTGCCAAAAGCGTTACAGGAACGGCAAAGGCGAGCTTGCTTCTTTTCGGGAAGAACGCCAGAGCGAAGCAGGCGACCATCGCCAGCGTCGAGAAAATCAGCGACCAGTTAAACGGCTTGGTATTATAGTACGTCTGTTCCCATTGAAGCAGCTTCTCCGCTTTGGGCGTTGTCGGATACCGGGACGCGTCCAGGACTTTGTTATCCAGACGATCTTTCGTAAGCAGCGCGTCACGTTTGGAATCGGCGTAACGTCCGAGGTCATTCAAAGTTGATTTGAGTTCTTTAAACGCAGCGGCTTGCTCTTTGTCGTTATTGGCCGCCGTTGCCTTGACGGCTTTATCCCACGCCTTGCGGAACGATTCTATTTTCGATTCCGGATAGCCGCTAAGAACGGTTTTATCCCCGTAAAGCAAAACGGTAATCGGTAGCCAGACGGGCAAGCGATCTTCCGGGGTTCGCCATAAATCGACGGCGTCCGGATTGAGAGACGGAACCAGCCCCGGCAGACCGCCTTCGTCGTAAAGATGGTAACGAATCAGCGCCAGGTCCGTTTTCGCTTTTTGCAGTTGATCGGCAAGCGGCGCGTTCTTTTCCAGCGCTCCAATCGCTTTGTCGAGAGTTGACGAATACAGGTCAATCAGATGAGTAATCGTTCCCAAAGATCTGTCCATGCGCTGAGCGTTTTGGTCGTTCTCGTCCGCCAGGAATATCATTCTCAACGTTTCCCCGTACTGGGAAAGCGTCTGAGGAATCTGTTTCACCGCGTCGTCTGTGGACGCGGACAAGGCGGCTTGCAATTGCATTCCCCAGCCGGCGAGTTGGTCTTGCAGAAGTCGGGCGACGATGGGAGCGCTTGCCATGCGGGGGTTCTGTGACGCCGGCGGATAGAACGTGATCTTCCGGTACAGTTCAACTGCGTCAAAGAGCTTTATAATGGACTTTTCCAGCTTGGACTGCTGATGCTGAATTCCCGCCCGCTGTTCTGTCTGAATCTGCAGTTCGAGATTATAACGGTAATCCGGGAGAATCGTTGACTTGGACGCCTGCCGCGGCGAGACGTACTTCAAAGCCTTTCCGTTTTTGTCAACCAGCGGAACGCCCAGCAGACGACGCAAATCGGGATTTTTACATTCGATAAACGGGATATGCTCCCAAACCTCAGGCTCCATCTGCCAAAGCATATACAGTTCCAGAGCAGAGAATTTCTTTGTCTTTCCGCCATCGGTAAAATATCGGGTAATTCTTGTCGCCGAGTCCGCAGACAGTTCCCCGGTCAGTTGTGCCGAATCCAGAGAAAACTGGGGCGAATCAGTCCCGCAAACGCTCTTCACCGCTTCAACGGCTGCGGTTGACAGCGGCTCAACGCGTCCGGAATCCAGTACTGGCAGCGGCGCCAGTGAGGAATAATCGTCTGCCAAAGCGTTTGACGACAACAGAGCGGATAGAGCGACAGCCAAAAGAATTCCTGCTGTTGAGGAGTTGACGCCAGACGTCTGTAATGCAGTCGGGGCGTCTGATTTCTTTTCCTTTTTCGGTTCTCTAAGATAATAATGAGCCCCAATTCCAGCGCAGATCATCAAGCAGCCCAGGTACAGCAAGCCGCGGCCGGGATCGTAATTGACGGTAAACGTTGAGGAGTACAGCGGGGCAGACGCGTTGGTTTTAACCGTCTGGTTTTTAGCAACCCATTTAGCCAGCTCCCCAGACTTGTCCAGCGGTCCGTTAAACGATGACTGATAAAGCCGGTACGACTGCCCGTTGTTCGGGTTGACGAAGTTGACCGGCTGGTTGAGCTGAATGTTGACATGCTCAAACTTTTTCGATTCGCCGTTGCTGTTTTTGGGATACAGCGCTGTTACATCGGAAGAGTAATGGCTCGGCATGCTCGTCCCTGGGTCAAGTCGTCGATTAAACCGTTCCAGCAAAAGATTGAATCCGAGGTCGACGGTCTTTCGCGGCATGGTCAGCGTCAGCCAGCGGGATTCTCCTTTGTCGTTTTTGACGGGAATCGTCCAGGAGTCGCTGTTACGATACCATTCCGGCGGGGACATGGGATTGTTCACGCCCAGCGTTACCCAGCGTTCCACCGTTTGTCCGTTACATTCAACGCTCAGCAGCGCCGCGGCGGAATCGTTTTCCGACGGCTTTTGTTCTTCCAGCGGCGTTTCCATGTACCTGACGCCGGGTGCGTCCATGCGCGGCTGAACCACTGCAGCGTACGGCGTTCCCTCAAAAACGAGCGTGGGAGTTGTATACGCGAACTCGCCGGTTGTAACAGTCTTCCCGACAATGGTTCGATAGTACATCGTCCGGGAAGAATCCATCGCCAGTTCCAGACGCGGTCCGAGCAGTTTGGCTCTCATCGACGCCATGGGGTTTTCTTCTGTTGAATCAGCTTTCTGTTCCGACGTTTCCGGGCGGAAGTATTCCCCATAGACGTCGTTCGCCGGGTCGTTCCGGTTGAATTCCGACAGCAGACACAACAGCGTCATCGAACCGTCGACCTCGTACTGACCGGAGGCGTCTTTTTTATAAACGTCAAAAACCGCAGCGCCCATCGCGTCTTCCATGTTAATCATCGTCAAAGCGACGTCGTCGCCCAACGGAACCTTGGGCAGCGGGGCGTCGTCGCCGTTGCGAAGGTCTTCGATTGTCTTGCCCTCGGGCAGGAAATCCTTCAGCGTAAACTCATACGTCTTTCCAGCGTGAACGAACGTAAAGACGTCTTTGTCGACGGCGCTTTTAGGCGCGTTGAGGAACGACTGCTTTTGCGCTTCCGACGTCAAGCGTCGATACGTAACCTGCTGTCCGCCGGTTAGACGGCTTCTTCCGATAAGCCCTTCCTGAATGTTTCTCGACGCCTGGAGTGTGATTTCCGTCCAATCGCCGGAAGTGGAAACGTTCTTAGCCGTTTCGGACTTCTGCGCCGGACGAACCACCAGCGTGAGCGTTTGGTCAACGGTCAGTTCTCGATACGGCTTTCGGAAATCCAGCATGCGAACTTTGATATTCAAACCAGAGCCTTGTCCTGAGTAAATCAATCCCGGTTCAGGCTTGACCAGTCCCCAAGGAAACCAGCTCAGCTTTTTGTACTGCGACCACGAAATCGGTCCAGGCGCTATCGGACAGGAGATTTGCGGGTCGATAATATTCGGCTGCTTTTCGTTTTGTTCAAAGGCGTCGTTACTTTTCTGGAAATCGCTGGAGGGGTCTTTGGGAAAGATGCGAATATTCAAAACGTGCTGAGCAGAAACGGCTTTGTTTCGTTGACAGCCCTCGTAAACGGTCAAGTCGGCTTCCCACCCCCAGATGAGGCTTATCGCGCAACCCGCCAGCAAAACCAATACGCCGGAATGAATAATCATAAACCCGGTTTTGCGTTTCGTCCAGCGCTTGGGATTGAGCGCCGCGCAAAACGCGCTTACAGCCAGCGCCGCCAGCAGTGCGATAAACCAGCCGGCGCGATAAAATCCCCATGCGGAACACTGCGACCCGTACAGGGCGTCAATTCGTGTCGCCCACGCCATCGACGCCGTCAGGAGAATTAAAATCGTCAGTCCAAAGGGCAAAGATCCCAAAAATCGGGTTACCGGATTCCATATAATCGATTCAAAAATGGACGTTTTTTCCTCGACAGTGTTTTTTTCTTGCTGGCTCATATTGTTTAAGTTCGAAATATGTGTATAATATAAGGCATTAGGCAATAGGCAAGAGGCAGTAGTTGTTTTTACCTGGCTACTGCCTACTCCCTACTGCCTTCCTTCCATTATACCAGCAATTTGCCAATTTGACCAGCCCCCCGCAGTAATGCCTTCCCAATCCGTTCCTACCGTTGGATCCTTAACGTCTGCTGAAATTCGTCAGCGGCTGCGTTCTGACGGTTTGCGCGTTAAAATGGGACCATTTGCGATTTGCATACGGTCGTCGATGGCTGACATTGCGTGGAATATGGAAAACCTGTACTGCGATTATCCCCTCGCCGACGATCGCATGGCGGATTACAGCGTTTTGGTCGATTATCCTCGCGGACTGCGCCGTTGGTATCATCCGCAAGTCATATTTGAAATTGACGGAAAAATTCCCTATAAGCCGTATCCTGCTGCGGCGGCAATCGCGATGATGGAATGGGGGTTGAACTGGACGCTGTTCACCGGGGCGAATCAGTATCTGCTGTTTCATGCTGCGTGTTTGGAACGCAATGGCAAGTGCATTTTCATGGCGGGAAAGCCCGGGAGTGGAAAGAGCACGCTTTGCGCCGAACTCGCCTTGAAGCAGAATCCATGGCGATTGCTGACCGACGAACTGACCATCGTCCGAAAGGAAACCTTTGACGTCCTGCCGCTGTGCCGTCCGATTTGCTTGAAAAATGCGGCGATAGACATCGTCGCTCAACGACATCCAGACGCCTTTATCGGCAAAAAGAATTACAATACCGCCAAGGGAACGATTGCTCACGTTCGCGTTCCGACCGACAGCCTCAATCGCATGGACGAGCCGTCAACGCCCCACATGATTCTCCTGCCTCAGTACAAGCAGGGAGCCAAAACCGAATGGGCGGAACTGCCCCAGTCGGAGGCGATTATGCTTCTGGCGGAACAGTCGTTTAATTTCCAGACGCTCGGCGCCGCCGGCTTTATGGCGATTAAACATATCGTGTCACAATCGAAAATGTACGAAGTCGTTTATTCCGACCTGGACGACCTCGTTCCGCAGCTGGAAGAGCTGTTTGATGAAGAAGTATTTAGTGCGTAGTGCATAGTGCATAGTGAGGGGAACGCTTGCGTCCTAAGTACTAAGCGCTAAGTACTAATTCCCCAGCATAGCGCTTAGTTCTCGCAACTCGCCACTCGCAACTCGCAACTTAAATTATGAATCCCGTACGCGAAAGCGTCCTGCTGAAATACTGGAACGAACCGGACAGAGTTTGTTACTATTCTGTCCCGGAATGGGAACTGTTTTTGCGTCAGGCGCGCAGTTCTCGTCTGGCGGGTCAATGGGCGTACCGATTGGCGCAGCAGGAAAGCTTCGACCAGATTCCGGAACCGGCTCAAATGGCTCTGGACGCAGCGTGGACGTATTCCGAACATCATCAGCGGGCGCTGATGTGGGAAATTCGTCAGGTGGAGAAAGTTCTGCACAACCTCGACTGCGTCAAGATTCTGCTCAAAGGCGCGTCGTACATCTATCAGGAAATGGAGTTTGCTCAGGGGCGGCTCGTTTCCGACCTGGACGTTCTGGTTCCGAAATCCGCTATTCAAGAGGCGGAAAAGACGCTGCTGGACAACGGCTGGGAGTCTGGAAAATACGACCCCTACGACCAGCGGTATTATCGTCAATGGATGCACGAAATCCCCCCGATGGTCAACCTTCAGCGCGGCATGACGATCGACATGCACCACAACATTCTGCCCGAGACGTCGCGCCGCCATCTGGACGCAGCCCCGCTGTTTGACTCGGCGATTGCGCTGACCGTTCCAGACAGCGTTCAAAAAGAGAACCCATGGGCGCCGACCGTTTCCGGCTGGCGATCGCTGCAGGACGTCGACATGGTCATTCACGCCGCCGTTCACGCCTTCCAGGAAGGGGAAATTGACGGCTCGCTTCGTGACATTATCGATATTGACGGGCTTCTGCGCCGATTTAGCGAGACGTCGTCAGACTTTTGGACGCGGCTTCTGGATCGCGCCAGACAGTTAGGTCAGACTCGCCCGCTGTACTACGCGATTCATTACTCTCACGAAATTCTCGACACGCCCATTCCAGATGAGATGGTCAAACCGATTCGCAAGATGGGCCCCGGGCTTTTCGCCCGTTCGTTTATGGACGCAACGGTTTTTCGCGCCCTCGCCCCGCCAACGTTTGCTCTGCGTCCGTTTTCCGCAAGATTTTCTTCGTTCTTTTTATACGCCCGCTCCCATTACGGACGCATGCCGCTCAATCTGCTCATTCCGCATTTGTGGCACAAAGCGTTCCCGAAAGATAAAATTCCCGAACCCGACAACGACGGTCAGCCGATGGGTTAGTTGGGGAATTTACGCCATTCATTCTATTTACAGTTCTTCGCCCACATGGCAAAGAACAGCAGCGCCCAAAGTCGATGGGAGTGGTCGAATCGTCCGCTGACGTGTTCGTTTAGAAGCGCCGTTCCAGCGTCCGGCTGGAAGATGCCGCTGTCCTTAAACTGCTGTGACGAGAACGCGTCTGCCGCCAAGTCGTGGAGCGGTCCGGATTTGAACCATTTGTACAGCGGGACGCCAAAGCCCTGCTTCTTTCTCGTCTGAATGTCTTTGGGAAGGAATCGGGAGAACGTATCGATAAACATCTGTTTCGTCTTGCCGTTTTTCAGCCCCCAGTCTTGCGGGAACGACGACGCCAGTTCTATAACGCGGCGGTCGAGAATTGGACTGCGCCCTTCCAGCGAGTTTGCCATGGCTGCGCGGTCGACTTTGACCAAAAGACATTCCGGCATGTATGTCTGCAAGTCCATCAACGAAATCTGGCGCGACGGCTGTGACGAAATCGACGGGTCGAAAAAGTCCTTTAAGTAGGTCAGGGCAGGGGGCTGACCGGGAACGGGAGCAGACTGCTCGATGAGCTTTTGGAAGTCGGCGCTGAAAAGGCTTTTTCTTCGCGGTGCGTTGTAGAAGCTCACCCAGTCCAAGTATCGTTCGACAGGGTTCATTTGCAGACATTCCGCAAAACGACGCGCTTTTCTTAACAGCGACCCTTGTCGCAGGTTGGGCGGGAGAACGGCGCAGACGCTTTTGCCCAAAATTGAACGCATGAACGCCGGGCAGAATCGGTCGACGCGAGAGGCGATTTTAACCGCCTTGTAACGGTCGTAGCCGAGAAACAACTCGTCGCCGCCATCGCCGTTGAGGGCGACTGTTACGCTCTTTCTGGACAGGTTGCATACGTACCACGTCGGCAGGGCGGAGGAGTCCGCAAACGGCTCGTCGTAGTACGAAACCAGTTCGGCAATCATGGCGGTAGAATCCGGCGTAACGCGAAGTTGTGTATGGTCGGTTTTGAGGAACTGAGCCGCTTCCTGAGCGTAGGACGTTTCGTCAAAAGCCGGGTCGTCAAAGCCGATGGAAAACGTCTGAATCGGTCGGCTGGAAAGCGACTGCATAATCCCGACGACAATCGTCGAGTCAATCCCTCCGGAAAGAAACGCGCCTAACGGAACGTCTGAAATCATGCGGTCAGAAACCGCCTGAGT
Source organism: Thermoguttaceae bacterium (assembly GCA_017557195.1). Taxonomy (GTDB): domain Bacteria; phylum Planctomycetota; class Planctomycetia; order Pirellulales; family Thermoguttaceae; genus RUG11551. Next base: position 13,559 of record JAFZAL010000003.1, on the reverse strand, counting down.
CAAGACGTCGTTCAAACGCTGTTTGGATTGTTCGTATGATTCGTTTCTCTGAGCAAAGTCTTTTCGTCCTGCAGTGATCCAGTCTCGAACTGTGTTGGCATAAACTGAGTTGACGCGCAGCCGATCTTCTCCCACGAATATTTCCAGAACCTGCCCGGCGCAGAGTTTGCTGACCCGTTTGTAAATCGTTCGCGGAGCGGGTAAATACTGCAGCGTAAAATATTCGTCAACGGCGACCGGGTCGAGTTCCGATTTGAGCGTTTCGTCCGCCGCTACAATCGCTTTGAGTTCCGAGGCGAAAATGACTCTCGAATCTTCTAACGCGTAATAGAGCGGCTTTTTGCCAATCGGGTCTCGCGCCAAAATGAGCTTGCGGTTTGACTTGTCCCAAATAGCGATGGCGTACATGCCCAGGAGCTTTTGGACGAAATCCAAGCCGTATTCCCGATACAGCGGCGCGATGACTTCCGTGTCACAAGTCGTTTTGAAGACGTACCCTTTCGATTCCAACTCCGTTTTTAACTGACGATAGTTGTAGATTTCGCCGTTGTAGACGACAACCAGCGTTTCTCCGGAATTGTCGATTTGCGGCTGACGTCCGCCGGCAACGTCCAGGACGCTTAGGCGTCTATGTCCTACGCCAACGGTAAAGCCGGGTTGGCGGTCAAAGAATTCTCCAGAATCGTCGGGTCCGCGGTGTTTGAGAAGGTCTGTAATAAACGTCAACCTCTCCAGCGAAATATCGGGAGAGGTTGATTTGTTAAGGCGTATAAAGCCGGTTATTCCACACATCATAGGAATTGAGCGAGGCAGGGAAAGTTAGTTTCTTTTGTGTTTTTTGACGTCGTTAGGGTGAACCAGAATTTTATTCTCGTGAGCGGCGGCGTATTCTGCCTGATTAATTCGTCGTTTGTTGTAACGATCGTAATAATCTTTAGTCTCTCCAAATGAAGTCCCGGCTTGCAGCGCTCCGTCCGATTCCATTTTGGCAAACGCCGCCCAACCGCCAGTCAGCGTGGGACTGTTATGAATTCCCCAGTAGTTTGGCTGAAGTGGAGCGGTATAAAGAGCAAAAACGGAAAACGACAACATGGTAAATCCCAGTATGACAGACAGCGCTACGCCGCCCCACTTGTCGATGATGGCAGGAAACCATACTTTGACCAGACTCAATCGGTTTGTCAATTCTTTCAAAATCACATAAACGATAATGAAAATCGCCCAAATCGAGAGGAAGTCTAAAAGGTAAGTATACGAAGGAAGCATGCCTTCCAACGTCCCCGCCAACGTCTCAAAATACGTTGTAGCGATCAAACCGGAAAAAATCAGGTTGAACAGTCGAATCAGATTCGTCCAGATGCCATCTCGGGAGCTAAAAGCGATTGACGCTCCCAAAATGACCAGCATCAAAATAAAAAACACCATTTAAGTTTTCTCGTTATTAAAAGGTATGGATAATCCCAATCAGCGGGCGCTCAATGGGATTTTTTGAAAACGACTACGGTTTAGTTGTCAATGCCATAGTTCTTAAGTTTCGCGGAACATTCCTGAGCGCGTTGAGGCATTTCCATCTTGATCCACAGTTCGCGAAGATTTTTCAACGCTTCGATGTGACTCTGAACGTCTCGGGAGTAAAGGAGGTCTACCTGAAGGAATGCAACCAGAGCGTCTTTATCTTGACCGCCAGCTTTGTATGCCAGCCCAAGTGTGTTGTATCCCAGAGCGTTGATGGCGAAATCCTCCGGCGGAGCGTTCACAAGAATGGCTTCAACGTCTTTGACGGCTCCTTTATAATCTCCGGAAAGAGCTTTGCATTTAGCAAGGCCCATTTTCGCCAAAAGTCTTTGACGATCTGCCGCAGCGCTCTTGTCTTCCATCTTGAGAATGGCGTTATAAGCTTTTTGAGCGTTTTCAATCTTGTTTTGCGCCAGGAAAATTTTACCCATGGCGGATAACGAACGCATCTTGACGTCGTTCCAGGGCGCCGCATTGAGCTTTTGATACATTTCAGCCGCCTTTTTCAAACTGGCTTCCGTATTGATGGCAACGTAAAGGTCGCCGGTCATTTCGCAGGCGTCAAAATAATGATAGTTTTTAGGATACTTTGTAACAAACGCCTCGCACGTTTTGGCAGCGTCTGATTTGGTAACCGCTCCGCCGCTGAGAGCAATATTTGCCTTGGTGCGAGCGATAAGGTAATCCATTTCCTGGTTGAGGGTTTTAGACCCGCCCATTGTATCCCGAATGTCTTCGGTAAGCAGTTCCAAAGCGTCTTCGTTAGATCCGCTTTCAATCAGCGAACGAACTTTGGGGAACTGAGCCGGTTCGCGGTTAAACAAAATGCCCTTGATTTTGTTGACCGGGATAACGTCTTCGACGCCGCGGTCTTCAACCGTCAATTCAGTGCTTGTCATATCGGTGATTTTGCACTTGATTGTTTTGTTTTCCAGTTGAACGGTGTCATTCTGAGCCTGAGCAACAGATCCGATTACAAAAATCGCGATCAACGTCAAAAAAAGTTTTTTGAACATAAATAACTCCCTGAATATAATGTGTGAAACTTTCAATTAAAATTCAAATAACAATTGATTTAACAAACAACGTACGCAATCGTCTTTATTACGATATGCTATTGTTTATCCGTCGGTTTTTGAGGCTTTTCCTGCGGCTGCTGTCCTGCTGGACGCGGAGCCGGTTTTCCTGCAGGCTGCTGTCCTGCCGGTCTCGGAGCCGGTTTTCCCGCGGGCTGCTGACCAGCTGGTCGAGGAGCCGGTTTTCCCGCAGGCTGCTGTCCTGCCGGGCGCGGAGCCGGTCTTCCTGCGGGCGCGGGTTGAGCCGGCTTTTTATTGAAATCGAAGCTGAACGTTGCGTCTTGTTGAACGGGACCAAAACCAAGGTCAATCTTTCCGTTTGGAGCCGGAGAGTCATTGGCGTTGAAACCTCCAAATCCCAAGTCGATCTTATCCTGAGCTTTGCCCTCCTGCTGAGCAAAACCGAGGTCGACTTTTTCTTCGACTTTTTCTGAACCAACGGCGATGCCGCCATCGGTAACGTTGACGTTTTGCTTTTCAACCAGCTTCTTTTTCTTCGGAAGGAACGCAATAATAATGATAATCAAACCAAGTACGCCAATTCCTCCCAAAATGCCGTAAATAATTCTTGGGTCAGTTGGCTTTTCGGGAGCTTCTTCCTCTTCAACTTTTTGAGGCAAGAGCGATTCCGGCGGCGCAAATCCGCTGACAGGTTTGCCCAATTGCTCCTGAACTTTACGGAGAAGATTTTCATAGGATTGAAGAATGTCAGAATTGCCTAAAATTTCAGCGTCTGCTTCAATGGACTTGTATTTGTCATAGTCTTCCCGAAGAATCGTTTCGATTTCATTAAAAAGTTGCAGAGCTTTGGGAGGAATATTGGAATTGGCGTCACTGCTTGCCGCTGCATTATCCGCAACTGGAGCGGGTTCTGAGGCAGGTTCTTCCGTTGTTTGAGTCGATTCTGCCGTATCCTCTTCAGCGGGAGTTTCCTCTTCCGATGCAGCGTCTTCCGCTTCAGCGGCGTCTGTCTCCGCTGCTTCAGCATCCGTTTCGCCTGCTGTCGTTTCAGAGACCTCTTCAGCAGCTTCTTCAGGAACGTCTTCCGAAGCAGGCGCTTCTTCAGCAGCGTTTTCTTCTTCAGCATTATTCTCTTGCGGCTGCTCGTCTGCAGGCTGTTCTTCCTTGGGTTGAACTGCAGCGATTTCCAGTAACGCAATGTTATACTTGATTTCGGCAATTGCCAATCTGGCTTGCAGATAATCAAGGAATTTGTCTTGATCTGGATCGGCATTCCGAATCGGTTCACCCTTATCGTTAGTGATAGCTTTCAAATATCCATTCCAACCGATGAAAATTTGTTTTCCTGCTTCATTAAGTTGATTCGGGTCGCCATTGAGGGAGAACTCGTACAACTCCATCGCCTTTTTGGGGTCGTTCTTTTCGGATTTTTCTCCCCACTTTGAATAATAACCAGCCAGCGTAGGCTGCATTCTTTCAAGCGTCTCTTTACGAGTTCTGCCGTTGGAAAGCTCCTTCATGACTCTGGTAATCGCTTCCTGATAATCGCCCTTTGCAGCGAACCCCGAAGCGGTTTCCAGTTCAGAGAAGCCTTTGACTGCAATATTAGGATCGAGAGCTTTCATTTTTGTACGAACCAGTTTGAGCTGGGTGTCGTATTTCTGGAAAGTCTCTTCGTTATTAAGCGTCGGGAAAGCGCGATGTGTGGAAAGCAGAATCTTTTCCGCATCCTGCAAACGCTCCATCTGTTTGGCCGTGTCTTTAATTCCTTCCGCCTGCTTTAAGTAGATGTCGGAAATCGTCAAGCGGGCTTCGTAATAGGTGTCCGTAACGCGAGGATCCTGCGAATTCTTTTTGGTAAGCTGTGTCTGCATTTTGTTCGCCAGAGTATTCCAGCCCCAAATAGCAGGCTTCCCGTCTTGCTTGGGATCTTTCTGACCGGTAGTTGAGAAATCTTTCCCGCAGCCAACCAGAGCTTTTTTCAGATATAAAGCAGATTTTTCCGGGTCTGCTGTCGATTCGCCCCATTTCTGGTAGCAGCGAACCGCTTCTGCCTGAAGGTCAATATTATTGGGGGTCTTAGAAAGAATCTCTCCCATTTTCTTGATGGCTTCTTCGTATTGCTGGCTTGTAGCAAGGCACCGAGCCAATCGTTCATCAATGATTCGAGCGGTAAGCTCCGGCTTCTGGACAAATCCTTCTTTTTCAGCAACCTTTTTCAGAATGCCATTGTAAGTGTCAACCGCCTTGCCAAAGAGAGCTTTAGCTTTATCAGTAACGCTCTTGTTTTCAGAAACTTCGTTTTCGCCCAGAGATTGATACGTCTGAGCGACCCAGTACATTTGACCGAATTTAATATCCGGCAAATCAGCAATTCTTTGAAGGAAAACTTCAAATCCCTTTTCCAGATTTTCCGCTTTTTCTTTTTGACCTTCACGGTTGAAAACTTCGAGGTTTTCTTTTAATTCCAAACCTAAAGTAAGGTAAATATTTGTGAGCTGTTCTTCTTTGGATTTGCCGTTTTCAGCTACGCTTTCCGATTGTTCAACGCGCTTTTCCAGCAATTCCATAATATCCTTTGCGTCGTCAAGCTGCTGAGCAGCAACCAAAGCGTTTAGCGCAACGCGAAGAGAGCGGATGTCCAACTCGTTCTTTAAAACCAGCGGGGAATCCTTTTTAACTAACGTTAAAGGACCGAACTGAGGATCGTTGAGCAGTTCAAGAGCGCCAGCGGGATCGCCGGACTTGAGCTTTTGGTTTGCCAATGTAAATGCGGCAAAAATCAGGTTGGAAGTTGGCTCGTTGTCAGCTCCCATGCTTTTCTTCATACGATCAATGCCGTCCTGCAAAATCTTTTGTGACGTTGCTTTGTATTCCGCCAGCTTTTCTTTTGACGGTCTGACGCTCAGGTCAGCGTTCATGCCGCGAAGATAACTGTTCCAGAGCAGGTTTCCAGTGCGAATTTCGCAATCAGCGCGTTTGTCTGAATCCTCGGAAATCTTGTTCATGGCAGCTTCGCCATGCTTGGTGTCGCCGATATCGATAAACGAGTCGCATACGATTGACCAGGCGTTGTCAGACATTTCCGGGCCTTTAGAGGCGGTTCGAGTCTGAATAATGCTTGCCAGTTTTGACATCTTAAGAAGCTCAAATTTTGTGGCTTCCTGAATGGCTGCGTCGCTCTTTCCGTCTTTGCGCATGCTCTGAACGATATTAGCGAAATGACTGCGAAGAATCTTCATTTCAAGGTCAGCCATCGTTTCGCTGATCGGGTCGGTCGAGTAGTTGCGAACGACGAAGTCTGCGAGCATAACGGCTCTGTAATTGTCCTGCTTGAGGAACATCATATAAACCGCCAGATAACGGTTGGAGTTCAACTGACGCAGTTGAGAGCCGGAGATGTCAACCGGACGACGAAATTCTGCAAGCTCATAAAGTTTGAGGAATTTTTCTCCCGCTTCGAGCATCTTCTTTTGAATTGCCGCCTTTTGTTCTTCGGTTTGAGCGGAAGCCGATTCTGTTTGAATATCGGAGATGGTTTCTCGAACCTGATTAAGCTCTTTGATTAATTCTGCATAGGTCATTTTTTCCGGCGGAACGTTTTCAACCGGACCAACAACGCCCAGCTTCGCCTTGACAGCTTTAGCTTCGTCTTTAAATGACGTTTTAGCAAGAATATCAAGGATTTCGAGCGTATTTTTAGCTAACAGAGCGTTTTGACGAGCTTTCTTTTGCTCATCCGGCAGATTGCTGATTTTGTCTGCGGCAACGTCACAGCCAGCCAACAACAGCTGTTGAGTAAGCAATTGTCCCTGACGCGCGCTGGTATAGTCTTTTTCATACCATTCAGAAAATCTTGTCAACGCCTGATCGAGAATTTTCCCTTTCTTTTCGGGCTCTTTGTCATTCTTGTATTTTACAGCAGACTGCAAGTAGTACAACAGAGCTTCGTCACGCATGGTTCGGTTGGCGGCGTTGTTGTCCAAAGTCAACGTTTCGTCGAAAATGCTCAACGCGCCTTTGTCCATTTTGTTAGGATCTTCAAAAACGCCTTGGTCCATCATGATTCGACCTTCGCGAACTCGAGCGTACAGACCAGCAATAAACGGCGGTTCTATCGCGCCATATTTTGTAAAGATCGTATTGTACTCTTTTCGGGATTTTTCCAAAAAGTCCTTGTATTCTTTAGAATCGACGGGATAGGTTTGAGCTATTTCATAATAAGCTCCTGCAACCGCCAGCCACGCCTGGAGAAAGTCTGTTACAGCTTCATCGTACTCTTCGCCCGTTTCTTTCTTTTCATCCTTGTATTTTTTAACAACGTCTCGAGCGCGTTTTTGGTTTGCCAAAAATTCATTTTGAGCGGCGGTAAAAGAATCTCGAGAGATCTTCATCCATTCATCTCTCTGTTCCTGTTTTTTGTTGGTAGATTTAACAGCCAGATCGCGATAAATCGTACCGCGCGCCATCATTAAACCTGCGTATTGACTGGCGCATTCTCGAACGCGTGGATGGTTGGGATTTTCCTTGATGAACTTGGCAAAACTTTCATGAGCGGCGTCAATTTCTTTGAGTTGGTCGTCCTGAGAGGACTGGATGCCGGAATTGAGCATGTGAAGCCGACCCATTTCCATGTCGTAAATGCTTTTGTATTCAGCAGGAATTGTTCCGTCCTGGTAAATTTTCTCCATATAGTAAATTGCAATGTCTGGATATCCAGAACCGCTGTCAACGTCTACAAGAGCGTTGACAAATTTTTCGGCTTGCGGCTGCGGAACGGCGGCCTGAGACGGCGCTCCAGACAGGTTAAACGCAATAAAGCATACTGCGGCAAGGACGGCGCCTGAAACAGGGAAAAAAGTTCGGTGAGAACAATTCATGGATAAAACCTCGTTTGAATATATGAGTACGAACGGGAGCTGAACTAAACTTTACATTAAACAAAACTGAATAGTTTCTATTCTGTAAAGACGAACAAGGTTCAGCTTCTGTAGCAATTAAAATTCTTCATATTTAAATTTAAACAGAATTTTGCTAATAGCAATACGCCCAGCAAGAAAAATTCCCCATTTTTGAAAAAATTTTTGATTTTTCTTGTCTTTTCAACGGGAATTAGCAATTTTTTCTCCATTTTTCAGTTCATAATTCGTCTAATATTGTAAAATAAGGGGTAACGTCAACGAAGATATTAATTGACATTATTCCCCCTATTTTGACTTCTAAGACAACTTACTAAAATACAAAGAACTGACATGGCTGCTATTAAAATACTCAACGTCCGGGCGCTTTTAATTGTTTTACTTCTCGGCGTTGTTGTCATTATAATCACAGAAGCAACGATGCACTCGGATCGTTGGGCGTGGATGACTCAGGAAACTATTCCAGGCGAAGAGACTGAAATCAAACCGTTGGAACAGCGGGTGTACTATCCCGGAGTTGATCAGGATGCGCTTAAGAACGTTATTGACAACAGTTACTGGGTTTCTTCGGACTATCCTTCATGGAAAAATCTCATTGAGATTTTGCGCGATGTTCCGCAGTCTGAACTGAACAAGTATTCTTTCGGTCACGTTCCCTTTGTTCAGCTCAAGTCGACGCCGAAAACGTTTCGCGGCGTTTTGATTAACGTTCGAGGGAACGCCCGACAGTGCGTTCCAATCAAGCAGACCAATAAAGACCTTGGCATAGAAAACATTTATCAGATCGCTCTTTCTCCCGACAGTTCGCCGTCCGAACCGATTATAATTAATTCAATCAGCATTCCACCGGGATTTCCGACGGGGGAAGATATTGAACCGCAGCGAATTGAATGTACGGGCTTTTTCCTCAAACGCTGGGTTTATCCCGCTCAGGAAGACGTCATGGCAGCTCCGCTGATTCTGGCAAAAGGGTTTTCCTGGCAAGAGCCGGTTAAAGCTGCCGATTCTGAAAACGAGCCGTCATACTGGCTTATTTTGGGCGTTACAATTTTAGGCGCGATTGTTTTTTACATTCTAATTGAGTTGAGAATAAAAGCTTCATTGCCGCCAAAGCCGAGAAAGATTCCAGTCGAAGATTTTGTCTTTACGCCGCCTGAAGAGGATGAAGGCAGTAGGCAGTAGGCAGTAGGCAGTAGGAAAAAGCTCCTAGCTGTTAGCTCCTAGCCATTAGCTTTGGTATTTGTGGTTCTCAGCGTTAATTTTTAAAGCTGAGCGTTAATATCACAAAGCTAGAAACTAGGAGCTAATAGCTAAAAGCTATTCTCACTCGCAACTCACAAACAAAAAAACGCGAAGCGTATTCCACGCTTCGCGTTAATTGCTAATTGCAAATTTCTAATTGCTAATTACCTTAGAGGTTGGCGAGCTTTTCGATCAGGTCGGCAGCGCGATTGCTGTAGCCCCATTCGTTGTCGTACCAGGACAGGCACTTGAGCATGGTGTCGCCCATGACCATGGTCCACGGACCGGCGAAAATGCTGGAGTGGGGATCGTCGACGATGTCCTGAAGAACGATCGGGTCTTCGGTGTAATCGAGAATGCCCTTCATGGATCCTTCAGCAGCGGCCTTCATGGCGGCGTTGACGGCTTCCTTGGTTACCGGCTTGGCGGTTTCGACAACGAGGTCAACAATGGAACCGGTCGGGGTGGGGACGCGGATGGAGATACCGGTCAGTTTGCCCTGAAGTTCCGGAATGACCAGACCGACGGCTTTGGCGGCGCCGGTGGAAGTCGGGATCATGTTCATGGCAGCAGCGCGAGCGCGATAGGGATCCTTGTGCGGGAGGTCCAGAACGCGCTGGTCGTTGGTGAAGGAGTGAACCGTTGTCATCAAACCGCGGACAATGCCGAAGTTGTCGTTGATGACCTTGGCAAACGGAGCCAAGCAGTTGGTTGTGCAGGAAGCGTTGGAAACGTATTTCATGTCAGCGGTGAGCTGATCGTCGTTAACGCCCAAAACGCAGGTGAAGTCGGGATCGGTAGCCGGAGCGGAGATGACGACTTTCTTGCAGCCTTTGTGGCTGTCGAAGCCGGGTTTGCCGTCCGCGGCGCGCTTCGTGAACAGACCGGTGGATTCCAGAACAACGTCAACTCCCAGGTCGCCCCAAGGAAGATTGCCAGGATCGCGTTCTTCAAAAACCTTAATCAACTTGCCATTGACAATCAAGCCTTCAGCATTAGCTTCGACTGTGCCATTGAAACGACCGTGAACGCTGTCATATTTCAGCAGCGTCGCCAGCATGTCATTGCTGGTCAAGTCGTTGATTGCAACGACGTCAAAAACTTCGGGCTTGGCAGCCATGCAACGGAAAACCAAACGGCCGATACGACCAAAACCATTAATACCAACGCGAATCGCCACTGTATCTCTCCTTTAAATAATAGGAACTACAAAAAATGCTTTTTGCGATTATATCCGCCCGGGAAACCCTTGTTCCCTTACAGACGTTTATTAATCAGTATTATAATATCGATTGCCGATTCTGCAAGGGGGGAGGGGGAATAAGACAAAAAATATCTTCCTAATTTATAGCGAGATTTAAAATAGGGATTTTTTAACGACCGTTAAGAGCGTTCTTTTCCCTGTTTGTTCATATTTTCTAATTACGCCAGTGCGCGTTCCAGTTTCAGAACGGTTTTTTTGAGCTGGGGGTCAGTTTCGATTTTTTGAGTAAAGTTTCTCAGCGTATGGATTATTGTAGAATGATCTCGACCGCCGAGGTAGTCCGCCAGCTGTTCCAGGGTGAAACTGCCCAGCTTGCGTCCTAAATAGACGACCGCGCCGCGGGTTAATACGGACGTCTTGCGGCGAGACGAGCTTTTCAAGTCCGCCAGCGTGATTCCGAACTCTTTGACCGCCAGTTTGGCGATGTCGTGAATTTTCAGCGGTTCTCTGTCGGGGGAGGTCTGAGACGCCCAAAGAATAAGATGAGATTCTGTTATGCCGTTGGCGATTGTTTCCGGTTCAGTCAACGCCTGACGATAACCCATATCGAGCCGGAGCAGTTCTCCTTTGACGGCGGTTATGGACAGATGCCCTCGAGACGCAACCCAGGACGCGATAAAATCGGAGTAGTCCGGCGGCAGAAGCAGCTTTTTGAGCGCGTCTTGAGCGTAGGCGCGGCAGAGTTCTTCGTCCGGCGACTCCGTTTTAATCAGCGCGCCGCTTTGCATGCGCTTGACCAGTTTCGCGTTCCAGCCCTCAGACTGCTCGTCTTCGTTAACGGACATCAAAACCGGAATCTGCTTTTCCGCAAGCGTATCGAGAATGAAAACCAGCTCTTCCTGAGCGTCAGGCTCTTGCAACAACTGTTGAATGTTCGTTATCGCCAAGAACCGCAGGGCGCGAAAACGCTCCTCGAAGTCGGAAAACGTTCGGGTCAGCTGAGCGTTGCGGAAGTCCCGGTAGAAGTCCGGCGCGGTAATATAGAGCGACTTTAATCGCGGGTGGTTGCGAACCCACGTCCAGTAGACGCCTGAAATCCAGCCCGTCTTCCCGGTATGAGTCGGTCCAACGAGTGTGACGGGAAACCATGCAGAATGGCTCTCGGCAATTGACCTGTCCGGATTTACCAGCGCTGACGTCAGCGGCGCCAATAGACGATTGGAACGGCTGAAGAAGAACGGCGCGTTTGTCCACGCCCGAACTCCGCCGCCGTCCTTAAACGTCGGTATCGACAGGTCAATTTGAGTAACCATTGAGGATTAAAAAATTTTTAAACACGAAAAACACGAAAAGAACGAAACAACACGAAAATTATAAAAAATATTTTTTAAAAATCTTTCGTATATTTCGCTTATTTTGTGTATTTCGTGTTAAAAAAACTGTTGGACAGGCAAAACGCCTGCGTTTTAGCTCACAAGCGCCTATTTGTCGGACTAACAAAAATCACTGAAATTTCGTCAAGCCCGGGAGCGGAACGTTGTACATGTTCTTAACCGGGGCGTAGGTCGCGCCTTCAATCGGAACGCACGGCGGGACGGCGTCTGGCGTATAAGCCGATGGAGCCAGAACCTTCTTGGAATTGAGAATCTGTTCCCAGGAAAGCTTCTGACCGGTATAGCACGCCTCGCGTCCGAGAATTGCCATAATCGTGCTGTAAGAGGAATACTCTACGCAGTTGGTTGCCTTGGAGTTGCGAATCGAATCGTACATGGCGATGTGCTCTTCAAGGTGCCCGTCGTTGACGCGCGCTTTTCTGTCAAAGCTCCAAAGAACGTTTCCGTTCAGGTCGATGATTTTGTACTCCATCGCGCTGGCGTGTCCTTTGGTTCCCAAAATGCGGCATTGCATTTCGTTAAAGCAGCCGTTAATCTGACGGCAGCACGAATGCACTTTCACGCCGTTGGGATAATCGAACGTAACGCTCATCTGATCGTAGATGTCGCCGTACGCCGGCTGATCTACGCGAACGGAACGAGCGCCCATGCCCCACGCCGACTGCGGCAGACCAATAATCCAGTTCGCCTTGTCGAGCGTATGAACGTGCTGTTCGACGTTGTAGTCTCCGGAAAGCCACGTAAAGTTGTACCAGTTGCGGTTCTGGAACATCATTTCGGTGTCCTGCGGCTGACGGGGACGCGTCCACAAACGATTGGTTAAGTAGGAACACGAAATCTCGCGAACGTCGCCAATCATGCCGTCGAGAACCCGGTTCATGGTTTCAACGATGCGTTTGTCGTAACGGAAATGCAGACCGGAAACGACGGTCAGCCCTTTTTCCGCCGCTTTCTTGCCTGTCTCCAGGAAAGAGAGAATGCCGGGAACGTCTACGCCGTTGGGCTTTTCAAAAAAGACGTGTTTGCCAGCTTCAACCGCCGCGGCAAATTGAATCGGACGGTAATGCGGCGAGGTCGCCAGAATCACAACATCGCAGTTTTCAATGACGCCTTTGTAGCTGTCGAAACCGGAAAAGACTGTATCCTGAGACGCCTTGCAGCGTGGATTATTTTTGTATTGATCAAACGTTCGCTGAGCGGTTTCAGGGAACAAGTCTCCAAACGCTGTAACGACCGTATTAGGATCTGCTTCCAAAGTGTTTGCCAAAGCGCCTCGACCGCGTCCGCCGCAGCCAACCAAACCAACGCGAAGGATGTCGGAGCCTTCTGCATGAGCGCTGCGCGTTATGGAAAGCGTACTAACGGCGGCAGCACCGACAGCCGCGGTTTTCAAAAAATCACGACGATTTGTCATTCTAAAAAACCTTTCGTTAAAAATATCTCGTAAAAACCCCTTTTCCTCCCCGCATAAAATGCAGAAAAGAAAAAGGGTTTAACGAATTCAGGGAATAGAAAAAGCTCTAATCCCTGAAACAAAATTCAAAGGGGGAAAAGTCAAATCATTCAAACTTTGTAACGCCCGGAAGCGGAACGTTGTACATGTTGGTTCCCGGCGTGTAGGTCGCGCCTTCAATCGGAGCGCACGGCGGAACGGCTTCCGGCGTGTATTCAGCAGGAGCAAGAACCTTCTTGGAGTTGAGGACCTGATCCCAGCCGAGCCACTGTCCGGTATAGCAGGCTTCGCGCGCCATAACGCCCATGAGCGTGCTGTAGGAGGAGTATTCGACGTCGTTCTTCGCCTTGCCGTTGCGAATCGAATCGAACATGGCTTCGTGTTCCGAAACGTACATGTTGCAGTTGGCTTCTTTGCGGTCAGCCTTCCAGATGACTTTGCCGTCCAGGTCGATGATGTTCTTGCCCAAAGCGTTGGCGCAGCCTTTGGAACCGAGGATGCGACATTCGTTTTCGTTGAAGCAGCCGTTGATCTGGCGGCAGAACGAATGGACTTTAACGCCGTTGGGATAGTTGAATGTAACGCTCATCTGATCGTAGATGTCGCCGTAAGCCGGCTGTTCAACGCGGAGCGTACGAGCGCCGCAGCCCCAGGCGGATTCCGGTTTGCCGAGAATCCAGAACGCCTTGTCGAGCGTGTGAACGTGCTGTTCGAGGTTGTAGTCGCCAGACAGCCAGGCGAAGTTGTACCAGTTGCGGTTCTGGAACATCATTTCGGTGTCGTTGTCGTGGCGGG
>JAFZAL010000120.1 GCA_017557195.1 Thermoguttaceae bacterium | reverse complement strand
CCCCAGCCGGTCTATGAACGCTATACGCAAAGCGACTTGCCCCGCATAGCGCAGCTGGGATTTCGCGGCGTGCATTACATCGACGTCATTTCGACCGTTGCGCCGCGCGAATGTTGGGACAAGAATCACCCGCTCAACAAACGCCAGTGCGTCGAGTACTGGAAAAAGATTCTCGCGCAGGGACAAAAGAACTTCGGCGCCGTCGGCTCGGAGGGCGCTTTTGACCACGTCGTTTCCAATCTGGACTACTGTCTCTACGCTACGTTCAACGATATTATCGACCCTTCCAAAATGCCTCTGGTTGAACGAACCGTCCCGATGTGTCAGCTGGTTTACAACGGGATTCTGTTACAAAACCCCTGTACGGCAACCGTCAACCCGACTCTCAAAGGAAAGACGGCGGAACTGAAACTGCAAGAGTTCAACAGACGCCCCGTTTTCTACTTCTATTCCAAGTTCAAGTCAGACGGAAAAAGCTGGATGGGCGACGCTGACCTGACCTGCCAGACGGACGAACAGTTGAGAGAATCCGTCGCGGCGGTGAAGCGCGCCTACGACGAGTACCGTTCCCGCGTTGCGCTTCAATACCTGTTCATGGACAAACACGAACAGGTCGCCCCCGGCGTTTTCAGAACAACCTTTTCCGACGGAACCGTCCGCGAATTTAAATACGAGGAGTAAAATGAACAACGACACGCCGACAAAACCTGCCGAACCGAAAAACGATTTGCTAACCAATTATTTTCTGGGCGTGGTTAATATCGTTCTATTTTTTTCGTTGTCATGTTTGTTTAATCACCCCATGGGTGGTTTATGTTTTGGAGCGCTATGGTTTGTTGTCTATACCGTTTATGTTTTCGGTTCTGTAATTCTGTTTGTAGTTGAAGACAATTTCCCAAGCGTGAAAAGTATTCGCACGTATTATCTAAATCGCTATATAATATTGCTTTTTGAAACAAGTTTGATTTTATTTGCGATATTATTAGTCCTAGGTTTAGTAGGCGTTTCTCAAATAAACGAGGGTATTAGCGGGAAAGAAGTTTTGGACAATATAATAACCTTCTTTCCTGTTTTTTATGTTCTTTCGAGTCTGATTGCAATAATTGCAGTTGTTGTTTCTGCGGTTTTGTCCTTTTGTCGGCATTGCTGCGATCCGGATTACAATCCAATCGCTCGTTCCGGTTCCTCAAAGCAATCTCTAATTACTCGCGTCAAGAACGCTATTCCTCCAATTCTTATTGAAGCATGGCGTCAAATTGCAATTTTTACATTATGGATAACGTTTCCGGTATTGTTTTTAGTTGTAATTTTTATCGAAGATTTAATAAAAATAGGAACGCTGGATTTTGGCGAAGTTATTATAGCTACGCTGGTTATTGGTCTCATAATAATCCAATTTGTTTACATTATATTCAACCTCGTTATGCGAAGACTATACGCTCTGATTGGAAAATTAATCGTGGCGCGTGAGCGATAAGAGCGGCGGCGAGGTCTATTGTTATCAGCGCTTGACAACGCAATTATATCAATTATAATTATATTTACGATGAGCAACGAGACGCCGACAAAATCTGCCGAACCCGAAATATCATTCCAGTTAAACTTTTTAATCGGAATTGTGAATATAGCGTTATTCTTTATGCTGTTAGACTTGTTTTTTCATCAGTATAAGAATCCAATAAATTCACTAATTCCTAACTATCTCTCTGATTATAAATGGCTAAGTGTAATATGGATATCATTCTATTCTGTTTATACTTTTTTCGTTTTGATTATGGACGTCATCGAAACTGAGGCCGACGAGATAAAAAGGCTTCGTACATCTTTTATAAACAATTTTAGCGCGATGTTATTTGTAACTTGTGCATTGATATATATAGTTTGGTTATTCTCAATTATTTACTATGGCGTTACACATTCGGATTTTAATATTTCTTTAGATTACACCATGCTGTTTGTAACAAATCTGCCATATGTTCTATTTCTTTCCAGCGTGATTTCGTTTATAGCAATTATAATATCAATGACGCTGTCCGGGTTGCGTTATTGTTTTAATCCTGACTATGTTCCACTGTCGCTATTTGACTTTTCAAACCGCGCCGATTCTACTTCCAATAATCGTTTTTTGAACGCTTTATGGCAGTCTCATGTAGAAATATGGCGTCAAATTGCGATCGTTACGTTATGGATTATGTTCCCGTTGTTGTTTTTAACTATCTGCGGATTATGTCTCCCTTTGGTGGCTATAATTCGCATTGCACCGATAATACCCGCAATATCAATGGTTTTTAATGCGTTGCTAATACAGATCGCGTACATCGTTTTCAATGTTGTTATGCGAAGAATATACGCTCGGATTGGGAATTTAATCGCGGCGCGTGAACGATAAGAACGACGGCGAGGTCTATCGTTATCAGCGCTTGACAACGCATTTATATCAATTATAATTATATTTACGATGAGCAACGAGACGCTGACAGAAACTGCCGAACCGAAAAACGCTGCAGCCT
Source organism: Thermoguttaceae bacterium (assembly GCA_017557195.1). Taxonomy (GTDB): domain Bacteria; phylum Planctomycetota; class Planctomycetia; order Pirellulales; family Thermoguttaceae; genus RUG11551. Next base: position 9,187 of record JAFZAL010000120.1, on the reverse strand, counting down.
ATTTACTGGGATTTGTGAACATAGCTCTGTTCTTTGTTCTGGTATACCTGTTTTTACGGGCGTTTGATATATGGGCGTATGTAGATACAATGTTTATAACCCCGTTTGGCATATTCCAAAGCATTTTTGATTTTTGCTCAAAGCTTTTTATTGTATGGGCGTTTTTCTATGTGTTATACGTCCTTGGCTCGATGTTTTTTTCTGTCCTTGAAAAAAACAAAGACTACGACTGGGTAAAAGCGATTCGGACTCGCATAGCTAATCGCTTTCCTTTGCTGTTATTCGATATATTTCTGATTGTTTATGCGATATGGATAGCATTGGGCGTAGTTAGATATTTTAACCGCATCAGTCTCGACAATGATTGTATCGGAGGTATATTCATTTTTCCGATTCCTGCCATATTAGCGTTTTCTTGCATGATTGCAACGCTGACGATTTTAACGACGATGTTTTCATCATGGTTGCTATATCCACAACCGCAAACGGATCCCTCAAAACGTTTCGATAATTCCAACTCAGCGATTTCACGGTTTTTGAGTTCCGTTAAACTGAGCTTCATAGCAGAAATCTGGCGTCAAATCGCGTATTTTATGTTTTGTATAACGATTCCCCTGACCGTTATTGGACTATATCTGTTACATACGCAGTCCTGGAGTAATATCTGTTTCTGTACGATTGAGAGCTTGCCAATGTTATACTATATCCTGATATTGCAGATCGCGTACATTGTTTTCAACGTTTTAATGCGAAGGCTATACGCTCGGATTGGGAATAGAATCGCGGCGCGTGAACGATAAGAAAGCGTCGGTTAAAACAGATAACCTCTGCCAAAAGAGTTTCCGGCAAGTCATAATAAATTCAATTCTGATAACCGTTTTGCGCTAATAGTTTGTTACAGCTAGTCTTGACATTTTATGCAGCGAAAGCCAATAGCGAAATCACGTTTTTCTGGATTATCATAGCTGCGTTTCGCAGAACGACAATGGCTGGCGGGATTAACCCAGCAACCGCCGCGATTAATGCGCCAGGTATCGTCTGAATTCCCCAGCGGATCTGTTACATGTCTGTCGGGATAATCGGCTTTCAAATCCTGACACCATTCGTGAACGTTTCCATGCATGTCGTACAGACCCCAGGTATTGGATTGATAGCTGGCAACCGGCGTTGTTTTTTCTTTATAGAAACCATATTTTGTTGTACCGTACGCTCTAAAACCATTGCAGTTAGCGCGATCTCCATTAAGAGCGTTACCCCAAGAGAATGCTGTAGTACTTCCTGCCCGGCAAGCATATTCCCATTGAGCTTCTGTTGGAAGCTGAAACGTCTGACCGGTTTTTTCACTAAGCCATTCACAAAACGCTATCGAATCATCCCAGCTAACACACACTACCGGATGATTGTCATCTTGAACAAACCCAGGATTAAGCCATGAATATCTTTCATTTATATCAGTCTTGCCGCATACCCACCCGAAAGGCGTTCTCCCTTTAGATTTATATCCAGTATCGTTTACAAACGCCTTGAACATGCCAACCGTTACTTCCGTTTCCAGCATCCAAAATCCTTTGGTAAGCGTAACCTGATGCTGTCTTTCGTCATCATCGCGTTCTTTTTCGTCTTCGGGGGATCCCATCATAAACGTTCCTGGAGGACACCAACGAAAGACAAATTTTACATTGTTAATTGTTATTGATACGCGTTCTCCCGCTTTTGAGCCTGTTTCAGGCAACTGAACGCTATCTTTAACGGCGTCAGGAACATCATGTTCAGTTTGAGCTTCCGATTGATCGTCTACCAACAACACACAACGAAATCCAACGATAACAGTTCGCTCGTTTGAAAATTCACTGTAACGTTCCGCTGACCGGCTGCGCCCGGCGTCGTAATACCAACACCCGCCGCGAATAGTAATCAGAGTGTCGTTCAAAGGACCTATCGGATCAGTTTCACTCTTGTCAGAATAGTCTCTGGAACCATCCTGACACCATTCCCAAACGTTGCCATGCATGTCAAACAACCCCCAGGCGTTAGGTTTATAACTGCCTGCCGGCGTCGTTTTACCAACATATTTGCCTTCGATTGCTGTACCGTATGGATAAAAACCATTGATGTTCGCTTTATCGCCATTGAGCGCATTTCCCCAGAAATATGCCGTTGAGCTGCCTGCTCGACAAGCGTATTCCCACTGCGCTTCTGTAGGAAGTTGAACGGATCCCTTCAGTTTGCTCCCAAGCCATTGGCAGAATTCCACCGCATCGTACCAGCTTACGCACGTTACAGGATGGTTTTTGTGTTGACTTAATCCGGGATCGCGCCATGAATATTTAGCATCCTTCTTCATTATATCCCCCGTCCAACCCATTGGCGTAGTTCCTCTCGAATCATACCCCGTTTCGTCGACAAACGCCTTGAACATGGCAACGGTAACTTCTGTTTCCATTATCCAGAAACCTTTAGTAAGCGTAACTTCATGCAGAATCTCCGTATCAAGACGTTTTTCTTCTGTTTCCGGCGAACCCATCATGAACGTTCCAGCTGGAATCCATCGAAAGGCGAATTCAACGCCATTGATTACTTTTGTCGCCCGGTCGCCCGCTTTTTTGCCTTCTGCGGAAAAGGGGCTTGAAGCCAATTCAATTGCTTCTTTTTCCTTCAGATAATCGCTGTTATCTGGATATATAGCAAGAGCGCCGTTAATTTTGGAGAGGGCTTCTTCATATTCCTTTTTAGCTCTCAATTCCATAGCTTGCTTATAGCGTCGGGCTGCAGCCTGTTCTTTAAAATATGCGTTGTCAATTGCATCCAGAATCGTCTTCAATCGCTGTTGAATTACCTGAGCGTTTGTATCGTTTTGCTTAACAAGATACTTTAACAGCAGACGAATCGTATCCAACCGAACCTCCAACGTCTCGGTTTCTGCAGGAGACAGCGTCGGTCTGATGCGATAAAAGCCCTCCAAAGACTCTACGATAGTTTCCCAGTCAGGATCTTTATTATCCAAATCTTTAACGCATTGAGCAAGCGTTTTCGTATACGGATTACTCATGATACGGAGCGTTTCGTTTCGGCATACATCCAGAGCCTTGAGATATTCGTCAAAAAAACCTTTTTCAAAATCTTCGGAGACGTCATCTACGGATTTTTTGAGTTTATCGGCTATTTGAAGCCAGGCGTCGCATGCATTTTCCGGCTGTTTGTTTTTCAAAAACTCTGAAGTTTCCTTTTTAGCCTCTGCAATCATTTTGCTGGAATCATTTTTCATCCGCCCTAAAACAATGCTCTGCGCCTTGTTTTCAGGAGTTTGGATATCTCCCAGATCAGGCAAAGCCGGCAGTTCCTCGATTGAAGTCAACTCCAACCCCGGAATTTTCAAGATGTTATTTCTTACGGATTCAATGAGCGATTTATGAACCTTGTCTTTAATTACAGCCAGCTCTGCTGAAGAAAGCTTTCTTTTGTAGTCGTCTGGAGACAGATTGTCCCATTCGTCCTGTTTATCAATATCGTTTGCGGCAAGAATCGCATCTACTTCCTCGTCGTCTTCATCCGAAACGTCGAGACTGGCAAGCAAGCGTTCCAAATGATCGCGTCTCTCTTCCAGCTGTATAATTTGTTTTTCAAGTTCCGCTTTCCGATCAGTAAAATACGTTATAAAGCTTTCCAAATCGAGATCTTTATTTCTTGCGGCTTTTACTTTCGCAAACCACGGCTGTGAATCCCACTGAGACTTTTCCTTGACGAGTTCCGCCTCAATTTCATCCACGGACTTTCCCGAACGACGGCACAGCGAATTAAACTCCGTCTGCGTTTCTTTTTGTTTAACGCTGTATTCTATCAAAAGAGAATCTGCCTTTAAAAGACTGATCTTTTTGCCCTCTTTGACCGTTTGACCGTCTTTATCAACCGCGTCATGTTCAAGAATATATTGGACTTTTTTCAGTTCATCCTCTAATACTTTCCTTTTCTCTTCTTTTGAATGCGGTTTCGTCTGAGCGGTATTAACCTCAGCCGCCGCTTCTGCCGCTTCCGTTGTTTCCGTTTCTGACGTTGGTTGTTTAGGCGCGTCACAGCCCGTCATCGTTACAGCTACAAAGAACAGCAGTATTAAAATGCGTTTCATAATCATCCTCTGACAATATTTGTATTAATATCAATTGCTATTGTATTTGTTCAACATCAATCATCTGAACGGCGATTCTCTCCGTAAAGATTCCAAAGAGGCCGAATCCACGAGGCGAGATGCGCCCAAACGTTTCCACGGCGGCTTGTTGATTTGGATGCGTCCAAAATTGTGCGGCGGATTATTTGACAAATCCAGCTTTGAGCTTGAGCGTTGCTCTTCCCGTTATATGAATCAACCTTGCGGAAAATCTTTATTAAAACCTCTTGAAGTATGTCTTCCGTTTCATTTATGTTAATATAATAACTATTCGTTGTCAAGCGCCGAACAAGATTTTCACAATATCCCCAAAAATCATCAAAAATGTTTTTCGCCAGCAGTTCAAAAAGACGCTCACACCGTTCCTTGTTACTTCCGCTGCGAATTAATTGCTGAAGTTCTGTCAAGAGAACGTGATAACCGGGCGCTTCTTCCGCATTGGCGCTATTGGGTATATCTTCCACGATTCATTTCTCCAATTGATCTTGACGTAAAAGGGAAACAACAGGTTAAAAGAGGAACAGGACGGTCAGAGCAATTCCCAACCGCCTGTCCCTGCAGAGGATGATTCGTTCCTGACATTCTCCCGAATCAGGAATAAACCGTTTAATCCCACAAAGCGTCCAGAGAATTGGAAGCGCCTGAATCCGATGGAATTTCCGGCATTGAGAAGACGTCGTCGTTAACCGGCGCGTCGGCTTCTTCGCTGATTACTTCCGCAGTTGCGTTTAATTCGTCGATTTCATCTTGAATCGTTTCAAAATTTTTGTCGATATCGTTCATATTAACGTCTTCGACCAACGAACCCAGTTTCGTCATTTGAAGATTGATCTCTGCGATTTCGCGTTCTGTTTCCAATTTTAACAGCTGAACTTCAATCTTTTCGATTTCACTGTAGAGTTTTTTTTGCTTAACAAGCATCTGTTGAGCGACTTCGTATCGACTTGCAATCAGATCTCGTTTTTTGTCCAGGAGAGAATTCTTTTGCTCGTATTCCTCCTGCCATTTGACAAGCTGATTATACGCGTCCATTGCAGAACCCTCTTTTCCGCCAAAGACGATTTTCTTCTGCTGTTGCTCCTCTGTCAGCGTTCCAATCTCGCTCGGCTTGGGCAATCCAGCCGTTTTGATTGCTTGCGCCAGCTGTTCGATAGCAAATTTCGTTCTGGCGAGCGCTTTCTGTTCGCGTTCGACGCTCCGTTCCATCGTTCGCGCCGCGATTTTCATATTGCGTGAGCGAACCTTCAGGGAATCCGCCTGACTCTTCGCCTTGGCAATTATTGATTCCGCGCGAGAAACCGCCGTGGCGCGTTCAATCCTTTGAGAGATGTCGCTGACTTGCTGATTAAAAAAACCGAACTGCCAGATAATAATCCCCAAAATTACCGCCAAAATACCGATCGTTGCAAAAATATTTTTCATCTGAGTTCTCTCCTTTAAAAGGCGTCATGTTAAAGGTAACGTAAATATCAAACAAGAATTAAATGCGAAGCGAAGAAATGTAAGCGTTTGCTAACATGTTTAATCTGATTATCAGCAGACAGTTCAAGGGAACTGTGAGCATCAGCGCCGCAGCTACCGCCAAAAGCGCCTGATTGATCATTTTCACGTTCGCTTCCCACCGATGAATTTTGATTGCATCCTCTGCGGCTTTGCGCGCTGAACGCTGGCAAATCTCAGACCACCGCTCCTGCAGACTCTGTTTAAGATCTTCTTTTGAGTCTGCAGTAATCGAATCGTTTTCAATCTTAACCGCCATTGTTTCGTCCTTTCCAAGGTTCATGTTACATAATAATATGGTATTGTTTAAAATTCCATTTTTATAGACAATACCGCTATTGATTATTAAGTTATTATCTCATTTTGAGATTAAAATCAAGTGTAAAGTTGATCGAAACAGGACTTATAACGTTCGATTGGCGTCTGCGAAGCTATTTTTCCAGCCCCAATTTCTTGAGAGCTTTGATTGCGTCTTCGTTTCCTTGTTCAGCCGCTTTGCGGAACCAGCGTACAGCTTCTGTACGGTCTTGATGAACGCCTATGCCGCCTTCATAAGCAATGCCAAGAATATTTTGGAACTGGGGGTCTCCGTTATCAGCCAAAATGCGAGCCCATTTTATGGATTCCGCGAAGTCTTGAACTACGCCATCGCCGTTATAATAACATAGGGCGAGCTTTCTTTGTGAAGGAGCATGACCTTCTTCTGCCGCCTTCTTCCAACATTCAATGGCTTTAATCTTATTAACGGAGCAGCCGTTATAGCCATAATAGTAGTTGCGACCTTGATTGAAGAGCTTTTCCGGGTTGGGTTTGGAATCGCAGCCCGTAAATAGCAAGGCTGTTAAGAGCAGAACTGTCAACGAAACGACTTTTCTAAATGAAAGCATGATAGCATTGCCTCCTGTAACATGGTTGTTTGGGAATTCATCGCATAAACTATTGGCAACTAATCCATTTGGGATTAAAAACATATGCAATATTGGGTCAATTGCCATTTCTTGTTATGCCAAGGAATTTATTTTCCTTCTCTATTTTTAAAGACGACGTCAGACAGCGTAAAAAAAAAGAACCGAGAAAATTTTAATAAAAAATCGGAATCCCAGCTCGCCTAATCGCTTCAGTCCCTTTTCCTTCGCCCCTCTTACGGAGGATGAGCGAAAAAGGTTATTTGGCGATATTTCTTTTTGTTTGTTATGCATTCCGTGGGTTGAAACCCACGGCTAGAAACATAGAACCGCTAACGCGGTTCTATGTCCGGGGGCTTACGCACCCCGGCTCGCCAATCCCTAACTCCTAACTTACTCCCCCCGCCCCCTCTGTTATTTTCAGAAATTTGCTTTACAATATAATATATAAGCTGACAGACGGCGTCGGCGTTTATGTTGAGCATTAAAACCCTTTACCCGTAGATATCATGTGGTTTAAACAAGAATCGTCGAATATTTCCCATGAACAGATTCTCGAACTGGCGCGTCAGTACGCCGATGAGGCGAAAAAACGCATTTGCGCCAATCCGAAGCGAGTTCTGCTGCTCCCGCCGGATATTACCCGCGCTCATTCCGGTTCTGGCTGGATTGTCGAAGAACTGTATAAAATCTTTACCGCTGACGGCGCGGACGTTCATCTGATTCCCACTCTCGGACAGCACGTTCCGCACACGCCTGAACAGAACAAATGGATGTTCGGCTCCGTTCCGGAAGAGAAGATTCACGTTCATGACTGGCGCAGCGGCTCGACCGTAATCGGCGAAGTCCCGTCGTCGTTCGTCAGAGAGGTTTCCGGCGGGAAAGTCGATTGGGCGATTCCCGTCAGTCTGGACAACTTCCTGCTCAACGGGAATTGGGACCTGGTTCTCAACGTCGGGCACGTCGTTCCGCACGAGGTTTTAGGGTTCGCCAACCACAACAAGAACTACTTTATCGGCTTGGGCGGAAAAGACATGATTTGCGCCTCGCACCTGATGGCGGCTTGCTGCGGCATTGAAAACAACCTCGGCACGCTGACCACGCCGCTGAGAAAATGCTTCAACAAGGCGGAAGAGGACTATCTCGGATTCCTGCCGGACGCCTATTTTGAAGTCGTCATGGCGTACGACGCTGAAGGCAAGCTGGTTCACACCGGCGTTTACGCTGGCGACGACGTCGAAACGTATCTGGAAGCGGCGCGGGCGTCACAGAAGCAGAACATTACCGTCGTTCCTCCGCTGAAAAAGATCGTGGCTGTCATGCAGGGCGACGAGTTCTATTCCACCTGGGTTGCCAACAAGGCGATTTATCGAACCCGAAAAGCTCTGGCGCAAGGCGGCGAACTGCTCATTATCGCGCCGGGCTTGGAACGCTTTGGCGAACAGCCGGAAATCGACGCGATTATTCGCAAGTACGGCTATTCCGGAACGGAAAACGTCATGCGGCTTTACAGGGAATGCCCGGACGACGGCGACCTGAAGAACTTTGCCGTCGGAACCGCTCACCTGATTCACGGCTCTTCCGAAGGACGATTCAAGATCACCTACGCCCCCGGCAAGATGAGCCAGAAAGACATCGAATCCGTCTGCTTCAATTACGCCGACATCAACGAAACGCTCAAGCGTTACAATCCCGCCGAGCTGAAAAACGGGTTCAATACCATGCCCGACGGCGAGGAGATTTACTTTATTTCCACGCCGTCTGCCGGTCTGTGGAGCACGGCTGACAGACTGAACTAAACGCTAATTGATGTTTAAAATCAAACAACGAGTTGCAGGATACGCTCTTGCAACTCGTTTGATTTTAATAATATGCGGCGATTATCGGCTGTTGTTCATTCAATAAGGTTTATCAGTCTATATCCTTTGGATAAACAATCTTGTACGGGTGAGTTTTAAGCAGAATCTTGACCGCTTCGGCAGCAGCCGCTTCTGTTTCCGGAGTCCAATAATCGTCGATGTTCCGCAGGTAGGTAAACGCTTGAGGAACGTTGAACTTGCGCTTGATGGGCGTATTCTCAAATGCCGTATCAAGTGAAAGTTTTCCTTCCTTAAAAACATAAACCTTCAAAATGTGGTAGTCATAACCACCAGCTTTATATTTTGATGGTCTTGTTTCGCCAATCTCTGCAATGGCTACGATACCGCGATTCTCTCTCGAACGATAGATAACAAAGCAATTGCAATCTCTTATTAATCCCCGACCTAATTCCCAAGCTTTTGTACCAGCCAAGATTTTTTCGACGTGTTGAGACTGAATTGCAATGATTACTGGTCTTTTCGCTTTGAATGCCATGAAAAACAACTCCGTAAAAAGGTTTAATATTTGGGAGATTCATAACCCAATTATAAAACTCCCGCCAATAACGATTATCGTTATTATAACCGAATAAATTTTTTGTTACAAGGGGAGAGCTAGATATTATTAACTTGGGTACGCTCTTTTTTTCTTGCGTAGATAGATAAAGACGGAATAATGAATCGCGTCCCGAAGGGATGCAACGTTTGTAACCGGGCGGCTTTAGCCCCCGGAATAATCGCGGCGCCATCCCCTTATCGCT
>JAFZAL010000119.1 GCA_017557195.1 Thermoguttaceae bacterium | reverse complement strand
GCCGTCCTCTTTGGCGTTCAAAGACGTTTATCTCGGCATCAAAGAATTGCCGTGGCTGGGCGATATGAGAATCGGATATTTCAAGGAACCCTCTGGCGTCGAACAGCTTACTGGCGTTCATCAGATGTGGTTTAACGACCGTCCGCTGAGCATGTCCGGCATCAGCAACTATATGCAAAACCGCGCTCTGGGCATCGAATTCAGCAACGGTTCTCGCGTTGAGGATTTCCTCTGGACGTTCGGATTCTTCCAGAACTGCTCAGACTCCATTCACAAGCACTACGACGACGGGTACGATCCAGGCGACACTCGCTCTGGAGAAGGCGTTACAGCTCGATTTGTCAAAATCCTGCAATACTGCCCAGAGTACGGTCGCGTTTTCCACGTTGGCGCGTCGTTTACCTATAAATCCTGGAATCCCGGAGAAAAGATGAACTGGGGAACTCGAGAGGAAAACGATCTGGGACTTAAGAGCATCGAAACCGGCGCTTTCAAAGGAACGACGGATACGTATATGGTTTCTCCGGAACTGGTTTTTACCAATAATTCATTCGCCATTATAGCTGAATACAACTATATCAGACTGAAGAACTCGAATGCGGCTGTTGGCGATATGAATATCCACGGCGGGCACGTTTCCGTCAGCTATCTGCTTACAGGAGAGCATTATAATTACCAGAAATCGACAGGAACTTTGACGTTTATCAAGCCGAACTGCGATTTCGTTCGCCGCTGTGAAAATGGCGTCTTCCAGTCTGGAACCGGCGCATGGCAGCTGCTGTACCGATTCAGCTGGATTGACTACCGACAAATGCCGCTTCTGGCAGGCGCCGATGGAAAAGAGTCCAAAATCGGCATTTGCTACGACCATACTTTTGGTCTGAACTGGCAGATGAGTCAGACGTTCCGCGTTGTATTCAACTATATTCTGTCCAACAACGAATACAAGTACGGAACGCTTAATAAATCTGGCAACGTCAGCGTCTTTACGACGTCCGTTCAGATGTACTTCTAAATAATTTTAGGGAATAGGGAATGGGGAACAGGGAGTAGAACGATATCTCCCGCAAATTTAAATCCCTATTCCCTACTCCCTATTCCCTACTCCCTATTCCCTTCTCCCTCTTCTCTATATCTTCTTCCCTGCGCCTTGTTTTTTTGGTAAAGAGCGCTATAATATTAATACTATGTTAGCATTAAAAAACCTTCACGATAAAATTGAACAACTCTGTTCGCTTATGCCCCAGCTGGAAGAATACGCCCAGTTGGTTCAGGCGGAATCGTCTCAAGACGCGCCGTGGCGGGATTCGCTCCTGTCCAAATTGCGGGTTCAGTCCAGCGAGGAAACTCCGTTGATTGTCGCCATTGCCGGCGGAACAAACATTGGGAAATCGACAGTATTCAATCATTTGGCGCAGGACAACGCGTCTGGAATCACGCCTTGCGCTTCGGGAACGAAGTATCCGGTTTGTTTGGTTCCAGCTCAGTGGGCGGACGAAGAAAAGCTGCAAAAACTGTTTGACGGTTTTGTCGTCAAGCCGTGGTCAGACAGCGCCGCTCCCCTGGAAGAACACGAGGAAGACGTTCTATATTGGCGTCAAGGCGTTAACGTTCCGCCGCAGCTGATTCTGTTGGATACGCCTGACGTCGATTCGACCAATAAAGCCAACTGGAGACGGGCAGAAAAAATTCGTCAAATTGCAGACGTTTTAATTGCGGTTTTGACAAAGCAGAAGTACAACGACGCGGTTTGCGTCGATTTCTTCCGTCAGGCAACCAAAAGCGGGAAAAAGTTCATTCTGTTGTTCAATCAGTTTGACATGGAAGACGTCTCGTATTTGCAGGACATGGTCAACAAAATCGTTAGCAATATTGAACAACCTCCCATTTTCATTTATTTGGCTCCGCATGACAGAAAGGCGTCAGAATCGCTTGGTTTGCCTTTTTATTACGTTCCTGTCAGCTCCGACGGAACTGTCAAATCAGACCAAATTGACCTCAACGCTCCCAAATCTTTGACAGACGAACTGGCGAAAATGCACTTTGAAGAACTCAAAGCGTATTCTCTGGTCAAATCGCTTGCAGACTCGATGGATTCCAATACCGGGCTGGGAAAGTGGCTGTCGGATATTCGCGTTCAAAGCGAGCAGTACGCCCTTCGATTAAAAGCATTGGAAGAGCTTAATCCCGGAACGATTGAAGTTCCCATTTTGCCTAATGAAATGATTCGTAAAGAACTTCAACTCTGGCGCAGTTCCTTCCGCGGCTCTTGGACGAATTGGGCGATGGCTCCAACGGAAGCGCTCGGAAAAGTCTGGAAATATGCGGTTTCCTTTTTTAAGAAAAATGACGAAAACGAGCCGACCGCAGAAGAAAAGTTCCTTGAACTGGAACGAACGTACATGTTTAATGCAGTGGAAAAAATCCATAATTCGCTCAAAAATCAGGCGGCGTTTGACAACGTTTTAGGAAACGAACTCAGGGCAATTCTGGCTTCCAATTCCATTGAATCCATTCTTCAGAGGGTTGAATCAGAACATAAATCCGCTCCGATTTTGTCAGAAGGTTTTCATGACTATGTCAAATCGGAATTAACGCAATGGAGTGAAAAGCATCCATGGAAATCCAATATTTACAAAGCGCTTGACTCTGCGCTGGTAATAGCGCGTCCGGCAGCAACGGTTGCTTTGGGAACGTGTTTTTGGTTTACTCCCACCGTCACTCTGGGAGCGGTAACGGCTGTTGCAGGGGCCTCTAATGCTTTTGACTTGATGTCTTTGGGAGATTTGGGCTGCAAAATCCAGAACCGGTTCTGCATTGAACGCGCTCAATGGCTTCAGAGCATTATTCGACAGGAACTCCATTTAGACGAATTGTTTGAAAAAATGAAGCGTCAAAGCTCTGTAACAGACGAAGACGCGTATAAACAAGCGGCAACCTTGCAGCAGGAACTGGAGAGCTTCGCGTCAATTTGCAATTAGTAATTGGCGCAAATCGCTTTGTTAATTCACTTCCCCCTCTCCCCTTGATTTATTCAGACTGAATTATATAATATAGCAAGTGGTTGGTTTTGAGGGGCAAGCGCTGTTCCTGCTAACGACTAACCAACCGGTTCCCAATGCTTAATGGAAAGGAATAATTATGTCTGACAAAGACGTCAAACCGAATTTTGCCAAAGGAGACGGCTTGATTCCGGTAATCGCTCAGGATTACGAATCCGGCGTTGTACTCATGCTGGCGTATATGAACGAAGAAAGCTACAACGAAACGCTCAAAACCGGGCGTGCCGTTTATTTTAGCCGATCTCGTCAAAAGCTGTGGCGCAAGGGCGAAGAGAGCGGAAACGTTCAGTGGGTCAAGGAAATCTTTATCGACTGCGACGAAGATACGATTCTGCTCAAAGTTGACCAGGTCGGCAAAGCCGCCTGCCATGAAGGCTATCAAAGCTGTTTCTTCCGAAAGGTTACTCCGGACGGCGTAGAAATCGTCGGAGAACGCGTTTTTGACCCCAAAGAAGTATATAAAAAATAATTGAGGGAATAGGGAATGGGGAATAGGGAATAGTAGTTCGCCTTCGGCGGTTTTTTAAACTACTCCCTACTCCCTATTCCCTACTCCCTACTTCCTAACTACTTACTACCATGACTAACAAACTCAGACTTGGAATTCCCGCCGGCAGTCTTCAGGAAGCGACTGCTGAACTGTTTCGTAAAGCGGGTTGGAAAATTACGTTTCAATCGCGAAGTTATTTCCCCGATATTGACGACCCGGAAATTGAATGTTTGCTCATTCGAGCGCAGGAAATGGCTCGATACGTAGACGCCGGCATTCTTGACGCTGGCTTGACCGGTTACGACTGGATTTGTGAAACTCACGCAGACGTTGAGGAAGTTGCTGAACTGCAGTTCTCCAAAGTCAGCCGCCGCCCAGTTCGCTGGGTGCTGTGCGTTCCGGAAGATTCCCCGTATCAAACCGTTAAAGACCTCGAAGGCAAACGCATTGCTACAGAAGCCGTCGGACTGACAAAACAGTATCTGGAAGCCAACGGCGTCAACGCTCTGGTAGAATATTCCTGGGGCGCAACGGAAGTCAAAGCTCCAACGCTGGTAGACGCCATTGTCGAAATCACCGAAACCGGCAGTTCTTTGCGAGCCAATAAGCTCCGCATTATTGACACGATTCTGCAAAGCACCACCCGGTTTATTGCCAACCACAACTCCTACAAAGACGAGTGGAAAAAATCCAAAATTGACGACATCGCCATGATGCTCAAGGGCGCAATGGCGGCGGAAGGACGCGTTTATTTGACGATGAACGTCCCGAGAGAAGCTCTTCAAACCGTGCTGAATATTCTGCCGGCGTTGAAAAACCCGACCATTAGTTCGTTAGCGGACGAATCCTGGGTTGCGGTCAATACGATTGTTGGCGAAAGGGAAGTTCGAGACCTGGTTCCGCCGCTGAAAAAAGCCGGCGCGACAGGGCTTGTTGAAATCGCAATCAACAAGATTATTGACTAAATAGGAAAAATGTTAGAAGCGAGGCGGCGAGAAGAACCAAACTTATAAAACATTCTCGCTCCTCGCGGCACGCTGCTGACAACGATTCCATGGAACAATTCACCAATATTACAGAACAGGCAATTCGCGATCGCGTTGGCGCCGCCGCTTTAGCGGAAGGGTATCAGTATATGTATACCGGGGCGCTGACAGGACTTGAACTCAACGGGTCTATTCTTAAAGCCAGCTGTAAAGGCAGAGCGAATAAAATTTATCGGGTTCAGGCTCAGCTTGGCGACGGCGAAATTGTCGAAGCGGGCTGCACGTGTCCGGACGGTTTAAACGGTCGCTGTCGTCACGTTGCAGCGCTGGTTTTGACCTGGCTCAACCGCGGCGAAAACTTTCAGCGCGGACAGTCGGTAAAAGAAATTATCGAAACGCTTTCCCGCGCCGAGTTGGAAGAGATTCTTATGCAAATCGTTCAGCGGCGTCCGGACGCAAAAACCTTTGTCGAACGCAGCGCCCCGCAAACGGTTGATAAAAGAGAAACTCTCAAAGACAAAGACTATCGCACCATCGTTGAAGCGGCTTTGGTTTCGGAAGCGTCGAACAATTCCCTGTGGGAAATCATCGACTCTCTTAAACTGCTGGGCGAAGACATGCTTCGTCAGCGCGAATGGAATACTGCTGTCGATATTTTTGTCAACATATACCAGGTCATTCGCGCTCGTCACGCTAAAAATGAATCTTCCGCGGCTGACGAAATCTGCCGGGACTGCGTCGAAGATTTAATGCGTCTTGCTATCGGGACGCTTGAAGAACAGCGCGTCAAACAGGTTGGAGGCGTTTTATTCCAGGAACTGTCAGACGCTATCGAGTTTGACGGTACGCTGGACAAAGAAGTCATTCGCTGGATGGCGGAAATGCCGGAAGCCCACATCAATCGCTGGGCGGCAATGGCGTGGGACGCTCTCCATCGCTGTCAAAGCAAGCCCGCCCGACGTCTGTGGGGCATGGTTTGCCTTGTCTTTTACGGTTCCCGTCTGGAAGACGAAACCCGGCTCAAGCTGTATCAGGAAATCGGCTGGTTTGGAGAAATCGCCCAGCAGTTTGCGTTGGAACACAAGTTCGACCAGATTGCCGTTTTTCTGGATTCTGCCGACGATTACGAAGCCCTTATCGCAGTAGAGCGATTGATGAAAATGGGATTTCCCAAACAGGCGTTCGCTCTGGTTGAAAAGCGGTTGGAAACAAAACCGTCAGACGTTCTGAAAGAATGGCTCAATGGACATCAGGTTCAAATCAAGGCGGATCAGGAAGCCATCGAGTTGGCGCAAAGAATGTTTGCTCTTCGGCCTGACATAGAATCGTATCATCGTCTGCGAAGCGAAAGCATGCGCGCCGGGATTTGGGAAGAGACTCAAGATCAGTGTCTTCTCAAGCTCAAACAGTCGCAGCAGTACGAACTGCTGATGGATATTTTCCTCGAAGACTGGGACTTGGAACGCGCTGTTTTCCTCTGGCAGGAAGACCCGACCAAAATCAGCCGACCGCAAAGCATTCAGTTGGCGCAGTTGGCAGAAGGTTCTCAGCCGATTACCGCTATCAAGATTTATCAGGAATTGCTCGAAACGCAGCTGCAATCGTTGGTGGAAGCCAAGATTTCTTCCGCGTCCGCTGCCGGAGAAGCCATTCAAAAGGAAATCGAAATGCTCGTTTCCCGCCTCAAGACGCTCATTACTCGCGTCTACGGCGCCGAGGCTTGGACAGAATACCTCGCCAGCCTGAGAAACCGAGACTTGCGTATATAAAGATTTGAGTATGGCAACTATGTTGCTATTCCCTATTCCCTACTGCCTACTGCCTATTCCCTACTCCCTATTCCCTACTGCCTACTGCCTACATTGCGACTGCCAATATCCCCTCGTCTGCCGTTTAAATTCGCGCTTCAGTGCCATCGAAAAGCCAACTTGTGGAGTTCGGAAAAAGAACTCGCGTGGTCTAAAAAGGGATTGGAGCTGGACGAGTCGTATGCGCTGCCGCAGTTCAACGCTCTGGACGGAAAGGCATCGCCGGTCGACGTCCGAATGGCGTGGGACGATTCCGGGCTGGGGATATCGTTTGCTGTAACAGGGAAAAAACATCCGCTGGACTGCCGCGTCCCCATGACGGACGCCGGGGATTACATTCTGCTTTGGCTCGACATGCGCGACATGCGCCAGGTACATCGGGCGGGACGCGGGTGCCATCAGTTTGCTCTTTATCCAACCGGTGGGGGACGAAAACTCAACGACCCCGCCGTCGTCCCGATTCCGATTCATTTGGCAAAAGAGAACCCGCGAAACATGGAATCGTCGTACTTCTTTGTTCGCAGCCAAATCACCGCGGACGGCTATTTGCTGGAATGCGTTTTCCCCGCTGAATCGCTGACGGATTACCGTCCGGACGACTACCCGACGCTGGGCATCGCCTGGAAAATTCAGGACAAAGACCTGGGAGAAATCACTCTGACCGCTCCCGAGCCCGCTCCGTTCAGTTCTGATCCTTCTTTCTGGGAAACGCTGGAACTGGTCGAATAATGTTGTTTTGACAAGGCAACGTCAGACGCATCGACGAGTTTGTACATTTTCTTATAAAAAAATATTGAACAACGGCAGTGTAATATTCACAAAAAAACTCAATTCTAACCGCTTGAATTCTTTTTTTTATAAGTTATAATAAGAATATAGTTGGACTGTCCGGGAATTGGAACTGGGCAGAGAAATGTATTCTCAGAATTGTTTTTTTAAGGAGACCCTTATGAATCTTACCGATTCTCGTTACAAGGATTTTGCGTTGGTTAAGGAAATGCTGGAAACGGCAGACGTTATTCGCAACTTCGATTTTTCGCAGACCGCCAACATGGCAAAAGCGATTGAACAGACCGGCGCAGTCTTCCTGACCGGCGAAGGCTCCAGCCGCATTTTCCCGGCGAAGAGCTTTATCTACGGCGTTCTCAAACGCGGATTGCCCATCGCCGTTGCGACCGACGGAAGCTTCCAGGGCTGCGAATACGACCTGTCCCGATTCGCCGTTATGGGCGCGTCGAACAGCGGCAAGACCAAGGAACTCATCACCCTCATCAAACAGCTCAAGGCGAAGGGACAGAAGAACATTTTCGGCGTTACCGCCAATGCGGGAACCCCGCTTCAGGAACTGTCCGACGAATGCATCGTTCTTTCCTGCGGAAAAGAAGACGCTGTTGCCGCTACCAAGTCCGTTGTCGAACAGGCTCTGGTTTATCGCTCCATTCTTTGCAATCTGATTAAATGCTGCGAATGCGACGCGAACAAAACCGCTGCCGCCGACCTGTCCGCTCAAATCATGACGACGGAATACGACCCGGCGATCATCGAAAAAGCCGCCAACGCCAGAACCATCTTCTTCGCCGGCCGCAACGACGGCGTTGCTGAAGAACTGACGCTCAAAACCAACGAAATCACCCGCAAGCAAAGCGACTTCCTCGAAGGCACCTACGCTCTGCACGGCGTCGAAGAAATCATGCGCGAAAACGACGTCATCTTCTTCGTCGAACCGTTTGAATCCGAATTCGAAAAGATGCAGTCCATCTTCGAGAAGAACGTCGGCTGCACCGTTGTCGCCCTGTCAACCAAAGACACCCCGTTCCCGACCATTAAACTGCCGGAACTCAAGGGCTACGAAAAGTTCTTCCAGCTCATGGCTGGCTGGAACCTGCTGGTACAGATCGGAACCGCCGAAGGCATCAACCTCGACAAACCGAACCGCGCCCGCAAGATTGGGAATGAGTTTATTGGCTAAAGCCTAAGACAGTAGGCAAGAGGCAAGAGGCAGTAGAGCGCAAGCGCCTAAAATACTACTGCCTACTGCCTACTGCCTATTGCCTTCTCAATAATGTTCTCTTTTGACGATCTCAAAAAACGTCTCGCTCAGTCTCCGTTTCGGTCCCGATTTAAATTGACGAATCGGGACAGAGCGTATATCGCTCTGCGGGGCTGGGACGAAATCCGCGCTCAGGCGCGATCGATTATCTCTCAACGCCTGGCTAGCGCGTTCCCTCTCAACGACGGCAAACAGACGCCCATGCGCGGACACGTTGTCTTTATTGCTCAGCACGCCACAGGCTGCTGCTGTCGCGGCTGTCTCCAGAAATGGCACAACATCGCGCCTGGCAAAGCTCTTTCCGACGAGGAAATAGAATACGTCTGCGACGTAATCATTGCATGGTTAAAAGATAAAAGCGGCGACCTGTCCGGATTTGATCAGAACAGGTCGCTGTTTGAATAATATCTTTGTAAAACTCTGCGAGTTACAAATTATACCGCGGGATAATTCCACAATCGAGCAGAAGCGTCCAAATCATCAAGGCCAGCAAAATAAACAGACCGATGTAGGACAAAATAATCATCAGGTTTTCCGGCGGCGGAGTTCCGAAAATCCATTCCCAGGCAAGGAAGACGACGTGTCCGCCGTCAACGACCGGAATAGGCAGCAAGTTGAAAACCGCCAGGTTGGCGCTAATCATACACGTAAAAAGCATGAGAATTCCAAAGCCGCGGTTAGCGGACTGGTACGCCACCTGAGCCAGCATGACAGGTCCGCCCAAGCCTTTCATGGAAACCTCGCCGGTGCAAAGGCGATGAATCATGCGGAAAACGAGTAAAAACATCTCGTTTGTTTTCTCTACGCCCAAGCTGACGGATTCGCCAAAAGATTGAGCTTTAACCTTTGACATTTTAGCGTAAACCGTAATGCCGCGGTCTGCGATAAAGCTGTCTTTCGATTCCTCTGGCGTAACATCGTAGGTCATTGCGTCGGTATAGAGACGAACTTTTGTTCCCACCGGGTAATTCTGAATGGTATCCATCACAAAAGCCCAGTCCGGGTGATGTTCGTCGAGATTGATCTTGGGGAACTTCTCGAAATAGGAATCCCATTGAGCCTTTGTAACGCCCGCCAGCTTTTCGTCTGCCGGATATTCAGGAGGCAAAATCTGGAATCCGGTAATTTTCATCTTGGGCTGAATGCCTGCTTTGTCTGCGGGAGAACCGGGCAGAACATAGGAAATGGTATTTGTAATTTCATAGCAGAATCCCAGTTCCGGAACCGCCAGGCTGCACTGACGCAAAATCGGGGAATAGTCTGACGTCTGTTTGACGTCCAAAAGTGTAAACTTATCGCTGATAACAGAATCACGCTCCATTTCCCCTTGGCGCAGCTCGCGAACTCGCTGTACTCCAAGCGTAATCGACAGCGGCTCTTCTTCCCCGGATTCCTGATGTTTTTTGACTCGCTGTTCGATAACCTGCGGGAACTTCCACGGGTCAGCTATCGGGATTCCATCAAGCGTTAAAAGCTCGTCGCCAGCTTTAATTCCAGCGCGATGAGCCGGGCTGTTTGGACGAACGCCGGTTATCTTGCCAATTTTCATGACCAGACCTAAATCCAGAGCCGGTCGAGCGGGAATAACAACGTCCTGACTAAATTCCTTTTTAGCGGCGCTGTTAGAGCCTATCGTAACTGTAACAGGCTTATCGCGATGAAAGCGGAGATATTCCGCGAAATCGTTGTACGACTTAACGGGCGTTCCGTCAACCCCCATGATACACGTATTTTCCGGCAGCGCCATTGATTTTTCTTTTGCGTTATAAAACGCCGCGGCGGCGGGAGAACCCGGTCTGCCCGGCATGGATTCCAACAAATTGAGACTGCTGGCGGGCAGAATTCCCATGACCTGGTTCATGCCGTTGCTTTTCGTTGGAATTTTCAGCTGTTCTAACTTATTCGTGTCGACTGAATTAATCCAAACTTCCAGACCGCTTTCGGACTTCTTCCCGGACAGAGCAACGTTCTGCTGAACTTTGCTGAACGAACTGGTTTGAACGCCGTTGATGCTGACGATTGTATCGCCGGAACGCAGCCCGTTATTCCACGCCGGCGATCCGGCAACGACGCTGACCTCCGGAGGGTTTTCTTCAATGCCATATTGATACGCGAGAACCCCGGCAACGTACGCAAAAATCGCGTTCATCGTAACGCCGGCGACGATAATCGCCATTCTCTGCCAAACCGGCTTCGCTAAATAACTGCGCGGATCGTGAAGCAGAGTGCGCTGTTCGTCTAATGCTTCCACATCAGCCATGTCGTCTGCGCCTTTATAAATCGCCAACTTGGATTTTTCGTACTCTTCGCGAAGCTGACCGGGATTGTCTTCCTGTCCCAGCATTTTAACGTAGCCGCCCAGCGGGAAAGCGCCGATGCCGTATTCCGTTTCTCCCCACTGAAATTTGCACAGCTTGCATCCCCAGAAATCAAAACCAATATAGAACTTCTCGACTTTTACGCCGCACATTTTCGCGACGATAAAGTGCCCGAACTCGTGAATGAGAATCAGAAATCCAAATACCAGCATAACCACCAGTACGGAAATCCAAAATGATAACGAAAATAAATAGGATAATGACGACAGTAATATAACGTTCATTTTTATAGTTTGAAATTAGGAATAAAGTAAAGCGTCTCAATAATTACGAATTACGCATTCCGAATTACGCATTGGTCAGGGCGTCCAGTTCCCGCTGGGTCCATTGGCGAGTTTGATTGTCTATGGAAATCAACTCGTCCAGAGTTGGATGCTGGATAAATCCGGACTGCAGATGGGCGTCCACCGCTTTGCAGCACGTCGACACAATTTCCAGGAAGGGGATTTTTCCTTCTATAAAATATTGTACGGCAATTTCATTCGCTGCGTTCATTACACAGGCTGAACTTCCCCCGTATTTTACCACTTTAAGCGCTAATGACAAGCCCTTGAACCGTTTTTGCGCCAAATCTGGAGGAAAAAAATCCAATTTATGACATACAGACCAGTCCATTTGGCATGCTGGACCAGGCGTTCTGTCTGGACAGGTTAACGCGTACTGAATCGGCAAACGCATGTCCGGCGGGCTGATTTGACCTATTACTGACCCGTCGATGAACTCCACCATCGAATGAACGTACGATTGCGGATGAATGACGACGGCAATCTGCTCCGCCGTCAAATCGAACAGCCACCGCGCTTCGACGATCTCCAGCGCCTTGTTCATCAGCGTCGCGGAATCGATGGTTATTTTCTTTCCCATCTTCCACGTGGGATGAGCCAACGCCTGTTCAAGAGTAACTGACTGGAGCTGTTCTTCTGAATACTCCCGGAACGGACCTCCGCTGGCGGTAAGAACAATTCTTTTTATCTCCGAATGGTTCCCGGCGCGAAGGGACTGGAACACCGCGCCGTGTTCGCTGTCGATGGGCAACAAAGGCGCGTTGTACTTCTTCGACGCCTCAATTACCAGCTCGCCGCCAATTACCAGGCTCTCTTTGTTGGCTAGAGCAACCCTTTTTGACGCCTGCAGAGCCGCCATCGTACTTTCCAGCCCAGCCCTGCCGACAACCGCGCATACAACCGTCTGCGCCTCGGGAATCTGAGCCAGCTGAATTAGCGATTCCGGACCTTTGAGCAAAATCGTTCCGTCTGGAAAAAGAGATTTGTCAACTTCAGACGCCGTTTGAGGATTCGCAACGGCAACGTATTTCGGATGAAACTGATGAGCTTGCTCAATGAGCAGTTTGACGTTGCTATGCCCCGCCAGAGCGCAGACCTGCATTGTCCCGCCTGAATGAGAAATTACATCCAGCGTACTGCAGCCGATACTGCCTGTGGAACCGAGTAGAGAGATGTTTTGTCTGGTCATAATAAGCGCAAAAATACATAGTGCATAGTATCTTGGCAAGACGCTTTGCGTCCTATGCACTATGCACTAGGTACTATGCACTAAGAACAGACTATTTCGCCGGAGCCTGCAGGTTCGGACGAACGCGTTTCTGAACGTCAATTTCCAGAACGCCGAAGGCGGCTTCGTGACGCTGAACAGTCATGCTCAGAGCGTGAAGAATGCGCTTGGCGGTGTAGAAGTTGGTGATAATGCGCTGCGTAATGGTAATCGGAGCGGTTGGAACTCCAATCGGCTGCGGGTTGAGACCGAAATCGATAATCAGTTCTTCCGGCGTGCCGGTAACGCGGCAGAAATTGGCGTAGCTGGTTACAGCTTTGTCGTCGTTGATCTGAACTTGCGGAGCAGCGGATTTAGCGGCT
>JAFZAL010000118.1 GCA_017557195.1 Thermoguttaceae bacterium | reverse complement strand
CAAAAATTCTTTTAAAAAACATGTTATCAGGTTACTATTTCGTCTAAAAACCTTCTTGGAATCGCTGTATTTCTATATATTATAAGAAATTAATATAAATATACATAAAATTTCAAAAACTTATGTATAACAGTAAGGGTTTTAACCGCCGGTTACAACGAGTTTCGTCCCTATCGGGACGATAGCGAACTCTCGTCCGCTGTCGCAGACGCGACATATCGTCTCTCATTCGGACTAATTCTTTAAGCTCAGGAAATTATTGTAAGCGCCCCTTATAAACATTCGCGTTCAAATTTCAGCTACAATCGTCAATATACTCAATATTTACTATATTTATTGTATATTAAATTTTTGCTGAAAATTTTCTCTCTTTTCCTTGAAAGGGAATTGCAAATTTATTAATAAGAGTATATTATATATAATACATAGAGGGGTTGGCGCCGGATTCTGCGTTAGGGTTCCGGCGAAAGACACGTATTTAGAATTAACCCGTTTACCTTTTCAGTTATCAACTATGCCATTTGAATTTATGTCAACGCCCGGTGGAACAGGCAGTTCCGGGTTCAATGCAACGAACGGCTCAGGAAATGCGACCGCTAATTTGTCTGATATCGCATCGTCTCTGGATAAAATTAACGGTTTGATGGACGAAGCTAAAAAACAGCTTACCAATCATCTTTTACAGGAGGAGAAAAAATCGTCTTCGGCGCCTGCGGAATCTGCGCCTGTGGATTTGTCTCCGCTGAAAACCATGATTCAGTCTGTTTTGACGCGTCTTGACGAGATGGGTTCCAAGATGGGACAGAGTACAGGTTCTACCGGCGCTGTCGCGTCAAATCCCAATGCCGCCGCCAAACAGGACGTTGCTGAAGCGGTTACTCATGTTTCCGGTTTGTTTGACACGCAAAATCATAATCTTCAAGTTGCGTTCAACGCTTTAGACAGCAAAATTA
The DNA here is from genome assembly GCA_017557195.1 of Thermoguttaceae bacterium. Classification (GTDB taxonomy): domain Bacteria; phylum Planctomycetota; class Planctomycetia; order Pirellulales; family Thermoguttaceae; genus RUG11551. The sequence continues at coordinate 13,021 of JAFZAL010000118.1, read as the reverse complement.
CCGATGCGGTCAATTATCTGGTTGCTAATTTGAAAGGCTCAGCGACAGCTCAGTCCAGCGCGCCTGCTCCAGAAATTCCTAAACCTGCGCCTGCGCCTCAGCCTGAACCGCAGCCGGCTCCACAGCAGCACGCGCCTGTTATTCAAACAGTTGTTAACAAGGTTACCGGCGGCATTTCCCGCGATCAGTTGATGAAGATTATTCTCGGTCAGGATTTGTGCGCCAACGGAGCGTTGAGCGTTTATCGCGACGAGTTGCTGGACGGGTTCCTTCGCGGCGACCGCGCTTCTGCCGGGCTTATCGGCGCGATGATTGAATTCCAGTCGTCAACGCCGGAACGCATGCCGCGTCTGTTACAGGACATCGGCGAGGCGTACTATCGATGGCATCCCAAACGCGGTCAGGGAGCGGATCCGTTTGAACGCGCCCTGGCGCATAACGTTTGCGCCTTGTGCGAAGCGAACGGAATCAAAAATACAATTGAACTGGTCGAAACCGGACAGCGTTTTGATTCCGGACGTCACAACTCCAATTCTCGCGGCATCGAAATTACAGAAGTCAAGGGCTGGGTCGTTTTGCGCGACAACGGAAAGGTTTACACCCGCGCTGCAGTTGAAGTTCAGTAACAGAATAAACGGTTTTTATCAAGATATAACTCGATTTATATTCCATAAATAATAATTGGCATCCTGTAACGAATATTTCAGAACAGGTTCCATTTTGGTTAGTTTTTCGTGAATTGTAATTAAAGATGAATCAATATCAGTGTACGCGTTGTGGTTTTCAGGTTCAAAATATGAGCGCGCCGATGATGTGTCCAAACTGTCGGGCGTCTGGAATCGGAATCTTCCGTCAGGTCGGCGGACAGCCGGGCTACGGACAGCCGCAGGGCGGATTTAATCAGTTTGGTCAGCAGCCTGGTCAGGGCGGATACGGTCAGCCGCAAGGCGGATTTAATCAGTACGGTCAGCAGCCCGCTCAGGGCGGATATGGTCAGCCGCAGGGCGGATTCAATCAGTACGGTCAGCAGCCAGGACAGGGCGCTTACGGTCAGCCACAAGGCGGATTCAATCAGTACGGTCAGCCTCAAGGCGGATACGGTCAGCCGGGATACGGACAGCCGCAGGGAGGATTTGGTCAGCAGCCGGTTCAAAATCGTTACGGACAGCCGCAGGGCGGATACGGTCAACCCCAGCAAGGATACGGACAGCAGCCGGCTCAAGGCGGATACGGTCAGCAGCCGGGATACGGTCAAACTGCAGGCGGCGGGATTCCTGCCAATAGCGTCAGAACGACTCCGACTGGATACGGTCAGCCTCAGACCGGGTACGGACAGCCGCAAGGCGGATACGGACAGCCTCAGCAAACCGGGTATGGACAGCAACCCGCTCAGGGTGGATACGGTCAGCAGCCGAATCAAGGCGGATATGGTCAGCCCCAGCAAAATGGATATGGACAGCCTCAAGGCGGATACGGTCAACCCCAACAGAATGGGTATGGACAGCAGCCGGCTCAGGGTGGATACGGTCAGCAGCCTGCTCCAAATACTTACGGTCAGCAGCCGACTACTCCGACTCAACCAACTCAACCGCAAGCTCCAACGCAACCTCAAGCTCCGATTCAGCAAGCTCCGTCACAACCGCAGGCGCCAGCGCAGCCGCCGCGTCCAGCAACGCCGACTCCTCCAGTTGAAACTATGAAGCCGGTTTCAGAACCGCCGCGTCCGCTGTTACAGCCAACGCCTCCGGCAGACGAAAAGCCTGCGACGCCAGCTCCTGAGCCGCCGCGTCCTTCAACGCCGGAACCGCCAAAACCCGCTCCGGTTGTTCAGCAGGAACCGCCAAAGGCTCCGGAACCTCCGAAAGCTCCAGAGCCGCCAAAGGCTCCAGAACGTCCAGCAACGCCTCCGCCGACTTCCAAACCGTCTGGCGGCGTAACGTATACATTCCAGCCACGCGCTCAGGTTCCGCCGCAAAATACAAATCCAACGGTTCGACGTCCTGCGCCGTCTGTCGCGCCGCCAACTCCTCCCAGACCGGCGGAAACGCCAGACCGCATGCCGGGAGAATCCCGAGTCAGAGCAAAGCGTACGGAAGATGACGATTCCGGATTGAAGCCGATCAGCCAGTCTAATCGCAACAAGTACGGCATTCCGCAAAGACCGACGTCGACGGTTTCTGCGCCCAAGCGCGACGTCCCGCCGCCGCTTCCGCCGGAACCGCTTCGACCGGACAAGGTTCGCCCCAGCGATTGTCTGTGGGCGTTCCCGGAAGAGATTCCGCTGACGAAAAACGCGCGACCCGTTCGCAACGCGCCGGTTGTCGATACGCAGGGACGACTCGTATTCTACTCTCAAAACAAGGTCGTTTGCCTTGATGTCTCCGAAGATCAGCCGCAAATCGCGTGGGAATACTCAACGGGATGTCACGTTCCAGGCGCAATCGTTTTGGATAAAGATGGCTGTTACCGATTCCATTCGCTGGACGGATTCCTTCACTGCGTTGACAGCCAGGGACGCATGGTCTACAAGCCGTGCGACGTCGGCGAGCCGCTGGGTTTTGCCGCGCCGATTATCGCGCCGACCGGCGACACAATCATCTGCTCTTACGAGGGCGGGTTGATTCTGGTTGACCTCGACGGCAAGAAACAGCAAAAGCCGTATTTCCGTTCAAAAACCAAATTGGACGCGCCCGGCGTGATTTGCGGTCACACGCTCTACGTTGGGTCTGAAAACGGGTTCCTGTTCGCCCTCGACATGCAGGAAACGAAAGCCGTCTCTCTTTGGGATCAGGTTCACGAAGTCGGGTACACCGGCGGGTTCCTCAACACGTCTCCAGCGGTACTGCAGGACGGAACGCTCGTCGTTGCCAGCCGTGACAACATCCTTCAGGGCTTCGGTCCGGACGGCTCGGTTTTGTGGCAGTGCAAGATGCCGGGGCAGATGCTCGGCTCTCCGGTTGTCGACCGCGAAGGCGACATCTACATCGGCTGCACGTTCTCCCGCCGTTTGGGAGAACCCGGCGCGTTCATGTGCTGCGTAGACGGTCAAACGTTACAAATGCGCTGGCAGTACGAAGCCGGCGGCATGATCGAATCGACTCCCGTTCTGGGCGAAGATCACATGCTTTACTTCGGCGACAACACCGGCATGATGTACGGTCTGTCAACCCGCCGCGGCGACGTCCGCTGGACGGGCAAGTTCGAATCGGCGATTCGTTCCGCTGCCGTTATCGCCAAACCAAACCTTCTGTGCTTTACTTTAGACGATGAAGTGCTCGTTGGAGTAAAGTGCGAGTCCGCCGCCATGGCAACCGACAACGGAACTGGCGGCTGGCCGAAACTCGGCTCCGACCTGGCAAACTCCGGCAGAGCGCGATAATCGTTCATAGCGCTAACCACTATGCACTACGCACTATGCACTATGCACTATGCACTAATTTCCCTTTCCCCCCTAACCCAAAAAGGACTACAAAAATGATTACAAGAAGAGATTTATTGCTCGGAACCGGCGCGTTCGCGTTGGGATCGCTGTTTGCTCCGGCTTTTTCGTTCGCAAACGAAAAGAAGAATATTCCGATTTGCTTGCAGCTGTACTCCATTGGCGGCATTTCCAATGACCCAGCCAAACGGTTTGCTGAACTGGCGGCTATGGGATACAAGGGCGTCGAATACGCCGGATTTGGCCGCTCCGCCAAAGAACTCCGCAAATTCCAGGACGACGCTGGTCTGTTCTGCACCGGTTCGCACACCGGCCGCGGTCAGATTGAGAATCTGGAAGAACTCAAAAAGACGATTGAATTCCATGCTGAACTGGGCGCGAAGTTCATCATTTGCCCCGGCATGGGCAATGACGGAATCGACGGCTGGAAGAGAGCGGCAGAGAACTTCTCCAAGGCGGCGGAAGAAGCGAAAAAAGCCGGAATGTACGTTGGATATCACGCTCATCAGCCTGACTTCAACGTCATTGACAAGGAAAACGGTCTGTCCAGCTGGGAAATTTTCGCTGACAACTCCTGCGATCTCGTTCAGCTTCAGATCGACCTCGGACACTGCGTCAACAAGGGCGCTGATCCCTACAAGCTCATCGCCAAATATCCGGGACGCACCAAGACGATTCACATCAAGGAATCGGACAACAAGATTGTCGGCGAAGGCCGCGTTGACTGGAAGAAAGCGATTGAACTCTGCCAGACCGTCGGCGGAACCGAAACCTACACCATCGAATACGAAGGTCCGATGGATCGCATGACAGCCGTCAAGCTGGATCTGGAAGGCTTTGTCAAAGAAGGCGCGTGATTCGCGCCCAGCGCGCAGTGGTAAGTTGTTAGTGGTAAGTGGTAAGGATTAACAATTGTATCCAAGACCGCAACCTCTAAAAACTTACCGCTGTTTTATATTCTTGTTCTGTTGTGGTTACGGTACAGCGCTTGCGTCCTAACCACTAACCACTCAAAACTAACCACTACTCTCCCATGCTACGATACATAATTGCTCTGCTGGCTCTGCTCCCAGCGTTTGCTTTTGCGAACGACAACGGCGAGACAGCCGACGCCTCCGCGTCACAGCGGCCGAATATAATCTATATTATGTCGGACGACCACGCGTCGGAGGCGATTTCCGCGTACAGCCACTTGGCTCCGCATTTGAAGGGCGTTGTTTCGACCCCTAGTATCGACACGTTAGCCAACGAGGGCGTTCGGTTTGACAACGTCTACTGCAACTTTTCGCTCTGCTCCCCCAGCCGGGCGAGCATTATCACCGGTCAGTACTCGCACCGCACCGGCGTCAGACGTCTTTTCGCTGCGATTTCCCCGGACTGCGAATGGGTTTCAGACGCTCTGCAAAAGGCGGGATACTCCACCGCGCTGATTGGAAAATGGCATCTGCAAAACACGCCGCAGGGGTTTGACCATTACGAAATCGTCCACGATCAGGGCGTTTACTTCAACCCCAAATTCCGGTCGGAAACGGACGTCAAACAGTATCAGGGATACGCGACGGACGTCTACACAGACCGCGCTCTGGAATGGCTAAAGACTCAGGAAAAGACGGGGAAGCCGTACTGTCTGATGCTGCATTTCAAAGCGCCGCATTATCCGTTTGACTACGCGCCCCGTTACGAACACATGTTCGACGGCGTTACAATTCCGGAGCCGGACAACATTTTTGAAGATCGCAGCGCTTCTCCGCTGCTCAAAACGCCGACCCCGACGATTGTCAGCCTGTACTATCCGCTGCACAAACACCAGTTCAAAACGTCCCCGACCGATTCATACGAGCAGAAGACGCGCGACGCCTATCAGTTCATGATGAAGAATTATCTCCGCTGCGTTCGCGGCATCGACGACAACGTCGGGAGAATTCTGAAGTATCTGGACGAAACGGGACAGGCGAACAACACGATTGTTATCTACTGCGCCGACCAGGGCTACTGGCTCGGTCAGCACGGCTTGTACGACAAGCGAATCATTCTCGACGAGTCGATCCGCATGCCGTTTGTCGTCCGTTGGCCTGGACACATCAAGCCGGGATCCGTTTGCAAACAGCTCGTTTCCAATACGGACTTCGCCCCGACGCTGCTCGACATCGCCCAGTCTAAAACGGCGAAAGAGGATATGCCCAACATGCAGGGCGTTTCCATTCTGCCGCTGCTGGAAGGGAAAGAACCGGCTCAATGGCGATCTCGTCTGTTCTACTGTTACACAGCGCAGCCGCCGCATTGGGGATTGAGAACAGATCGATACACGCTGGCGTGTTTCCCCGGTACGGACGAGGTGGAACTGTACGACAACCTGACCGACCCGAAACAGAACGTCAACGTTGCCAAAGATCCGAAATACGCTGAGGTCGTCAAACAGCTCAAGGCGGAACTGGAAGAAGAAATGAAGGCGATTGACATCGCCCCCGACCAGCTCCCCGGCGGCGCTCGAGAGTACATGGACAACTCCGGCGGAACCGTTGCGCCGCTTTGAGAATTAGTAATTAGTAATGAGTAATTAGTAATTACGCAAAGCGAAAGGCGAGCCGGGAACGTCAGTTCCCGGGCTAAAGTCCAACGACTCGCGAAAACCTAATAGATAAAACGAAAAGCGAGAGCCAAGCTCTCGCTTTTTTATTTAGAAATGAGACGCAAGTTTTTAAGAGTTTGAGGCGACGCTTCCGTTGGTTGCTTGACCTGTACAAGTACAGAGACGTAGTCGATAACGCTTACGGGTCGCGGACGAAGTCCGCAACTCTAAACAAACTTTGTATGAATGTAAGTTAAATTAAAACTTGTTTTTTAACGTTGGTTATTTTGTATTCTATTTTTTCTGAAGCGGACTTCGTCCGCGACCCGATTAGGTTTCTGGCTTCGTCTATGATTTTGAGCGGGGCGCTGGTTAAGGCGGCGTCAAGCCGCCGCACTCCATGACCTTACGCCGTCTCGATTTGTTCTTTTTTCTTTGCTCTTCTTTTAATTAAAACGAAATACAACCAAATGAGTATAGCGACTAAAAATATTACAGAAACGGCGATTATTAAACCTTTGTCATGAAACATCAAATAACGAATCAGCGGATAATTCACAATCGCCAAGGAATCGCTTTGTTCTCTCCACAGTTCGAGCCAGTAGGGACACAGCTTTTTACCCAGATTCGGATTGGCGTTTGCTCCGTGTTCAACCAGAAACTGAGCCATTTTCAATCTATTTGCGCCTAAAACCACGTTGTCGCTGCCGCAGAGGAACGTTAGAGCTGTTTCGCCGTTATACGCTTCGGCGTTGACGTCTACGCCCTGATCAATGAGCCATTGAACCAGGTCAAACGAACCGCTAAGAACGGCGTTAAACAATACTGTAGCGCCGCTCTCACTTTTTGCGCGGGCGTTTGCTCCATGTTCAACCAACAATTGAGCGATTTCAAAATGACCATTATGGGCGGCGCAAAAAATTGGCGTTAAATCGCCAATATCCTTTGCATTGACGTCAGCTCCGCATTCAACCAGCTTTTGAACAGTTTCCAGAGAACCGTTTATACACGCATAAAATAAAGGCGTCATCTCATTAATGTCTTTTGCGTTGACGTTGGCTCCCTGATCAAGCATCCATTGAACCAGTTCCAAATTGCCGTGATATGACGATAAATGCAAGGGCGACATTCCATGAAGGAACTCTGATTCCGCATTGAGATCGCCGCCTTGTCCAACCAGAAATTTTAGCATTTCCAGAGAATCATCTCCAGCGGCGTAATACAACATTGCCGATGTCGATTCAGGCGTAACGCCAATTCCTTGTTCAAACAAATACTGAACCAACTCTAAAGAATTGCTTGTAACGGCATGATATAAAATCGTCTGGTCGCAATCATTATTAATTGAAGCGTCAGCGCCATGTTCTATAAGCCATTGAACAAGTTCTCGAGAACCGCTATCAGCGGCGTAAAGCAACGGCGTTTCCTCAAGCAGGTCTTTGCATTTTTGGTTGACGTCCAGTCCATGTTCGACCAGCCATTTTACCAGATCTAAAGCCCCGACTTCGGCGGCAAAATGGAGCGCGGTCTTTTCGTCTTTGTCTTTAGCGTTGACGTCTGCGCCTTGTTCGGCGAGATACTCAACTACATCCAGATTTCCGCTAATCGCAGCGAACAGCAGCGGCGTCCTGCCGTTATTGTCTGCTTCGTTGACGTCCGCGCCCATTTCCACAATACGTTTAACCCAGTCGAGATCGCCTTTCAAAGCGGCGTAATGAAGAACTTTGCCAAGATCCAAAGAACGAAAGTTCAAATTTATCCTTCCGGTTTTGAACATGTCTTCAATGCGATTAATTTCGTTCTTTGTATAATAACGTTCTGGATCGTTAACCTCGGTCAAACCGCCAGAAAGCTCTGTTGTTAATCCGTAACAGACGCAAAGAGGGACGATTAAGAACAAAACGCAAGCGCTGACGAGTCGTTTGAGGGTTATCATTTTAGGATAGAAAAAAGGGTAATTGAAAAAACGACGAGCCGGGGCGCGTAACCCCCCGGGCAAAACCCAACGATGCGAAAACCTGATAGGCAAAATCAAACTGCGCCCTGCAATACTATATAATAATCCGTGCGGATTGCTTATTTCGTCGCGTCTTGTTGTTCTGCGCCAAAGCTCAATCGCTGACGTCTTATTTCGACTTCTTTGAGCAGGTCGGGACTGACTTTTTCTTTTCGAACCAGGAACGCGAACTGGGAATCGACGTAGGGAATCGACAGCGCCATAACAGCCTGTCGTTCCGGCGAGTTTTCCAGTTCGGAAATCATCAGGTCGATCTGACCATTTTTTGTAACGGTAATTAAATCGTCCCATGTATACAGCCGCCATTCGATGTCCCAGTTGTACGCCAGCGCCATGCGTTGAATCAGTTCGACGTCGAACCCTGTCAAACAGCCTCGCTGCATGGGAACGCCTTGCGCGCTCATAAAGTTGAACGGCACCTGCGTTCCTTCCGTTCCGACAATGACCTTTCTGGTTGGGGCGGCGGGCTTGGGAACGTCCGGCAAAACCGACCCGCTTTTAATAAACCAGCGGTAGTACATGGACTGATACGTTCCGTTGGATTTGTATTGTTCAATAAACTGATTGACTTGCTGGATGAGCGCTTCGTTCCGCTTGGGCGCGGCGATGCTGATGTGTCCGTCTCCAACAGTTTGCGGTAAGACAACCATATCTTTATTGTACGACGCAACGTAGTCCAGCGTGGGGCTGTCAAAGAGAAACGCGTCCGCTTCCCGATTGAGAACTTTCATTACGCCAACGGCGGCGCCGCCGTCAAAGTAGATTTTTTTCGCTCGTGGGAACTTTGTGTTGGCGATAAACTCCGTATGCGTAGACTTCATAACGCAAATCGTGTACTCCGGACTGTTGAGCTGACGGGTTGAATAGAGCCTCAGCCGTCTGTCAACTTTTGAATACGGAGGTCGAGCGTTAACCTGAGCGAAGGAAATCGAAACGTTGAGCGCCGTCAGGATGAAGAACGATAAGGCTAGTATTGGAGTACGCATGGGAGTCCAGGGAGTAGGGAATAGGGAGTAGGGAATAGGGAGCGACTATAATACGTCTCGCGCGGCAGCGCGGACTTGGAACGGCGCCTCGCCGCCGCTTGCGTAATTCCGCATTACGCATTCCGCATTACGAATTACGCATTACTTAAACGGATTTAGTCCTTCGGTTTCGACGTGATGGGTAACCAGCCAGACGTCGCCGTCTTTTTCCAGTTCAACGTTGAATCGGGCAACGTACGTTTCGCCGAAATTGTTTTCTGCTTTTTTGGCGCTGTACTTTACAACGCCCTGAAAGGATATTGTCGCGGTTGGAGGGGAAGTGAAATCGTTAAATTCCATTTCCATGTCGTAAACGCCGACGCGTCGAATGTCAAAATTGTCAAACGCCCATTTAACGCGATTGAACGTAGTCTTGGCGTCTGAGGTGAGATACTTTTCAATTTCCTCGACGTCGCCGGCAACCAAAGCGTCTTGGATGGCGTTAATCGTCTTCCAAACCGCTTCCCGATTCGTTTCGACCATCTCGTCAATAATGAATCCGCCTGCAATTATCAAAATGGGAACTGCCGACGCGTACAGCGCCCACGTCTGCCGGGCGACAACCCAAAACGCTATTAAGAAAAACAGCATTACGGAGCCGACAATCAACATCGGAACAAAGGATTCGAATAGTAGTTCCATGGCTGGGGCGTAGGGTGTAGGAAATAGGGAATAGGGAGTAGGGAGTAGGGAGTAGGGAGTAGGGAGCGGCTATAATACGTCTCGCGCGGCAGCGCGGACTGGGAGCGGCGTCTCGCCGCCGCTTGCGTAAATTGCTAATTGCTAATTGACAATTGCTAATTGTCTCCGCCCCCATTCCATATTCTTCAAAAATGTATATAATATAATTATACATTTTATTTATTTTGACGTCAAGAGGACTGACCGTTTTGCGTCGCGTTCCTAAACATAAACGATTATGAATTCCACCGCTGACAACGCCCCTGCTGATAATAACGTTCAAATTGCACCGCCGCGGCACGTTGCCATTATCATGGACGGCAACGGCCGCTGGGCTGTCGAACGCGGATTGCCGCGAAGCGAAGGACACAAACGCGGCGCTGACTCCGTTCAAAGAGCGGTTGAATTCTGCGTCGAAAAAGGGATTGAGTATCTGACTCTGTACTGCTTTTCCAGCGAGAACTGGAAACGACCACAAGATGAACTCTCCGCGCTGATGTTTCTTTTAGAGCAGTTTATGATCGTCAAACGCGATACGCTTATAGAGAACAACATTCGTCTGCGAGTTTTGGGGCGCCGTGACGGGATTCCGGAATCCGCTTTGAAAGAAATGGATAAGACGATTGAAGCGACGTCGCATTGCACCGGTTTGACGCTTCAGCTGGCGATAAACTATGGTTCCCGAGCGGAAATCGTCGACGCCTGCCGCGCTCTGGCGCAGCAGGTCAAAGACGGCTCTCTTCAGCCGGAAGACATCGACGAGAATCTGATTGCCGACAACCTCTACACAGCCGGCGCGCCAGACCCGGACTTGCTTATTCGCACTGCAAACGAAATGCGAATAAGCAACTACCTTCTTTGGCAAATCAGCTACGCTGAAATCTGGGTTACGCCCGTCCTCTGGCCGGACTTCGACAAGTCCACGTTCCAGCAGGCGATCGACGACTTCAACCGTCGCACTCGAAAGTACGGGGGACTGAAGTAGGCAGTAGGCAATAGGCAGTAGGCAGTAGAGAGCTTCTAGCCGCTAGAACCTAAAATCTCTCTCGCCGTTGTGAATCTTTTCCAGACGTTCTTTGCAGATGCGCTGAATGTTCTCGGACGGGATGTACTGAAGTTCTTCCTGAATGACTTTTTCGCCCGCCGCCTTGGTATCTTCGGAGGCGTAGTCTTCCAAATACTCTTTGAGCGTCATGAGGGCGTTGGGCTGGCAGCAGTTGCCGATTTTCGCCGACTTGACGAGTTTCATAAACCGGTCGCCGGTGCGTCCTTCTCTGTAACACGCCGTACAGAAGCTGGGGATGTATCCCAGTTTGAGCAGCCAGTTAATAACCTGGTCGAGCGTGCGGCGGTCTTCGACGTCGAATTGGGCGGAGTTGTCTTCTTCGGATTCTTCCTCGACGTAGCCGCCGACGGAGGTTCGGGAACCGCCGCTGATCTGGGAGATGCCGACTTCCAAAACCTTCTCGCGGACGGCTGCCGATTCTCGGGTCGAAATAATCATGCCGGTGTACGGAACGGCGATGCGGAATACCGAAACGATTTTCACAAAAATGTCGTCTGGAATGGCGTTGGAAAAGTTGATCGGGTCGATGTCGTCTGCCGGACGAATTCGCGGGACGCTGATCGTGTGCGGACCGACGCCGAAAGCGGCTTCCAGATGTTCCGCGTGCATGAGCATGCCGACGAAATCGTAGCGATACAGGTTCAAGCCAAACAGAACCCCGCAGCCGACGTCGTCGATGCCGCCCTGCATGGCGCGATCCATCGCCTCGGTGTGCCAGGCGTAGTCGTGTTTCGGTCCGGTGGGATGAAGGGTTTCGTACGCCTCTTTGTTGTACGTTTCCTGGAACAAAATGTACGTTCCGATTCCCGCTTCTTTCAGCTTGCGGTAGTTCTCGACCGTGGTAGCGGCAATGTTGACGTTGACGCGTCGAATCGCCCCGTTTTTGTGCTTGATCGAGTAAATCGTTTTGATGGATTCGAGAATGTACTCAATCGGGTTCATGGTCGGATGCTCGCCTGTCTCGAGAGCCAGACGCTTGTGTCCCATGTCCTGCAGCGCGATGACTTCCGCCCGAATCTCGTCCTGTGACAGTTTCTTTCGGCGGATGTGCGTGTTCTTCGCATGGTACGGACAGTACGTACAGCCGTTGACGCAGTAGTTGGACAGGTACAGCGGCGCAAAGAGAACGATTCTGCGGCCGTAGAACTTCTCTTTGATTTCCTTCGCCAGAGCGAACATCTTCTCGTTCAAGTCCGGCAGTTCGCAGTCCAGCAGGAGCAGGGCCTCGCGGTGTGACAGCCCTTTGCAGTCTCGAGCGCGTTCGATTAACGCCTCGATCATTTCACGATTGTTCTTGTTCTCTTCCGCAAACTTGAGCGTTGCTTTGATTTCTTCATCGTTGATAAAATCAACGGCATGGGGGGATTTGGGGTCGTACATGGTGGTAGTTGATTGTTAAGTTGCGAGTTACGAGGATGTTTCCGGGGAGCGGACATTGTCCGCGACAAATAATAAAGGTTGTTTGCTTTTATGGCGGGTAATACCCGCCCCCCGAAAGCGCCTACTGCCTATTGCCTACTGCCTGCTTCGCCTGTACCGTCTTGACGGTAACGCCGTCGAGCATACCGAGCTTGCCGGACAGGGAGCTGATCTCGTTTTGCGGGGCGTCGACAACAACGCTGATTATGCTCAGCTGTTCCGGTCGATAGGGAACGCCCATGCGCCCGATAATATACGAGGCGTAGTCGTGCAAAATCCGGTTGACGTCCGGGGCGCGGTCGACGTCTTCGACGATAATTCCGATTAACGCTATACGGCGTTCCATGGTTCAAACAGGGTTGGATGGGGAAACGAATATAATCCTGTATAGCGAGGCGGAGAACGAATTCTCCCGATGGAAATCGACTTTGTATTTCGTCTGGCTAAATAGACGCCATGACGGAACTGCATGTAGATTTGCTATCTCGCCTTTTCCGTTCGGACGACGCAGCGCGTCAGACCGGACAGATCAGGAACGTACAACAATTACGTTAGGTCCGTTTTGTGTCAGGAGAGAAAACTCTCGTCCTTTCACTCAACTTTGATACATTGTATCAAAAATGGAAAGTTTGTCAAGCCCCGCATTGAGCGGTATAGAATACAGGGGTGTACGTAAAATTTTCTTGCGAAGATAGATAAGCTGAGAAGCAGGAATGCGTCCCGGAGGGACGCAACCCTTGTAACCGTGGGCTTCAGCCCACGGGATAGGCTCGATAATAACAAAATCGATAAATACCCTTTTCCT
>JAFZAL010000117.1 GCA_017557195.1 Thermoguttaceae bacterium | reverse complement strand
GGCATTTGCTTGTCGAGAAATTCGATCCAGTTTTGCGGGTTCCAGATTTCTATACAAACTGCAGCGCCGATGATAATAACTTCGTCGCCTTGACCGACGCCCAAAAATTCCCGAAAGCCTTCAGGAATGAGCGCTCGTCCTTTTGCGTCCAGCTTTAGTTCTTTGTGCCGTGTGGAAAGGAGACGTCCAAGGTTTTGAACCATGTCAATTCGTCCTTCCATTTTTCCCATCTGGAGTTTTCTCTGAATCAGTTCAACGCCTTGAGAAAGTTTTGCTTTCCAGTTTACGGCGTTCCACAAACTCAGACATCCAGTTCGTTCCTTGGCGAGAATGCAGCTGACTGAATTGGTTTTTGCAGCAGGTTCCAGCGCCTGAATTAATGAGGCGGGAACCGCCAGTCGGTAGCGTTCATCCAAGGCGCGAGTGAACTCGCCTTTAATGAGAACTTCGGCAGCAGCGGCATTGTTGACGGACACGATTTTTGGAAAAAGTTTTGACTTTCAGCTAAATAATCCGTTCTTTAGTGAAAGTCGCAATCAGTTTCCGGCTTAAAAAGCTCCGTCTTTAGGCGCCGGCTGAAACCCTGCGTAAAATGTCGATTTCTGTTTGACGGTGGGTTAGTTTCCCACAATCAACAATTCCAGTATACATCATATTTTTGACTTTGCAAGGGTCGAGACAGCGTTTTTTTGTAAAAAAGAGGAGATTTTTTCGATTTTTTTGAAATTTTATACCGAATTCGTCTTGAATTGGTATTTTCATTTGTGGGAAACTATCCCACATTGTGGGACTGCGCCTCGCCGCCGAGTTGCGAGTCAGCTTTTAGCTTTTAGCTGCTAGCCATTAGCTTGGTTATTTTAGTTTCAGGCTTTAAATATTAACGCTAAGAAACACAAATGCACAAGCTAACAGCTAGCGGCTAATAGCTAGTGGCTTTTCAATAACTACTGCCTCCTGCCTACTGCCTCAAACTACCGGCGCGTCTTCAACTTTACGTTCCGAGACAATTTCAGCGGCGAGTTTGGAACCAAATTGCGTTGAACCTTCGGTATTGTTTTGGACGTCTTTGAGAACCGGATAGGTCGGCGCTTCCTGTTTAATCTGATATTGTGTAACGCTTGGGAAAGCGAAGTTGACGCCCAGCCGTTTGGCAAGACGAATGATGTCCAGAATAAGCTCCTGACGCGAAGCGTTTTCTTCTTCAGCGCTGTGAGCTATGAAAAAACAAACCAGAAGAATGTTAATGCTTGAATCGGCAAATTCATTGACGCAAACGCGGATGTCGTCCTTTCGCGTATTGGGATACGATTCAATCAGAGTGCGAATCCCGCCGCAGAACGCTTCCATCAATTCTACAGGCGTGTCGTATTCAACGCCAATAAACGTTTTGAATCGGCGGTACAGACGTTTTCCCATGTTGTCTATCGTACTGGTCGCCAAAGAGCTGTTGGGAATAACAATTAAAGAATTGTAGAACGTACGAATTCGGGTGGATCTCAAGCCGATCGTTTCTACTGATCCTTCTACGCCGTCGACGACAACCCAGTCTCCGATAGTAAATGGTCGGTCAAGGAGAATCGTCAAAGAGCCAAAGAAGTTGGCGATGGTCTGCTGAGCCGCCAACGCGACAGCAATACCGCCAATGCCCATCCCGGAGATGATTCCCAAAGCAGAAAAGCCGAACACCTGAGCAATCGCAATCACGCCGATGAAAAACGCCAGGCATTTCAAGCAGCGGTTTGCCAGTTCAACCAGAACGTTGCCGGTTTTGTTGGAAGAGCGGACAAATCGCCTTCGGAGCCATTCTGCGAAAACGTCGCACAAACGAATCAGGGAGATCATTGCCAAAACGATTCCAAGGGGATGAATTATCCAGGTTGCCCATTGAATTATGTTTGGCGCCACATGGACGCAAACCAGACCGCGATACCAAATATATAACATCGCCAAACCTGCCAGCGGACGGAGCGCTCGTTCCAGCAGTTCGATATAGTTCTCGCCCAGTTTGACAAACCGTAACGGCATTAGAATCAAATACACCATTAAAAACGGCGCTATTTTATAAACCAAAAAACCAATGATGAAAAAACCAATGAGGATAATCCATTGAATATACATCATCCCTCCAAACGTTTGAAAAACGCCTTCCGGAAGATGTTTCATCCACCCTTTTTGAACAAAGACGGGCGGACGATTTTCAAGCAGTTTAAAATTCTTTTCGATGTTTGCTACTGTTGCAGATGCGAATTTCCAGGCGCCGTCCGATTGTTTGACAAGCACAATCGCCTCAAACTCCTTTTCTGGCCAGAGATAATATCTGTCTTTATCGTACTGCTCTGGAATCTTTTTAAGAGAAAACTGTTTCAAACGAATAATAATCTGCTCTAAATGATAGACCAGCATATATTTTTCGGTATCTTGAACGTCCGTCGGCAGTTTGGATAAATCCATTGTCAACAAAGCGTCGTCATAATTCCGCTTGTACGTCGATTCCAGAAAGAATGCAACCAACGCGCGTGGGTTCTGGATATTCTTAAAGACGCGCAAAGCGTTGGCGTCGATGACGGGCGGTTCATCGGTTTTAGCCGGTTCTTCTTCAGGCGTTGATTCCGCTTGAGGTTCAGCCTGTTCCGGTTCATTTGACGTTTCTACTTCAGAAGACGCATCTTTTCCAACAGACGCAGACGCCTTTGAGATTTCCGCCGGATAGACTTCTTGAGGGATTTTGTCTTCCGGAATGTCTTCTTCCGAAATGTCCTCGATTTCTACATTTTCTTCATCTTGTTCAGAATCTGCGGTTTGATCGTCAGCGTTAGCCGACCCCATTTGAATCTCGGGCTGTTTCAGTTCAGTTGGGATGACCTGTTTAGGCGTCGGCGCGTTTGGAAAGACTTTCGAGTACGCTTTGGTAAAAACGTCAAGCGGGTTCTGAGTCGCAGACGCGTTTTGCGCCATCCCGGGATTGGCAAAAATCAGAATCGTAAAAGCAAACAGAGCTGCGCTCAACAGACGAACAATAGTCTGTCGAACAGAAATTGCGTATGACTTTTTATTCATAATAATAGTAATGACAACAGGAATTTTGAATTTTAATAATATGCGTTTATAATCCGTATATGCTATATAGCAAATTTTAAAAGGTTGGAATAGAGCAATTTCAGAAAATAATAAAATAGAGAGAATAAAAAACGCAGGGCTCTGAAAGGGCGTTTTTCAGATGGACGCCCTGAGTCCTGCGTTTGAGTTAGACGTTTTACAGTCAGACGATTTTATTTTCGTTTTTTGGGATTAGTGTATTTGGAATTGAGCAGCGTTTTCTTCTGCGGAGTCAGCGGGATATTGTACTGAACCGGTTCTGGCGTGGAAGCTTCCGGTTCATTCTCTACTGTCTCTGCCTCTGTCTCGGCGCCCGGCATGATTTCTTCCAGACTGTACGACGAACCGCTCAACTGGAACCCTAAAATTGTATCGCAGGATTCGTAGACGCGATCTGCGGATGCTGCAATGGCTGCGGCAGACGCTGAAACGTTGTTCTGTGCATTTTGCGCCGCCAGATCGGCAACCAATTCTTCGAGAATGGCGTATCTGTCCTGATAGTACGGACTAAGAGGGCCGGGCGGCGCCGGAATACTGGAAGCGACCGACACGCGGAGCGTATAGTCCGTATACTTACCGCTAACAATCGCGCCGTTGTTATACGTAATTTCAGTCGCTCGAACGATGATATTATAAACGCCCGATGTGGAAGAATAAGGAATCGACCAGCTAACCAGTCCGGTCGTTGCGTCGAGACTGACGCCCCACGGCGCGTTAACGAGCGTATACGCAATCGACTCTGCGGAATTGTCCGGGTCAACGGCTTGAAATGAAACCGTCAGTTTCGATCCAGGGTAGACGACGTTCGTTCCCGATGAAGTCGGGCGGACAAACTTGGGCGGGCTGTCGATTTCGGTTACGGAAACCGTCAGCGTTGTAGAATCGCTCGACGCCTCGTCGGAAACGTTAACGGTAAACGTGAATTCCTGACCGCCCTGAGATTCGGACGGCGTCCACGTAATCTTTCCTGTTGAAACGTTAATCTTCACGCCAGATGGAGCGTCGTTTGACAAAGACCACGTCAGCGGTCTCCATGAAACATTGTCCGCGTTTGTCGTCGGCGTAACGGTCAAGGTTGAACCTTCTGCAGCTTCCATCGCGGCGAGTTCGTTAATCTGAATCGGTTCGACAACGGTCAGAGTAAAATTGTAATCGGTAAACAGGGCTTGTGCGTCGTTCTCCGTCGCCCGGACGGTAAACGAATAATCTCCCGCCGCCGTATTGGCGTTAGGCGTCCAGGAGAACTCGCCGGTTGACGAATTAATAGTCGCTCCGCTGACGGCGTTCCCGACTAACGAATATACAATTCCAGCAGGCTGTGGATCTGGATCAACGGCGTTGAAGTCAATCGAAACGCTGTTAAGCGGCGTAATTGTTCCCGGCTTGCCGGAGAAGACGGCCGGTATTGCTGGATCGTCAAACACAGGCGCGTTGTCGATTTCCACCGCTGTAAAGACAACGTCTTGCGAAACGGAGCCGACGCCGTCTGATACTGTAACAGTAACCGTATAGCTGTTTCCGCCCTGCGCTTCTGAGGGCGTCCAGGAAATTGTCGCCTTGCCGTTGACGGAAGAAGGGGTAATCGTCATGCCGTCAGGGGCGTTTGTCAGACTCCACGTCAGAGTTTGCTTTGGAATGTCGCCGTCGGTTGCAGAAACGGTCAGTGTGAGCGTTTCCCCTTCATTGACGGTTTGATTTTGGATTGTCGTTATAACGGGAAGCTGATTGACCTCTTTAACGATGATTTTAAACGAAACCGTTCTGGATGCGTTTTGATCGTTGCTGACTTTGAGTTTAACAGTATACGAACTGCTTACGCGTCCCTGCTGCTCAGTGGGCGTCCAGGCGAGGAACCATTTTCCGCCCTCGGTTTGCGGCGCATTAAGCGTCAAGCCGGTTGGCGCGGAAACAAGTTCAATCTGCGTTACGTTTTCGACGTCCAGTTCGTACGTCCACAACTCCAGTTCGTTAATCGTCTGATCTTCAACGACGATTGACGGACCTTCCGTTACTGTTACATCGTAAGCCTTCTGAGCGTAATTCCCCGCGGCGTCCGTTGCTTTGACGGTAATCGATTCCAGGACGCCGGCGGTAAAGTCGGGAGTCCAGCTGATAACGCCGGTTGCAGAATTAATTGTCATCCCATTTGGCGCGTTAACCAATGAATAACTAACCGCATGCCCGTCAGTCGCGCTTGCTGTAGACGTAAACAGAACGCCCTCGGTCATGACGTTGTTGGTCAACTCGTCAGCCAGAACCGGGGCGACGGTATCGACGTCAATTGCCAAGGCGTTGGACATCGCGCCCATAACGTCAACCAGAACCGCGCCGTCATCCGTTTGAACGGTCGCATCCTGCGGCTGCGCTATTGTAATGGCGTGTTCGCCGTCTGCCTGAATCCAGCCATAAGTAGATGTAACAACGCGGGAAGGAACGACGACGTCGCTTTCAATTCCAATTACGTTGTTATCGGAAAACAGACAGACGGGTTTGCCCGGCGTCAGGTTTTGACCGAGGAACGACAGCGTCGTTGTGGTGTTGGAGTTATTGTTATTGGTAATATACACGTCGTCCGGCCCCAAACCTGACCCGGCGATAAATTCCAGAGTCGGCGCGCCTGTAACCGCGTCTTCCCAGGCGTCCTGACTGATAACGTAAATCTTAACGTCTTGCGTTGCTGTCAGCGTCTGTCCGGCAATCGTCTTGACTGCAGTAAACGTAAACGAGGCGCTGTCGCCTTCAGGCGCGGCTTGAGGCAGTTTCATGACAACTTCGTACTGCGTGTACAAATACTCTGACCCGTCGTCGCTGTAAATCAAAATGGATCGACCGCGAAGCGTGGACGCGTCAAAGCCAGAGGGGACGCTGCTGGGATATAATGTAATTTGAGAGTTTGTTGGGTCGGGATCGTATGCCTTGACGGAGAACATGATCCATTGCCCGGCAGTTCCCGCCTGAGCGTTGGTCGGATAGAAAACCGGATTGTCCTGCGTTTCGTTGACTTCGACGGCAACCTCGACCGTTGAGAATCTCCCACGTCCGTCGGCGGCGCACAGAATGAGCGAGTATTGATTGCCGCCGCATTCTTCGCCAGGCGTCCAGGTCAGAACGGCGCCGCCGCTGGAGTCCGTTTCCGACAGCGTCAGTTGACTGGCGATGGATTCTGGAGCGTACAAAATCGACCACGTTACAACGTCGCCCTCGTCAGGATCAGACGCGCGCAGCTGAAGTGTGAATTGTTCGTTTTCAAATGCCTCGGCAACGCCGTTGGTTAGCAGACACATATTGCCGTCCTCCCAACTTGGAGTTGAAAACATCGGATCGAGAATTGTCGGCGCGTTGGCGTTGTCAGCAGAAACGATGTTTATCGTTAATTCGTCCAGAGCGTCGCTTTCCAGCCGTTTATTGGAAATATGCGTGTTCCCAACTGAAACATCGGTTGTTAAAACCTGCTTGACAGAAAAATCGTACGTTCCGTAATTGAGCGTAATGTCTGAATTCATCGGGACGGTAACGGTTCCATTTGTCTTAACGCATGTCGCCGACCCAATGCAGGTTTCCTCGCCGTTGATTGTCGTCCAAACTTCGACCGTCATGTCTTTTGTTGCGCCGGTTACGTCAAACTTCAAGCCGGATCGTTTGCTGGTTTCGTTCCCAGTCTCTCCAGAATCGTAGCTGGACGGATTGAGCGTCAGCCCCGTCGGCTTGGACGGCAGAATATAAACCGGCGTCATCTGGGAATCCCCATAGTTCCAGTCGGCATCCTCTGTTCCAGCAGCGACAACGGTATACCAGTTATAAACGCCCGGAGACAGATACGCATGCGTAGACTGGTTCTGCGTATAAATCTCGTAGTAGCCGGTAGACGAATCAAACGAATAGCAATAGGTTAGCAGTTCAGACGAGCCTTGCTTATACAGCCCCATCCAGTAATAGATTGTATCGGAATCAATGTCTTTGGCGTTAACCAGCCCGTTGACGTACGCGGCCGACTGTCCAGACTGTGACAGCGGAATAACGATTTCCTTCGCGTTGAAATCAGTAATAAACGGTTTGGAGTTGGTCGAATCCGCCTTGGAAATGTTGACTTTGACCCGGACGGATTCCGATGCGTTCCCATGGGAATCGACGGCGGTAACGGTCATCCAGGTTGTATACGCGTCGTCCGTTGTTACTTTCAGATTGGATTTGAGCGAAACGGTCGCTCCGACAGACGTCGTACCGTTGCTGGCGGTTGCGTAGGCGTTTCCCTCGACAATTTCCGCATTGACAATCGTAATCGGCGTTGACGGCCAATCGCTGTACTGATACTGCTGTCCGTTAATTGTTACAACGTGAGTTCCTGTTGTAACAGAGCTGATTGCGTCGAGAACCTCGTATCCGGAAACCAGTTTTCCAAAAATGGACAAATCGGAATTCAAGCTGATTTTTTTGCCGTCAGTGATGTAAAACTGCGCTGTGTTCGTATCGTTCCCGTTGAGGGTCGTCGACGCCGGCAGAAATCCAATCAGACCTTTAGTCGTATGCTGAAGCGACGAGTTGAAGTTGTCGTCGATGGTTGAGTATTCCTCTGCAATATACTCGTTGGACGCGTTGAACGAACCGCCATAAATCAGAGCGCCGTTTTTGACGTAGTCAATGAGCGTCTGATTGTAAAAGCCGGCGTTTGTCGCTTCGAGCGCCCTGGCAACGGAATCCGGCGCCTCGTTGGGGAACAGTTCAAAGACCATCGTTCCCGACTGTGAAACTCCTTGAGCGTTCTTCCACGTTACCGTCATTTTCAAATACGGATTGCAGTTGGCGGTTATATCCGCTCGTTTCCCGGCAGAAACGGCGGCGCTGAGATAGCTGGCGTTTTCTGGCGTAACGCGAAAATAGATTTCGTCTCCGTCGGCGTCTGTCGCGGTAAGCGGAATCTGATACGTCGCCCCGGAAGTTATGTCAACCGAATAACAGCCTGCCTGATTGTCGTAATCAAGAGCCGACAAGTTCAAAATCGGCGCGGCGTCCAGCAATGCGCGTTCCTCAAGCGCTTCAAACTGAATGTGGCGCTCCTTCTTAACGGCTCGACGTGATTTTTGGTTTGTCATTCCCAAAATTTTGCCCCATTTGGAAAGAAACTGTTTCATAACGAATTTTGATGGTAATTGATAAATAAAAACCAGAGAATCAGCGGTCGAAACGCCAATTGCTCTATTTCACTGCGTCTTTCATCGGTATATATATTAATTCTCTTAATTTAGAGGTCGTCAATTCAAATAAGTTCCCCCAAGTTCTCTATAATATACGCGATAATATTTATAAAGCAGAAAAATTATATGTTTACCGCAGACGCCCTATTGTCAATAATTGATCTAATCGTTATAATAGAAACAATTATATATTATAGATTTACAAGGGAAACGGGAACGTTTTTTTAGAAAACAAGTGCGGGAAACAAGTAAAGACCGACGCTTTCAATCGACGGGAACGGATTTTGACGCTCTCGCTGAGGGGACGTTTGCTAATATCCCGCCGGAGGAACTCCCGCCGTCCGCGCCGAAAAACTGGGTCTGGACGCCGCCGCTGACAGAGCCGGAGCCGTTTGCCTACATGCCCTCAGCGCTGGTTCTGGTCTTTTTGGCGACAGGGGCGATTCTCGATAATTTCGTTCTCAACTGGCCGTGGCGAATTTGGCTCAACGTCGGGCTGCTGATAATGCTGTTGTGGTTCGGCTCAACGTTTCTCAAACAGAAATTCCGTCTGTATGTCGGATCGGTTTTGATTTGCGCCGTTCTTGCTTCAGTCGGCGGACTGTGGCACAACTGTTTCTGGAACGTTTATCCCCGAGTTGACCTGTTCTCCCGCTGCTCTGCAAAGCCCTGTCCATGCGTCATTCGAGGAACCATCCTTGATCCGCCGCGTCGGACGCGTTCTCCACAAGGTTTTTCTCCGATTCCGGAATACGACAAAACCGTCTTTACCGTTCGAGCGAACAGCGTCCGTTCCGGCCAAACGTGGACGTCGGCCGACGGGTACGTTCGTGTGTCTGTAACAGGACATTTGACCGGCTTTGAAGTTGGGGACGCAATTGAACTTGTCGGCTCGTGCGGTTTACCCAACGATGATTCCACCGGTCGATTCAATTACCGGGATTTTCTTCGCAGCCGCCGCATTCTAACCGTTATGACCGTTCGCAGTCCGGGCGGAGCGACCCAGCGCGCTCAAGAGCGTCAGGCGTCCTTTTTCCGCTGGATTGGCGCCTGTCAGCGCAAAGCGCAAGAGGGTTTGGAAAAACGGTTTTCCATAACGCGAGAAGCGCGGCTGGCGTCCGCTTTCTTGCTGGGAAACAGAAACGATCTGCCGGAAGGCGTGGTAGAACAGTTTCAGGAAACCGGGACAATTCACGTGCTGGTCGTTTCAGGACTTCACGTTGGAATTTTGACGACGCTGCTGCAGTTCGCGCTCAGCTTTGCGCCGCTGTCGAGAAAAGTTCGATACATAATCGTCTGCGTGATGATTCTGTTTTACATCGCTCTTACCGGCGCGCAGCCCCCGGCGATACGAGCAGGCGTTTTGTGTCTGACGGCAACCGCCGCGCTTGCGTTCAATCAGCGACCGTTGTCCTTTAACGTCCTTGCGTTGTCTGGAATAATCGTTTTGATTCTCAACCCGTCGTCAGTTTTTCAGACGGGAACGCAGCTGTCGTTTTTGACAGTCGGCGCGATCATCGCCATGGCGCCGTCGGCAGAGAAAATCGCCTGTTACATTCTTCCCGTCGGGAACGAAACCGCCGTTGGAATGGGACGCCGCTGGCAAGGGAGCGCTCGAAAAAACGTTCGAGGAATTCTTGTAACGCTGATTTTGAGCTTTATGCTCCTGGGCGTAATCGCGCCGCTGATTGCAACGCGTTTTCACGTTCTGTCGCTCTTTTCCGTACTGCTCAATCTGGTTCTAAGCGTCCCGATTTTCATTTCCATTTTGACGGGAATGATCGCCATGCTGCTCAGCCCGTTCGATTCCTTTTTCCTGTTTGACTTTATCGCCAACGTCAGCGCGAAAATCTGTCAGAGTTCGCTCTGGACAATGGACTACATCGTTCAAACCGTTCATTCGTGGCGCTGGTCGCGATTCTGGGTTACCGGTCTGAACGAACCGCTTTTAATCGCGTTTTACGTTATCCTCTTTGCGTGGGCGTTTAGCCGCTGGTGCCGCGCCCGAAGCATGATTATGGCGTCTGTTCTGGCGGTTTGGCTGGCGATTATTTCGTTCATTCCAGTTTACGGCTATCTGACGCGCCCGGTACAGATGGACGTGGATTTTATCAACGTCGAACATGGACTGTGCACGCTCATTCGTCTGCCGGACGGGAAAAACATCCTCTACGATGCCGGCAAGATGACAAGTCCCGAACGGGGCGTAGAGTCCGTTTGCGATTATCTGTGGAAACAGGGAATCACGAAGATTCACGGCGTAATTTTGTCCCATTCAGACGCCGACCATTACAACATGCTCCCGACCCTTTCCGAACGCTTCGCCATCGACACGATTTACGTTCCGGAAATGATGTTTGACGAAGCCGACAACGAAACGCTCGAGAAGTTCAAACGCTATCTGAAAAAGGCGAACGTCAAGGCGCATGTCGTTTATCGCGGAGACAAGCTGGGAGATTCAAAACAGTACAAGATAGAATTTTTGCATCCCGGTCCCGGCGGCGTTCTGGACTTGTTCACTCCCGAAAACGCTAACAGCCTGGTTGTTGAACTGGAATACGCTGGACGTCGCGTTTTGCTTACTGGCGACCTGGTCGGAAATGGCGTTAGAGAAATTACCATGGAAGATTCGCCCGGCTTCGACGTCGTTCAGGCGCCGCACCACGGCTCGCATTTAAGCCTTACTCCAGAGTTTATTCAATGGACGAAAGCCAAATACGCCGTCTTTTCCGAGGCAAAAAATTATCCGCAAAAGCAGGGAAGAGTCATGTTTGAACAGGCGGGCGTTCAAGTTATCCATACCGGGTTGGATGGAACTGCCCAATTCGCCATTTTCCCCAATGGGGAAATAACAGCGCGTTTTGGGCAATGATTGAATTCCTGCCTGTTCAATCGCGATAGTGATTTTTTCTTTGATTAGAACAGAACTCTAAAGCTCATTGCCAGCATGTCGGCGCCGGTGGATACGGAAATGGGCATTCCAATCGGGGTGGCGCCATTAAGCGAATTTCTGAACGTGTGCCCGTAACAGAGCGTCGCTTCGATCTGATCAGTCAGCTTGATTGATCCGCCTAAGTACAGCATGTGCTGATGGCAAATCGGGCTGGCGAGGTTGCGATACGCATACGCGTCTGGAATGGGGTTGTCGTTGTAAACGTATCCCATTCGAGCGGTGAGGCGATCGTTGATAATTCTTTGAGCTCCCAAATGCAGGCTGAACATGTTATGCCAGCCAAGCAGTTTGACGTCTCCGCAGCCGTCGTAAATGTAGTATCGCAAGTCCGCCGCCAAGAGCGTGTTTTGGAATCCGCGGTAAGACGTTCCAATGCTGATAATCTGCGGAACGGTAATATGCAGCTTTCGAACGTACGGTCCAAGATAAGTTCCGTCTGCGGCGTATTCTTCAGTCTGGAAACGGAACGGCTCCATCCATTGAGGAGACTTGTAACTGAATCCAAACGCCCAGTTGCAGTGGGTGTCGTAATACAGACCGAACTGGAACCCGCCGCCGAACATGTACCGGGACGACGTTCCGCTGGGGAACTGTAACGCGCCGGAACCCTCAGGCGGAATGGAAATATACAGCGGGTCGCAAAGAATCTGAGCCATTGTCAGCGTGGGAGCAAAACCAAAACTCAGATTTTCTGTCAGCTGATACGAAGCCGTCGGAGCGAATTGCAGCATCATAATATCCGCATTGAGCGTTGCCAGGGCGGAAACGGTCGGATCCGGTCCGGCAATCTGTTTCAAAGAAGGATACGCAGCTTTCGCGCCACCCAACGTTGACAATCCCAAACCAAACGTCCAGCGAGAGCATGGATTCTTTGAAACGACGCCAAAGTTAGGCGCAACCGCGACGCCAGGCTGTCCGTTGACTTCTCCGTACGGCGTATTAACTTTCATATTGGGAAGAATCATTGCGGCGGAGAATCCCATTTCGCTTTGCGGAAGAGCGGAAATAGTTGCAGGGTTCCAGGTAAGCGCTCCCATCGAGTCAAGCGGCGCGCCGACAGCGGCTCCGCCAAAGGACTCGTTCACGGCGCCAACGCCTCGCATAAAAATCCCTTGACCAAACGCCGGGGACGTAAACAGTGTGCAAAATCCTATTGTTGCCAACAATAAAACAGCAGTCTTTTTCATTTTAAATTCCCTTATCTATGAAATAGCTACTTTCCCTTTTTCGCGCATTTGACAGCCAAATGCGGCAGAAAAAGGAATAAAGAGGGTATATTATAATCGTTTAATTATGTAATTCGTGTAAAAAACTACATTTCCGTATATTCGTTATATCGAGCAGAATTATTAAAAAGACAAGAAAAAACAGAACTCAAAACAAAAAATTTGCTTGGTATTACAATATATTTACAAATCGAGTTTCTAATGGCGATTTAAGACGTTTTAAGCGCTTCTAACCAGCGCTTCCCGAAATTCCTCGGGAGGAATAACGTTAATAAAGCACCCTGTTCCGAGTTCGAACCCGGCGATTGAGTTAATTCGGGGGATTATTTCCATTCGCCAGCAAAACAAATCTGGAATGCGACTGTCGATGCGCGGCGCGGATCGATACACGATATTGTACGATGGCGTAACGGGTTCTTCGCTCTGTATTGCAGTCTGATTATTGAATTCAATGAGAGCGTTTTCCAGACGCGGCAATAACCGGGACAGCAAAGCGCCCAATTCGTCCAGAACAACGTCAGGAGCGTTTTCCATATCCGGACGATGTTCTCGAGGCATAATCCAGGTTTCGCCGGCAAAACGGGATAAAAACGGGCAGAAGACGACAAAGTTTTCCGTCGTTTCGACAATGCGTTTTCCCAACTGAAACTCCTTATTGAGAATATCCGTCCAAAACAGACGACCCGTCTGGTTGGCGTACCGTTCAAGTTCAGCAAGCTCATTTTTGACAACCGGAGGAATCATCGGCAAGCCGATTATTTGGCTGTGAACGTGTTCCAGCGACGCGCCGGCGGCTAGTCCCTGATTCTTAAACAGTTGAACGTATTGACACGATTGGTCTTTATAGAAAGAACGAACTTTGCTGGCGTAAAATCGCGTCAGACGCTTCCATTGATCTTCTCCCAGCAAACCGCAGCGTTTGTCATGCCTCGGCGATTCGATGATGACTTCGTGCCGACCGCAAGCCGCCTGACGCATCCAATCGTAATGATAAGAATTCGCTCCGGCAGAAAGCTGATATTCCAATTCGTTCCAAGGTTTGGAAAAGGCAACAGCCGGGTATCGGTTGGGAACGCATCGCAGCGCCCAATCGGTCGTTCCCGGATAATAAACAACGTCTGTTGGAGCAGGCGTTTGTTCTTCGTTTCCTTTGCAAAATGGACAAACCTGCGATGTCTGAGCGCTGCATGGAGAACTGAACGGTCTGTTTGCTCGTTCTCCAGCAACGATTACGCCTTTATGAGAAAACGAATTGATGCGAAATTCAGGCATGGGAGTTGCGAGTAACGAGTTGCGAGTTGCGAGAAGATTAGGGAGTAGGGAGTGGGGAGTGGGGAAT
>JAFZAL010000116.1 GCA_017557195.1 Thermoguttaceae bacterium | reverse complement strand
TCAAAAAAATTCCTAAAAATTGTCAAAGGGGGCTTGATAATAAATTTAGATAAATTATACTAATTATATCGATTGGGTAATTCTCCTTGTGGTTGAAAGAGATTTTAACTGCACCCGAAAGATAAAATTCGACTGTTAAAATAGCGTGTGGACAGTCGAAGTTTTAGCCTGCGGCGCGTAGTATTGAAGTGGTTCTCGATATTACCGCCGCGGGCTTTTTTTAATGCGTAATGCGTAATTCGTAATGCGTAATTACGCAAAGCGGCGGCGAGGCGCCGCTCCCAATCCGCGCTGCCGCGCGAATCGTATTATAATCGCTCCCGTTGGTCGCTTTGATTCCTCTTGCAACTCGCAACTCCCAACTCGAAACTAATTATTCTGCCAAATCTTCTGGCTGGAGAATTTTTCTCACGAACGCGCCGCAGTTGAGTTCCGATCCCGGAACGCGAACGGGAATATAGCGTTCCGTACAGCCGGTAACGAACCCTTCTTTGAATCGTTCCGCTAAAATACAGACGCTTTTTCCGATCTGGGACTGGAAATACTCTTGACGCAGCGTCTTTTCCAGCTCCGCCAGCCGCTGGGCGCGTTCCTGTTTGACTGAGGGCGGAATCTGGTTGGACATCTTCGCCGCCGGCGTTCCTTCCCTCGGAGAATAGCGGAAAATATGAATCTTGGAGAAGCCCGCTTCCTGACAGACCGCCATCGTTTGCTGGAAATCGGACTCCGTTTCGCCCGGGAACCCGACGATGACGTCGGTCGTCAGCGCGACGTCAGGAACGAACTCGTTCGCCAGCCGACAGCGGCTCAAATACTCTGCCGACGACGTTGGGCGGTTCATCGCCTTTAACACCGCGTCAGACCCGCTTTGCATGGAGATGTGCAGATGAGGGCAGATTTTATCCGGGTTGTCTCGCATGAGTTCCAAAAGACGCTCGGAAACCTCGTGCGATTCCAAAGAAGAAATTCGGATTCGGAAATCAGCGTCAATCGTTGTCAGTTCAGAAACGAGGTCGGCAAGCGTCAAGCCCTTGAGTTCCGGATTGTCAAACCCTTCTCCGTAAAAGCCCAGATGTATTCCCGTCAGAACGATTTCCCGATACCCGTTTTGAATCAGACGCTCGATTTCGTTTCGAACCTGTTTCGGCTCTCGGCTGAAGAGACGATTTCTGACGTGGGGAATAATACAGTACGAACAGAACTGACGGCAGCCGTCCTGAACCTTGACGAACGCGCGGGTATGCTCGGAGAATCGCCCGATTCCCAGCGGGGCGTCGATACAGCCCTGCTCTACCAGCCAGTCGCCCAGCTTCGATTTATCGGTCAAGACGACAGACCCGTTTCCCGCTTCCTCCGCCAGTTCGGAAGCGGCAGCGAGATTTTGCGTTGCCCAGCAGCCCATGATTATCATCTGAGCCTTGGGATAATCCCTGTGCAGCTTTCGGATAATATGCCGAGACTTGGCGTCGGAATCCGCCGTTACTGTACACGTATTGACGACGATAATATCCGGCGTCTGGTCAGCCGCCGCATCCTGACCTCCCAGCTCATAAAGCCCTTCGAGCAGATACCGCGTTTCGTATTGATTCACCTTGCAGCCCAAGGTTACCGTTTTAATTCGTTTCATACAAAATACTATACCAGCCGGGGGATTTTTTACAAGGAGGCAGGGAGAGCGAACCAGCGACTCGTCTACTCTCTGCTTCCAGCCAATTCCTTTATCTGTTCCGCATTCAGCGCCCAGCTGTAAATGCGGGCGTAGGCGACGGAGCCGGGGAAGAAGAACTCGCCCTCTCCTTTGTTGTTGACGTCCGAGCCGATGCAGAACGCCTGACAGGCGGCAGAGGCGGGATGGCGAATCTGTCCGGGACATTCGAGTTTTGCCGCCTCTGCGCCGTTGATGTAAAGAACAAGCGTCCGACCGTTGAAAACGCCGGTAGCTGTTACATATTCCCCTTCTTTGATGGGGGCGAAAATAATCTGATATTTCCCGTCGACGTGCGCCCAGAATTCGAGTTGTTTTGTTTTCCCGTTGATTTCAAAGCAGCAGCCTGCCTGCTGGGTGTTGCCGAAAACGTCCATGCCGCGCTGTTCGAACTTGTCGATTTTGAACTTGACGGACATGGTCAGCTGGTTGACCATGCGGCTGTAGTCCGCGCCGGAGAATCGAACCCGGCAGAAGTCCTGCTTCCCGTCAAAGACGGCGGCTACGCACCCGAGGGCGGCGTCCTCGACAAACTGCGGCGATCCGAATACCTCAACCGCCTTTTGCTTCGGCAATTTGTTGACCGCGGTATTGACGGGACCGTCAGCGGTGAAATGGACGTCCAGAATATTCGCGCTCGGCTTGGCGGCGGTCTTGTCGACGCATTCGTTGGGGTCAGACAGCGTCGCAAACGTCGCCTCAAGCGTCTTCTCAGATTCCTTTCCGAAACAGTTCAGAGCGGTAATCGCCGCCTTGTACTGTGACGACTCGTCCAAACCCTTGACTTCAAACGTCATCGTATCAGGCATGTCGTTAAAATAGTACTGTGACCAATCGTACTGCTGGGACTGAAGGAACCAATCCGCATCAATCTTTTTATAGACGTCTGCGCGATAAGACATGACGATATTCTCCTGACCGTTCCATTTCGCCTGCGGGAACGAGAGCGTAGCGCCGTAAGACGTCGCGTTTGTAACGTTCGCCGCAGCGCCGTCTGACCAGAACGGGGCTTGGCTGGTTTGGTATCGAGCGTCTGTATAGACGTATTTTTCAGCGTTCCCTGGCTCCGCAACCACGTAGACGCAATCGTAGAAGCTGTTGGTTATCATGTCGTACACCTTGAGAACGACGCTGTTGTCACGATGGATTTCCATGATGTA
The DNA here is from genome assembly GCA_017557195.1 of Thermoguttaceae bacterium. Lineage (GTDB taxonomy): Bacteria > Planctomycetota > Planctomycetia > Pirellulales > Thermoguttaceae > RUG11551. Next base: position 8,809 of record JAFZAL010000116.1, on the reverse strand, counting down.
AAACGGCGCAGCGTTGCGATGTCCTGGGGGGAATTTGTTGTACTTTCCGCCGGTCATTTCGTAATAGCTCATCGTGCCGGTTCCGAACGCGGTGTATTCTCCCTGCCAGGCGGATCGCGGGTCGTTAATCGGGTAATGCGAATGTCCGGAGAAGTTGATAACGCGAGGATAGCTTTTAAGGAATTCGCGCAGGTCGTTGACGCCCCAGCTGTCGGGCTTGCAGCTGCCGTAAACGGTGTCTTCAACGTGATAATGCTGCATGAGAAAGACTGGCTTGTTGGTATTGTCGGCGCAGGCGGCGTCGAGTTGCTCTTTCAGCCACGACAGAGCGTAAGTCAAATCGCCGTTTCGGCAAGTCCCCTTCTCGCAGGAAAGCGTGATGAACTGGAACCCGTTTATTTCCACCCGATTGTTGGCAGGAGTCTGAAAGACGCGTTCCCACAGCTGACGGTTCCCGCCCCAGTGGTCGTGGTTGCCCATGCACAGAACCCGTTTCGTTTCCGGTTTGAGACATTTGTCCATCGACTGGCAAAACAGCCCGATTTGGTACTCTCTGCCGTTGTTGGACATGTCGCCGCCGACAAGCAGAGCGTCAAAATTCTTGTACGGCTGGGACGCCGAGTACTCGTACATGAACTTCATCGCGCCTTCAAAGCGCTGGACTTCCGGGGCGTCGGGCGAGCCGTTGTAATGGACGTCGCTTGTAACGGCGGCGCGAAGGACGACGTCGTCGGTGGAATCGGCAAAAACGCTTCGCGGGATAAAAAACAGACCCGCGGCGGCTGACGCGCCCGCCAGAAATCGGCGGCGATTGAACGTCTGTGAAGCTTTGTTTTGATGGTTTTTCATGGTCCTGAAATCCTGGATAATGTGTAGTATGCGGTTATTATAATTGAGAGAATAAAAGCCGTTCAATTGTCATCTATTCCCAATCGTCTTGATTTCTTTCCAACCAACTGACGAAATCAGCGTAGTTGTCATGTTCGATTTCTTTGGTTGGCGTCGGCGGCCAAAAAACGCCGTTGTAAATGTTAGTCAAAATCTCAGATGTGTATTTTTCAGCGTCAGAAAAGACTTTGTCGTCCCAAACGGTCTTCTTTGATCTGCTTCCCGGTTGTTTGCAGGGATTTATTAGTGACGCATTTTCATCGTCGGGGATAGTAATATAGCCAACCTGAACGTCTGTATCTGGCGTCATCCAGTCAAACTTCTCTCGATTGGCGAGAATAATCTGTCGATAAACCGGCAGCTGCAGATTTATCCATTTTAAGTGATTATTGTCTTCGCCTTGCTTTTGTTTCTTGTTTTTATCGATATGGTCATCGGAAGGGTCTTTTTTTCTGCCCGTCTTGTAGTCCAATAAAATAATCGTTCCGTCCGACATTCTGTCGATGCGGTCAAATTTCCCTTTGAGCGTTATCGCATCATTTTTAGAGTTGTTGAAATACACGACCTGTTCAAACGGATGTTCAACGGTTATAATCTCTCCTTCCAATGTGGACTGTAACTCGGCAAAGGATTTCAGACGCTGCTTGATAATCTCTTTTTGAATAGCAATCCCCGGCAAAACGCTGTCGGGATAGGATCGATGGTAGATTTTGTCAACAATGTCACTCAAAACCTCTGACAACTCGTCAGCGGGAATGCGCCAGTCGGTTCGACCATTTTTCAGTTCTTTCTGCGCCCATTCCTGTAACACATTATGAATAAACGTCCCGTACGAAAGCGAAGTCAGCTCCTTGACGGCGTAGTCTGTCGGCTGAACTTTCAAAACGTGTTTGAGGTAAAATCGAAATGGACATTGAATATAGTCTCTAAGATTCGTTACAGAGACTTCGCTTACAACGCCTTTTAACGCTCCGCCAGACAAATTGTTTTTCGCCCATTTGATATATTCATTGAGCGACTCGGACTCTTGCAAGCCGGGTTCTTCCAGAAAATACTTTGGCAGCGGCTGTTTTTCATTAAAGAAACGAAACGCCTGAGCGGCAAATGTCGCCATATTGTCATTTTCCTCGCCCTTGTTGAACAGGAGTCTGCTGGGCAGCGCAGGCTTGCCTTCCGTATCGCGTTTTCCAAATATCGCCCGAATCTCCTGTTTCGATGAACTCATGGCTTTGAGCGCGTAGGCGTCGCGGGCGAATCGGCGATCGTTGTGCATGATTCCAAGCGCTTTTCGCAGTTCGTTAGGCAGAAAAAGATGCGCGTTGACGCTTTGAGGAACCACGCCTTCGTTAAACGAGAGAATCGCCAATACCGGCGATCTGTCCCAGACCAGTTCCAGCCAGCCTGCCAGATGAATCATGGGTTTAGACGCTGAAGACGCATCTGACTCCTGGGATTCGTCTTCCTCAACGCCATCTTCCTCTGAACCGTTAGGCAGAGTATACGTATTAGAACGCAGCAGAAGCAGCTTCAACGCAGAAACAGGCGTCAGTTTGCCGGTTAACGATTTTGGAATCAATTCCAGTTTGCCGGCAATGTTGCTCAACATTCTTTGAGCGTTCCGATTCAAAACGTATTGGTCTTTGGGAAGATGATCAAAGATATTTGTAACAATCTGCTTAAGCTTTTGAGGGTCAATTTCTTTCTGATTCAGTTCGGAAAGCCACTCGTTAATCCAGTTCAAAACCCTTTTGATAATTCCCTGCTCTTCGTTAAACGGGTTGGAAAGAAAACCCGAAGAAACGTCTAACGGGAAATTATTTTGCTGATAAGAATCCAGAATCGAGATTATTTCGATGGACTTGTCAGGGATTATTTTGCCGTCTTCATCAGACGCATTGTAAATAGCGTCGTAAACTTCAGGATGTCGAACCAAACTGGCAAAGGATTCGAAATCGTGCAGCTCAAGAAATTCGGCAATTGCCGTCAGCAGCGCGCCTGGGGACGTTGACGACAGCGAAATGCCGATGGTGTTGTCTATCTCAAGCCCCAGTTTGTCCGCTGTAGATTCAACAAACGGGATAAGCTTTTCATCCGGCGCGCCAATGACGAAGTCGTCCGGACTATAATCTTCGCTAAGTTGACGAATGAAATCAAAAGCGCAAAGAACCTGTTCTTCCGGCTTGTCAACCTGAATGATTTTGTCCTCGGATAGCGGGCAGGAAAGATCAGAGCTCCAGAATTCAACCTTGAGCGCGCCGAACTCGTCAAAACCTTCCGATTCGCTTTCCGGAGCGTAAATCAAAGCTGTTACATGTTCTTCAACGCGGCGGAGCATTTCCTTCTGAATCTTGTTCAAATCGACAATTCCAGCCAGAATTATATCAAGATCAATTTCAAAATCGCCGGGGAATCCATTTCGTCCTTCCTGCGGCGAATCGAGAGCATAGCGACGAGCCGCGTGACGATCCCAAAGATTGAGCTTGTCAAGAATGGACAGGTAACTTTCTTCAACTTCAGACAAAAAATTCCATCGGTCAATTTCGTTCTGCAGATTCAGCCTTCCGGAATTAACTGACAGATCTTTCAGCTTTTGAGCGACGTCTGCAAAGGACAGCGATTCTGCCGCAAGGTTTTCGTGCAACCCTCCCAGCATTTGACCAAAAAGAATCCGTTTGGTTAAATCGTTCTTGTCAGGAATAACAGGGAAGAACCGACTCCGTTTATTTTTGTCTGACGTTTCAACGGCTTTACCCCACGCCAGAAACTGCGTAACGTCGTCTGCCAACGGACGCGTTTGCCGATAAAAATATTCCAGCGCGCGGCCGATTGTTACAATTTTCGGGATTTCCCAAAGAACGTTTTCCTTTTCCGCCCGAATCAAAATCTGCTCAAGCGTCTCGATGCGGACTCGCGCCGACGGAACGACCAGCAAGACTTTTGACATATCCCAAAAGTCGTTTTTCCTGTATTTATTGAAAAGATAATCGACAAGATAATCAATAAAAGGAGCGGCTTTCGGCGATTTTTGACTGTCAACTATCGATTCGTCTGGAATGAGAAATACTTTTTCCATGATAACGTTCTAATGAAAATCAGGTTCAATAATTCAGGATGAAAACAGAGCTTAAGCGTCTGTCTGGGAAACGCCTGTAATCTGTTCGACGTTTTTTATGGCGACAATCACGAGATTGTGAGCGTTGGCGTAGTCGACCACGGCGTCTTCGTCGATGAGAATCGTCTTGTTCGCTTCGACGGCAAGGACTTTCCCCCCGGCAGCGACGAGGTTTTTGACGGTTGTCATGCCAATCGTCGGGACGTCAAAACGCATGTCCTGCTGCGGCTTGGCGACTTTGACCATGACAAGACCGCCTCGCTGTGACAGATCTCCGGCTCGTTTAATGCAGGCGTCCGTACCCTCAATGGCTTCAATGGCAACCGCCATCTGGTTTTTGACGATAACCGTCTGTCCGACGTCGAATCGTCCCATATCCTTCGCGACCTGCCAGCCGTACTCGATGTCTTTCCAATCTTGCTCTGTCGGCTGACGTTTGGTCAGACAGTCCTCTTTAACCAGCAGCGCCGGGCAGTAGTCTGTCGGAACGCCCATGCGGATGCCGTTTTGAGCGTACAGGTCTACAATCCGTTTGAGCAGCGAGTCGTCGCGGCAGTCCTTCTTCTTAAACAGGAAAAAGGCGGCAAACGTTTTGATTGTTACCCAGTCCGGCAGCAGAGCGAACAGCGCCCATGGCTTGAAGAGTTCCTTTTTGTGAATCTTGCCCAGCATAATGCAGTCTGGAACGGAATGGGACTGAAAATATCGGATGCTTTTGCCGAACTTGCCCAGCGTTGTCCAGGCAAAGTCCGTGCAAATGTCCCGCAGTTCCGCCTCGCTCTTGCAGTGTCCCTTCACGCCCAGACAGTAGACGCTGTACCCGGCGTCTTTCAACGCCTGCGCTACGCGGACGGGGTAGTTCCCCCATCCCGCCAGCATTCCGATGCGTTTTTCAACTTGTTCTTCCTGACAAGCCATTGCGGCGACCTCAGACGTTTTTGCCCAGTTCTTTGGCTTTTTCGAGAAGTTCTGGACGGGTCTGAATGGCGTCTTTGGCGCCCAATCCGTCTGCAATGAGGATGTCGCCGATTTTCCATTCCATATAGCCGCAAATCTGCTGATACGACGCGATAATGCCGTCGAAATAGCCGTTTTCGTTGGTGGCTTCTGCCGAGAAAATAAGGTACGACTTGGAAATATGGAGCTTGCCTGCGCCGGGTTCGGTCATGAACGCGTAGAGTTTATCGATTGCCGACTTGATTTCAGCGGAGAACGTAAACCAGTAAACCGGCGTAGCGAAAACGACGACGTCAGCCTTTTCCAGCATTGGCGCCAGCGTTCGAAACCCGTCGTCGAAAACGCAGGCAGTTCCTTTCGTCCAGCAGCATTCGCAGGCGCGGCACGGTAAAACCGGGTTGTCTGCCGTCGAGAAAATTTCAACACTGTTTCCCGCCTCGCGCGCTCCCTGAGCAAACGCTTCCGCCAATTGGTTACTGTTCCCTCCCTTGCGAGGGCTGCCAGTTATAATCAAAATGTTTTTTGTCATGATTTGTCCTTTAGGTTATTGGGATTATTCGTTATAGTCGAGTATCATTTTACTATATATAATCATAGCAGACAAGACGGCTTTTGTCAACACGACAGGGCGCTGTTTTGTCGATATTATTCAACATTTCACGAAAAAAGGGAATTGGTTTCGTCAACCAATTCCCCCGCATAATTATGTGCTGTTCATCGAAGCGGATTTAGCTTCAAAGGTTTACTTAATTAGCCGGAACGACCATCGGCGTGTTTTCCTGGAATACCGCGGTCTTCGTGGTTCCGTCCTTGTACTTGAAGGTAACCTTGAGCGTCTTGACAACGTTGACAATCGGGTCGCCAGCGAGGTTGTTGTACATCGGCAACTGGGTAATGCGCTTGTGCTGATAGAGCTTATTAACCTGTTCGGTAACGTCAACGAACTTGTCGTTGGCGCCGTAGACGGCAGAGACGATTTCCGCGTCGCATGGTTCGTTGTTGAACAGTTTCAGCGGGACGCCGGCAACCTTTTCGGAGTCGCCTTCCTGATTGATGTCAAAGCGGTTAATAATCGGGGCGGTGGCAATACGCGGACGTACAGGCGGAATGTTGTTGACGCTGTAGTGATCCGGGTCGTACATCTGACGAATTTCTTCGTCTCCCAGATACGGACCGTTGCAGTCAACCCAGGCAATGAGTCGTTCGCGATCAACGCCTTCAACCTTAACGCCGTGGTGTTCGCCGGAGCAGGCGTTGTGAATCAGGAGGCTGACCGGGCTGAACGCTGAATACGGCGGCAGGGTCGCGAGGTTAGCCGGGTCGGTCGTGCCGTAACCTTCAACGATAAACAGACCGGCGATATTGGCGGGAACGTTGTGTTCGTCGCGAGCTTTCGGTCCGCCCCACGGGCAGGCGCCGGTAACCATCGTATAGTACGGTTCGCAGAACGGGCTGGTATCGTTTGGACGAGACATGACGTTGCCCCACCAGCCGTGAGTCGACGGGCGGCAAACCATGTTGAGCTTCTTATACGCATCGTTTTCCGGGTCTTGATGGCACTTGCCGCAGTATTTGTCCAGAACGGGCTGAACGAATCGCATGTAGGAAATGGATTCTTCCGTTCCCCAGCTGGGCGGCGTGAGTTTCTGCGGGCCTTTCTTCATAGCCATGTTCATGTTTTTGGCTTGCGGGTTGCTCTTTGTATTGAGCTTGGATTCATGGCAGCCAAAGCATCCGCGGGTTTCGCCCGGCATGACGTTGGTGAAGGTTCGCATAACGTGAATCGCCATGCCGTTTTCGTCCAGCATTTCAAAGTAGACGGACTTGCCGGCGGGCAGTTCGAAGTAAATGCTTCCATCCGGTTCAATCGGAACGGTTCCGAGGATTCGTTTGACGCCTTCAGCCTGGAAGACGGAAACGGCGGGGCCGTCGTGCTGAACGGTTTTAACCCAGGTCGTGTAGTTTTTCGGGTCCATCTGAACAACGCGAATCGCCTTGCCTTTTTCTCTCAGGATTTCCGGAGCGTTGTCAAAGACGTTGTTAGAGTACAGATACCCCGGTTTGGGCTGTTCGCCAGAACCGATTTTCGGCCAGTCGACTTTGTCTGGAACGACAGTCGGAACCGGACGCGGTTTGAGAGGCATGGCGTACCAGGCGTTGGCGTTTTCGGACTTGTGAATCAGTTCCTTGTTTCCGTAGACGTCCTGCAGATAAACCATGAAGAACCAGCCGTTGTGCGGGCCGTTGTAGAGGTGTCCGCCGTAACGAGCGGAAACGAGCATGTATTCTTCATTCAATGGATACGGGGACTTGTACGCGAAGTACTTGCCTGCCTGATGGTAATCGTAAGACGGAGCCGGATCCTGTGGTCCGTTGCCGACTTCCGGCCAGCCAACTTCTCGAGTAATGCGTTCCAGACCGTCCGGGTAGTTCAAACCGCGAGTCGGGTCAATGTAACCAATCGAGCCGTTAAACCAGGCGTGGTGTCCGACAGCGGTGAAGACGATCTTTTTGGAGTCCGGAATGGCGCGGGCTTCGGTCAAGACGTCCGGCCAGGTGGACTGGTTGCCCCACAGCGTTTGCGTGTTCGTTCCGTCCGGGTTCATAGTCCAGAGGGACTGAACGCGCCACAGAGCTTTATCGGTGTATTCCCAACGGGTATAAATAACGCGACCGTCAGGAAGCATGTTAGGCATGTATTCCGGTTCGCCGTTGGCGGAAATGACGTAGATGTTCTTTCCGTCTGAATCGCAGCGGGAAACCGCGAACGCGTGCGTCATCGGCATGCAGCGAACGTAGCTGCCTTGACGCGACGAGCAGAAGACGATGTGACCGTCCGGCGTGTAAACCGGGTCGAGGTCGTCGTAGTCGCCCTTGGTCAGCTGACGGCAGTTGGTTCCGTCAACGTTGACTTTGTACAGGTGGAACGATCTTTCTCCCAGCGGACGATAGCAGAAAAGAACTTCTTTGCCGTCGAACGACAGGTCAGGACGCCAGAACGCGCCGTCCATGGTTTTGCCGTCGATGGTAACGTCTTTGAGAATGTCCTTTTTGATTTCCAGCGGGTTCAAGCCGACAACGAGCAGTTTTCCGCCGTCAACCGCCATGTAGCCGTTGCGGTGACGAGCTTCGTGTCCCCATTCGTCGGTGGCGTCGCCCGGCTTTCCTTTCGGATACGGGTTGGATACCATCAAAATGGAATCGAAGTCAATCAACGGGTTGGAGAACAGAATGTCTCGTTTGACTTTTCGGACTTCAAAATACAGAGCCTTGAAATCCTGATTGGGGTCGGCGTCGAGCTTTTTCTGAAGTTCGTCCAGCTTCGCGACTTTGTCGGACAGGTCGATGTCGTCGTCCATATCGGCGATGCGTTCCGCCGCTTCTTTAGCCCATTTAATTTCGTTGGCGACTTTGCCAGCGTCGAAGGCGTTGTCCGCCTGGAAGGACCAGTCGTCAAGAATCTGCTGCTGCGCTTCCGGACTTAGCTGATCAAAGGGCGTGTAGCCAGCCCAGGCAGCCGCGCAGCACATAGCGATCATGGCTGCAAATGTTTGAACAAATCGAGGCATGTTCTCTCCTTTCAAAATGATAAAATATTCTGCGGTTTACATTTCAGTTTTATTCCAATTATTCTTATTTTACCAGAACCGGAATTTCAATGCAATAGGTCAATTAGGAAAATTTTTGAGAAATTTTAGAAAAAGACCTGGAGAAAGACTCGGTTGAGTCGATTGATTGGAAGGCGGTAATGGAGCGAGCGTCAGCGAGCGGAATTACGCATTCGCCGGAACGGCGAACAAAACGCCGCGAAACGCTGAAAATCTTTTTCGCAGCCAGTAACGCATCCGGGTC
>JAFZAL010000115.1 GCA_017557195.1 Thermoguttaceae bacterium | reverse complement strand
GAGGGAATGGTACGAGAAGTCTCTGGAAATCAGCAAGCGGCTAGCAGAACAAATGCCGGATAACGTTGACGCCCAGCAGGGTTTGAGCGTTTCGTACGATAACCTTGGCGATTTGGAGCGCAACGCCGGAAACGCTGCCGCCGCGAGGGAATGGTACGAGAAGGCTATGGAAATCCGCAAGCGGCTAGCAGAACAAATGCCGGATAACGTTGACGCCCAGCAGGGTTTGAGCGTTTCGTACGAGCGACTTGGCAATATGGAACTAGCCGCCGGAAACGCTGCCGCCGCGCGGGAATGGTACGAGAAGGCTCTGAAAATCCGCAAGCGACTTGCAGAAAAAGCGCCTGAAGATGTTACACTACAAAAAAATTTAAAATACCTGAAAATGCAATTGTTTCTTACTAGTCCTCGTTTCTTAAATACATTTGCATGTATCATCATTCTTTTTATTGCAGTTATTATCATATTGTTCATTGTATCTATCGTGATGTTGGTCAAATGGCTCTTTTTCTAGCGCTGAAAAACCTTCTGCCAACAAGGCGATCCTGCAGCGACAATGTAAACCGATTCCGGCTCGGACGCGCTTTGCGTCCATGCCACTAACCACTAACCACTAACCACTAACCACTAGGCACTAACCACTAAGCGCTATGTCCAAAAAAGTCCCTGAAACGCTCGCGCTGCGAGTTCTGAAGAAATGCGAAATTCCGTTTGAAGTTTTCGAGTACAAGTACGAGCCGCGCGGCGGAACGCGGGTGTCGTCTCGAGAGCTTGGCGTCGACGAGCATGTTTGCATCAAGACGATTATTCTGGAAACGGACGCCAAAGAGCCGTTTATCGTCCTCATGCACGGCGATCTGGAAATCTCCACAAAGAACATGGCGCGGATACTGGGCGTGAAATCGGTCAAACCGTGCGAACCCGCCGTTGCCGACAAACATTCCGGATACCAAGTCGGCGGTACAAGCCCCTTCGGAACGAAACGAAGAATGCGCGTTTTCGTCGAATCGACCATTCTCGACGAGCCGTTTATTTACATCAACGCCGGACACCGCGGCTTGCTGGTCAAAATCAATCCCAAAGACATCTCAAAAGCGCTGCCGATCGAACCCGTTCAAGTAGGCGTAAAGGAATAATGCAGCGAGGCGGGGTGCGAGACGCCCAGGCAAATCTCACGCGGAGACGCGGAGGCGCGGAGGATGTTCGCGAAGTTTTAAAAAACAAGGCGAGCTGGGGTGCGTAAGCCCCCAGGAAAATACGGATTTTCGCCGATTGATTCTTTGTGTTCTTTGTGTTCTTTGTGGTTAAACTTTTAGAGAGAGTTATTAAAGAGATTATTAAACGCGAAAAACACGAAATAAGCGAAAAATACGAAAAATTATTAGATCAAACAATCCTTTCGTTTCTTTCGTTCTTTTCGCGTATTTCGTGTTAAAAAACGTTTGAGCGCGCAAAGCGCCTGCTTTTAATTCACAGGCGCCAACGACCTTATTTTACAGGGAAATGGAAAATCCAAAACCTGGAGTTCTGTAGTAAAGACCCGTTCCGGGATAGTAATATCCGGGATAGTAATAGTTTTGATAGTAGTAATAGTTGGGATAGTACCGGGGCGGAGGCGGAGGAGCGGGACGATAATAACCCGGGCCGGGCGCCGGCATCGGACGACCGCCGCCATGGAACGCGGGACCAGGTCCGCCGCCGTGGAACGAAGGACCGCCTCCATGGAAACCAGGACCGCCGCCGTGACTCGCGGGTCCAGGTCCGCCGCGATGACCGCCGGGGCCTTGCGCCATTGCCGAGCTGCAAAGAGCAAGACTCAAGCACGCAATAATCATTGCAACAAGAAACTTCTTCATAACTGATTGTCTCCCTGAATTTAGTGTGGTAAAGCCAAAACAATCAACAAAAACAGCTTACGATTTGAAAGACTGATCGGAACCGAGGGCATAACTGATCACTCATTCTATTGATCCATACGTTTTAATTGATATTTTTGTTCAAAAAATTAACAGTTGTTTTTTTAAATTGTTAAAATGTATAAACTTTCTTAGAATTGATTGTATTCCAATGCTTAACAGGCGCGCTCAAAATTTTCTTGCGAAGGTTGGCAAGATGAGAAGCTGAACCGCGTCCTGAAAGGACACAACTCTTGTAACCGGGCGGCTTTAGCCCCCGGAACAATCGCGATACGCACCCCCTGTCGCTCTAGCCGCTTTCCCCCCGCGCCACCGTTTGGGGGCGCGAGGGGAAAGCGTATTCGTCGATATTCAATTTACATGTTTCCCTCCGGCGGTTGAAACCGCCGGTTATAGAGAGTTTCGTCCCTGTCGGGACTTTAGCGGACTTTCGTCCGCTGTCGCTATCGCGACGTTTTCTCTCCATCTTTTTTGCAGACACTTCTTCCAGTCGGGCAACTCTATTGAACGCCGGTTATTTTTGCGTTCTTCCTAATAACGCTGACCGTCAGACGTCAATTAATTCAGGAAGACTATTCATGGAATCTTTTTCAACAGACGTCGAGCAATGTCGGACAGAAATCAAAGGCAAACCGTTTCAGATACATCCCTTTTGAATTATTTCGTTAAAACGATTGGAATTCAAATTGGGGTTGTCTTTGTTGTCATAGCGCTTTTGGTTATAGTCTTTTTGACTTTTCAAAGCATTTTTCCCAGACAGGATCAGCAGGATCAGAGCGCTCCCCCCATCAGCGAGGATAACGCGTCCAACAGCGAGAATACAACGTCCGCCGACGTCAATGTTACTGATACGCTCAATGCCGTTTGTTCTCAATATTCATCTAAGGATATTTATCTTAGAGACGCCCATCCGGACATTTGGTATGACGATTATACTTTATGGTCGAATGGGAAAAAGCGCGCGATCGCTCTTTACGGTGGGACAGAGGAAACCGAACGCGCCGTTGGGCTTGCGCTGCGCTGGCTGAAAAGTCGTCAATCGACAGACGGGTCGTGGACTAATAATTCTGATAACGCCAAGCCGTCTTTGAACGTCAACGGCGCGACCGGGTTGGCGGCGTTGCCGTTTTTGGCTGCGGGTTGTCTTGACTCGACAAGCGAATATAAAGACGCTGTCGAGAGCAGTCTGAACTATTTAATTCAGCATGGAAAAACCGGCGAGGATTTTAACGGCGTCCGCTATTGCGAACCCGACGAGCCGTTTTACAATCACGCTTTGGCGGCGCTGGCTCTGGGCGAAGCCGCTGTCAGAACCGGAAAATCAGAGTATTTCAAAGCCGCTAAAGGAGCGATGGAATATCTTGCGCACTGTCAAAACCCGAACAGCGGCGTTTGGGACAGCGTTTTATCGGATGATAATCTTATCAATACATCGTGGAGCGTAGAAGCTTTGAGAGGCGCCTATAGAACTTCATATGATTCTGCTTTTGACGCAGCGAGGAAAGTCCGGCTTTTTCTGGATTCCGTCCAGAACGCGTCCAACGACGCTCGTTCAACGTCCGATTCCATCACGTCCAAAGCCGCTCAAGAAATCCTTTTGCGAATATATCTGTATCCGTTCGACTCAATTCCTAATCTGGAGTCCAGCGTTGAACGACTTTGTAAAATCGGTCCGACTAACGACAGTTACTACAATTATATCGCAACTCAAATCCTGTTCCATTACGGCGGCGCGCCGTGGAAAGAATGGAACGCCGCCATGCGGGAAAAGCTCATCAACGCTCAAATTCAAACTGGAACCGAAGCCGGGTCGTGGAATTTTACAAACGAACAGAGTAGCCCAAAAGCTGTTTTTTCGTCCTCGCCTTTTATCGATACGGCGTTATCCGCTTTGACGCTGGAAACGTATTATCGATACAAGCCCCGTCATCTCAAATGGGAATACGAAAAAGGGTTTCCAACAGAATAACCTAACGCCTCATTTAGTAAATTTAAATACAATACTAACTAATATTATACGTAAGGTCCTTGCCGCCGTCGATAAACTGTTATTTTATACTGAATAATCTATCAGAATAGTAACTAAATAGAAAATATTTTAGAGAAAATTAAAAATTTCCCGTTGATTTTTCTAAAGAATCGCTATAATAAACGTTATATGAGTAAAAGGAAGTTCAAACCAGATTCAGTTTTTTATAGAACTTCCATCGGAACCATTTAAGAATATTCAGGAGAGATTCATGTCATTCGAAAGACAAGTTGACGAAAACAACGCCGCTGTCGAAGACGAAGAATATGAGGAAGAGTATACATCAGGGGGAGGCACCTTTGCTGATACTATAGCTCGTATTCCCAGCTGGGCAGTTAGTACGGTCGTTCATCTTTGTTTGTTGGTAACTTTGGCTCTTATCAATTTTGACACAACGCCAAAGTCAACGCCTACGGAAATTGTATCCAACCCGGTTGAAGAAGTGGAAGAAATCGAGGAAGAACTCGAAGAACCGCCAGAGGAAATCAACCTTGATCCGGATGCAGAAATCAGCGACGAAGTTGAAGCGACTACCGACGTTTCCGTTTCTGAAACAGACGTCAACATTTCTCCGGCAGACGACATGACCGCCGCTGCGGTTTCCGTCAACCTGGTAGACATCAGCAACACCGTCGCGCCTCGTAATGCGTTGGGCAACGTTGTTGGCGCGTATTCCGGCGACGCATTCTCCGGTCGTGGTTCTGGCAAGGCGCGCGCTCTGGCTATGGGCGGCGGTACGACAGAAAGCGAACGCGCTGTTGCGTTAGGTCTGCAGTGGATTTCCAACCATCAGCTTCCTAACGGAGCGTGGAGCTTCAACCATCAATTGGCTCCTGGCTGCCGCGGCGCGTGCAAAAACCCCGGCAAGTTGGACAAAGCCTTTAACGGCGCTACCGGCATGGCTCTTCTGCCGTTCCTCGGCGCAGGCGTAACCCATAAAGAAGGAAAATACAAGACCAACGTCTATAAGGGAATCAACTTCCTTTGCCAAAACGGCAAACAAACCAAAGACGGCTGCGTCAGCTTCCTCGAAAATGGCGGTACAATTTACTCGCATGGCATTGTTGCTATTTGCCTTAGCGAAGCGTACGCCATGACCAAAGACAAGCGAATTCTTCCCGCAGCTCAAGGCGGTCTGAATTACATCTGCTTCCATCAGGATCCCGCCGGCGGCGGATGGCGATATCAGCCCCATCAGGCTGGCGACACGTCGGCTGTTGGTTGGCAGTTGATGGCTCTTAAATCCGGCTACATGGCTGGCTTAAGAGTTCCAAACCAGACAATCAGCAAGGCGACTCGATTCCTCGATTCCGTTCAGACAGACTCCGGAGCCAAATACGGCTATACCGATCCCGGCGCTGGTCCGTCAACCACGTCCGTTGGTTTGCTGGCTCGTATGTACCTCGGCTGGAAGCACGACAACCCGGCTCTTCAGCGCGGCGCAGAATGGCTCTCCAAGATTGGTCCCAGCAAGAGCGACAGCTACTACAACTACTATGCCACTCAAGTTATGCGCCAGTACGACGGTCCGCTTTGGAAAAAGTGGAACGCTGTCATGCGAGACCAGATGGTCAACTCACAGAATCAGCAAGGACACGAAAAAGGCTCCTGGTATCATAGCGGTTCCTGGAGCGAACGAGGCGGACGCGTTTACGACACCGCTCTGTCAACCATGGTCTTGGAAGTCTACTACCGACACATGCCGATTTACAAGGCGGCTGCTGCGGCTGACGGATTCCCGCTGGACTAATTTGACACATGAATCATAAACTCCTGTGAGAATAAGACGGCGCGACAAACGCCGTCTTTTTTTGTTGGCGATTGGGAGCGCTCCCCGCAGAGCAATTATTCCCTCTAACCCGTCTTGACAAATTTTAAAATAATGCAATAATAGCGGGCAATTCAATTCAACGTATGGATGAATGGCCGAGTGGTCGAAGGCGACGGTCTTGAAAACCGTTGTAGGTTTCACCTACCGGGGGTTCGAGTCCCTCTTCATCCGTTTTGACAGATCGTCAATACGAGCAAACTGGAGAGTTGAGAACAAATCTCAACTCTCTTTTTTTATTAATCAAAAAACATGAGATGACCGCTTGCGTTTCTCTCGCAACTCGCAACTCGCAACTTAATTCACTTCAGCGCTTTTTTGAGCATAGCCAGCAGATAGGCAGCGTTTTTGTCGCGGTCTTCCAGTTTCATAAATCCGAAATTGTCGTCGGTTACTCGAATCGGACGTCCCGCCTGTTCTACAACGCGGTTGAATTTTCTTCGAGAGGCGAATTCAAAAATAATATCGACGCCGTCTGTATAGATTTTGTTGATTGCCAAATGATGCGCCATGATTCTCAGTCGGGCGATTTCAATCAGATTAATCGTTTCGTCCGGCGGGGCGTTGAATCGATCTCGCAATTCAGCGTCCAGAGCGTCCACGTCTTCCAGAGTCGAAACGCGGCTTAGACGTCGATAGAAGTCCATTTTCTGACGGAGGTCGGCAATGTAAAAATCCGGGATGTACGCCGACATCGGCAGGACGACAGAGACGTCGATTTGCGTTTTGGGCGGAAGCTTGTTCTGCTTTCTGACGGCGGCTTCCAGAAGCTGACAGTACAGTTCGTAGCCGATAGCGGCGATGTGTCCAGACTGTTCTTTTCCCAGGATGTTCCCTGCCCCGCGAATTTCCAAATCGCGCATGGCAAGCGTAAACCCGGAACCGAGTTGATTGTATTCCTCGATGGATTTAAGCCGTTTGAGAGCAATCGGCGTGATTATTTTGTGAGCGTCAACGAGTAAATAGCAATACGCCCGGTTTTTGTATCGACCGACGCGCCCGCGGAGCTGGTGAAGGTTCGCCAGCCCGTACTGATCAGCCTGATCGATAAACATCGTGTTGGCGTTGGGAATGTCCAGCCCGCTTTCGACAATGGTTGTACAAACCAGCACATCGAATTTATGGAGAACGAAATCCCGCATGACGCGTTCCAGCTCGCCCTCAGCCATCTGAGCGTGACCGATAGCAATGCGCGCTTCCGGAACGATGTCTTTTATCCGCTGAGCGACCATGTCGATGTCGTAAACTTTGTTGTGAACAAAAAACACTTGACCGTTTCGGGCTAATTCGCGTTCGATGCCCGTTTTGATAAGGTCTTCGCTGTACCGGTTTACATGCGTTTCCACCGGGACGCGGTCAGCAGGCGGCGTTTGAAGATTGGAAATGTCACGAATCCCCAATAAGGCGGAATGCAGCGTTCGGGGAATGGGCGTTGCCGTCATGGTGAGAACGTCTACCGAGGCGCGGAATCGTTTGAGCTTCTCTTTGACTTCCACGCCGAACTTCTGTTCTTCGTCTATAATAACCAGCCCCAGATTGGCAAAATGGACGTCTTCGGAAATCAGCCGGTGCGTGCCGATAACAATATCAACGTTGCCCAGGAGCATGTCTTTGATTATTTTTTCCTGATCCTGTTTGGAAACAAATCGTGACAAGGACGCGATTCTGACGGGGAATTCCGCCATGCGGGCGCGAAACGTTTGATAATGCTGTTCGCAAAGAACGGTTGTCGGGACCATGACCGCGACCTGATAGCCGGCTTCGACAGCGCGGAACGCAGCGCGAATCGCCATTTCCGTTTTGCCGAACCCGACGTCGCCGCAAAGAAGACGGTCCATCGGCTCGACGCCGCCCATGTCTTTGTTAATCGCTTCCATGGTCGTGAGCTGGTCTGGCGTTTCCTGGTACGGAAAGCATTCGTCAAACTCCTTTTGAAGCTCCGTCTCGACCGGAAACGCGATGCCGGGCTGCGTCTTGCGTTTGGCTTGAATTTCCAGCATCTCACCCGCCATGTCTTCCAGTTCAGCCGCAACGCGCTCCTTTTGCTTTTCCCAGCGTTTCCCGCCGATTTTCGCCAGCGGCGGCGCGCCGTTAATCCAGCCAACGTACTTTTGAATCAACCCGATTCGAGAAACCGGAACAAAAAGATTCATATTGTCGGCGAATTCGAGCTTGAGGTTCTCTTCGACCATGCCTTGATGTTCGAGAATCTCAATTCCGGCGCAACGGGCAATCCCATGAGCCAGATGAACGACGTAGTCCCCAATGCTCAACTCGGAAAACGAGTCGATTGCCTTGCTCAGACGTCGATTGGAAACGGTTCGCTTAATCGTCGCCCGCAAAAAGAGATTGTCCGCTGACAGAATTGTCTGGCGAACTCCGTCTGAGCGGGAAGAGAACAGAAGCCGAAATCCGCTGGAAATCAATCCCACGTGAAACAGCAACCGTCCTTCTTTTGCCGTTTGCGTTTCAGAGAACAGGTCAGACAAACGCTGCACTTCCGTCGCAGTGGCGCACAAAAGATGAACTTCCTGCCCTGCGGCGGCGGAATCAAACTGCTGTAAAATGCGGTTCATTTCCCCGCTGAACTGCTCGACGGTTTCCATATTGAAATGCCAGACGAAATCCAGCGGCATGGACGCAAACGCCCCCATCTGAACCATCGGGAATCGAAACAGATCGTTGGCGACTTGAGCCGTTTGCCAGTACAAATCGGCGATTTCAACATTCGGCGCAGACGGCGACAACGGGTCTGGCATGCCGCCGGCGAACATCTTTTCCATCTTCCGCCAATGGGAAAGCAGACTTTCCTGAGCGCCAAGAAATTTTCGAGCGTTGTTTTCGCACTCAACGGGTTCAATATAAATAATTATAGTATTGGGCGGCAGATGATCTGTAAATTTATCCATCTGCGCCGTCTTTTCCGGATTCAACTCGCTGGACGTCGAAATGGTGATTTCAACGTCTGACATCCTTTCCAGACTTCGCTGGCTGGAGACTTCAAAAGAGCGAATCGACTCAATAATGTTATCCCAAAATTCAATTCGAATCGGATTGTCGGCGTCCAGCGGATAGACGTCTACAATTCCGCCGCGAACGGAGAATTCGCCCGGCTGAACGACAATCGGAACCCGATGAAAGCCGTTTTCGGATTTGCGGGACAACGCTGTGATTAAATCCTTGAGATCATAAACGTCGTTAACCGCCAGATGAATCGTTTGACTGGAAAGAGTTTGTCTGGCGGGCGTTTTGAGCAAAATGCTCTGCAGCGTCCCGACAATCAGCGGAGCAGGCTTGCCCGGCTCGTAACCGTCAAGAGCTTTGAGAGCCTTGATTCGGTAACCGAACGCGTCCGACGCTTCCGCCGACTCCGAGTTAAACGGATCGCAAATCGCCAGCCGAAGCGGAGAAACCTTCATTCCGGAAAGCTCGGAAAAGGTTGTCAAGTCCATGCAGAAGTTATCCGCCTGCGTTTCGTCCGGGCAGAGAACCAGAATCGGTGCAGTGGTTTGGTCGCTGGCGTCCGTTGAATTTTTAGCCAGACGGTTTGTCAAACCTGACGCTCCCCTGCCCGGCTTCTTTTCCGGTTTTTGGCTTTCAGACAGCAGCGTTCCGACAATAGCGGCGCTGACCGGAACAGACGTTCCGTCTATAGACACAGACTTCCCAACCCGAAGCGTTTGTAACGTTTGGGTGAATTCTGCGTTTAGCGCTATTTCTCTGTATAGAGGGAATGGGAGGGTTTTGTCGATTATCAAGGTTATCTCTAAAATAAATAACTATATATCAACTCGATTTACTAAACCGGGGGTATTCTTTTATTTTTTATATGCTAAAATACTAAGACTGAAAGTGAAGACATTTTAATCATTCTTTACTATACGTCAATCCCCCTGATAACGTTCATACAGACAAAAACAGGAAATAACAGAAAACCAGGTAATTTTATGAGTCCGAAATCCAATCTGCTCCAAAGAGCAACGTATTTGGCAATTTTGTTTTCAATAATTACAACAGCAACTGAGTCTTCGATGGCTCAGTGGTGGCGCCGGGACAGAAATGGCAGCCCAACTCAAGTTGAATCTGTCGGGGCTGGCGGTTACCAGATGACAATCAACCCGATGTTCGCGCCTCAGCCGGGAGAGCTTTTCACCCCGGAAAACGTGAAAAACACGATTTCTCCAGAAGAATTGCAAAGTCTTTACGACGCCAAAGGGGTAAAAACGCAGCCGAAAAACGAGAATAACGCTCAAACCGGCGAGAAAAAGACGAACGCCGCCCCTGAAATCGAGTACGTAGTCGATCCTCTGCTCAAAGCGCCGCAGGGTTCCTACAAACTCGGGTTCCCGCAAGCGGAAGAAATCGTCAAAACGATGGAATCTGAAATGACGTCTCAAATCGCTACGCGTCCGGGCGTTCAGCAAAAATACAACACCTGGATTAATTACCTCAAAGGACGAACTGCCACCAGCGCTCGTTCTACCGGAATCGGCGGATACAACGGCATTTGTCGTTTGAAATGGTACGAAGAACTTCTTCTCGACCCGGTTCATTCAACCAGCAAAGCTGAGTTATTCTCTCGAAAACTTCACGCTGGCGTTCTTTACGGCGGAACAAAGGGATACGGCTTCATGCTCAGAGAAGCCCGCGATAAAATGGGCGTTCCTGCCGGAAATCTTTGCGAAACGAAACGCGTCAAATCTGCTGAAGAAGCGTATAAACTGCTGGCTCAGCGATTGGGAGAAGTTAAAGGTCTGCACGCTCAGGCTGTTGATCCGATTAAACCGGAATGGCTTAAATCCATGAACGCAAACCTGTACAATCTGTTTACGATTCAGGTCAACGTTGGACATACCGTCAACTATCGTTCTGATCAGGTTCGGCAATTCTTGCTCAATTTAGAAAAAATTGACTACGGCGCCTATTACGACGCGGCAGGAATCATGTTCTCCTTCACGGAAACGGATTTCCTCGATCAGCTTTTGAAATTGGACGACAGAACCATCGATAAGCTGGAACTGGTCGAAAAAGACGACAACGGCAATCCTCTGCCGCGCAATAAGGTTGAGGGCGTTACAGGTGAAATCCTGATGGTTATGGAATGTCCCGCCGGTAAAATACTCGTCGGCGGAAAAGGCGACAACGAATACGATCTGGAAAAAATGCAAGCGTTCTGCGCCGTTATCGACCTGGGCGGAAACGACGTCTATCGAGAAGGGATGGTCAGCATGAATCGCCCGGTTCTTCTGATTATCGACGAAGACGGCAATGACGTCTACACCGGCAGACTGCCCGCCATTCAGGGTTCGTCAATTCTGGGCGTTTCCTGCCTTATTGACCGCAAAGGCAATGACAGATACGACGCTCAACACGTCGCGCAAGGCTCAACCATGGGCGGCGTCGGCATTCTTCTGGATATGGCTGGCGACGATTCCTACAGCGGCGTTCGACGCGTTCAGGGAACCGCAATGGGCGGAATCGGCATGGCTATCGACCTGGGCGGAAACGACTCCTATCATGCCGCCATGTGGGCGCAGGGATTGGGACACCCCAAGGGAATCGGCATGCTGGATAACATCGGCGGAAATGACACCTACTTCTTGGGCGGCATCTATCCAGACTCTTACGACGAAACGCCCGGTTACGAAGGCTGGGGTCAAGGTTTGGGAACCGGCATTCGCGACCTGGCAGGCGGCGGAATCGGCGTTCTGCTTGAAGGCGGCGGAGACGACGTCTACGAATACGACTACATTGCTCACGGCGGCGGATACTGGCAGGGCGTTGGCATTCTCCGCGACTTCAGCGGAAACGACAACCACGCCGGCGCAACCAAAAAGTCGTTCAACGGCGGACCGCGTCAGCAGCAGCTCTTCCAGCGTTTAGGAAACGGATTCGGCTGCCATTACGCCGTCGGTTATCTGTTTGACGATTTCGGAAACGACACGTATCATTCCACAATTATGGATAACGGCTTCGGCTGGGATGCATCGTCTGGATTTCTGATTGACTTCCAGGGACACGACAAATACACCGCTGTCGGCGGCGGCTCCTGCGGAAACGGAGCTCAAGCCAGTTTAGGCGTTCTGTTCGATTACGACGGCAACGACAACTACTACGGCTCCAGCCAGGGCTATGCGTCTCCGGAAATCAACCCGGACTACCATCATTGGCCCGAATGCGGCGGAAACTTCGCCTTCGTGCTCGACTACGGCGGAACGGACTCGTACGGATGCCGCGTTAAGAACAACGGCATCTATCAGCGCGGCGCGTCCGGCGGATACATCGTCGATCGTCCTGTCAACCCGGATAAAAAGATTCCGCTTCCCAAATAACAGGATATACTGAACAACAAATTAAAGGGAATAGACGTCAAACGTCTATTCCCTTTTTTATTGAGCGACTCGCATGAAGTCAAAGTTGGCGTAATACCCAACGGTTGACGGATTACATCAATATTCAATTACGCCATCCAATTACATCCATATTTAGCAAGACCCCGTCTGAACGGGGACTTTGATGGAGTTCCAGACTCTACTCTATGTTCCAGGCGCTATGATATTTCAGCAATCATAAAATACAGCGATCATAAAAAGACGCCTGCATTAAAGTTGCATTAAAGCTGCTCGAATAGAAACGAAAAAGGGGGACAAGCGAACTTATCCCCCTTCATTCCCCCCTTTTGATCAAGTTGCTTTAGTTTCTTTTGCTGAACGAGGTATGATCCTAAACCGACTCTCAAAAACGCTCGTTGTAGCAACGCGGTCTTCCAGATTCGGTCTGAAAATGGTCAGAATCAAAAACGGCAAATACCACGCCATATATAACAGGCCCTGGAACGGATGAATAAGCTGAGCGCCCATCAATATGGCGGCAGAACAGCTTAACAGTACGCCCAGGTTCTTTTGAGGCGGCCAGAACAATAAGCTTATACTAAGTCCGCAATAGGCGGCAAGAACCGGGATTCTATACGTAACGTCTGCCGCGACAACGTCCCAGAATCCCTGCGGACGCTGTAAAATCAGCCCGACAAATCCCATCATGTTGAGCAAATTGCTTTTACATGCTTCCTGATTTTCCGAAAAGACGAGAATAGTCAATCCCATAATCGCCATTGTCGCCAAAGTTGAAGTGGCAAATCGGAAAACGCCGCGGCGCCAGTAGAAGCTTATCCACAGCGGAATCAGGAACCACGGATAATACGCCAGCGTCGACGCCATGCCAAGCAGGAAGCCGGAAATCCACGGACGGCGGTAAAAGACCAACGACCAGATTAAAAACGCGGCGGGAATAATATGATCCAATCGCGTTTGGAAATGGTAACTGTACGGCATGAGAAGATACAAAACCGCAGCGGCTACGCCGGTGTCGAAATTGCCAAAATGGAAATATCCAACGGCAATAATGCCAACTACAATTAAAACGTGCCCCAAAATCGCGATGATTTTCGTCCAGTAAACCTGGGATTCGTTATAAGGCAAAGCGGAAACTTCTTTAACTTCCGTTGACGCAGCAACCTCTGGAGCTTCGGCGTCCGACGTCTCCGCCTTATCTTCTGAAACGTCCGGACTGTTTTTTTCAGGCTGAGCGGCAGCGTCTTGCGACAGCGGCGTCAAAGCAAACTCATGAAACCACGGATATCCCGGACCGCGTTCTGTCAGGCGAGCCGATTCTGGTTCTGCATTGTTAAGCTGATTTATTCTTAAAGCGTCTTCCAGTGAAATTGGATGTTTAACGAAATGATCTATCTCTGGAGAATCCTTCTGCAGTTCAAGGGGAGAAAGCGAAATGGCAATCGACCCTGCGAGAAATACCAGCAGAGCCAGGCACGAAAATCGTAAACCGCTGGAATTAAGGTTCGGTTCCAGCAACGGGCGCCGCACCATTAAGCAGTCCAGCAACAGACGAATTATATAAAACAGCGTTATCAAAAAAAGAATAACATATCCTGCTTGAACGAAGAACGTAGGACCGCCCGGCAGACTTCCGTGCATAATCAGAAGAATGCATGGTCCAAAAAGAAGAATCGACAGTAAATCCATGTTTCGCAATGACAGAGCTCGGTAAAACTTAAAGTAAATGCCGATTACCATCAAAGACGACAGATAGAACCACGTTGTTGGGCTAACGTCGTAATGGAAAAAAATATCACCTGCGTTCATATATATAGGCAGAGCGTTCCGCTCCGAAAAAAGGTCGTTTTTAAAAGGGTGTTATAGTCCGATAATAATCATCGAACATCGAAATAGCGAAAAAACAATACTCTATCTCATCTTCTTAATTGTACCCTAAAAATATAATTTTGTCAAGTATTCCCTGAAAATTTCTCGGAAATTTTAGATAAATTTCTGCCTTTGAGATTGATTACACAATATAGAGAAATTACACAGTGAAAAAGAAAACGTCTTTTTAGCCGTTGGTTTAGCAGAGAGAAATGAACCGAGGCGCGCCGCATTGTCCAACGACCCGGAGAAAGACTTGGATCAGCCCGGTTCGCGGGCATTTCGCCCGCCTTGCAAGACCCTTGAAAACGTTTTGCGAAGTCGAAAACGCCCCTCGGATCGCGAGCGATGCTCGCTATTTTTCTGTTGCGGACTTCGTCCGCGACCCGGAAGGGTTTCTGGCTGCGACATAGATTTTCAGCAGGGCTTTGAACAAGGCGGCGTCAAGTCGCCGCGCTCCACGATGCAAGCGCTCCCCATAGACGAACGCTTGCGTAATTACGAATTACGCATTACGAATTACGCATTGCTATTCCGCCTTGACGATCGTCTTTTCTGCGACTTCTTTCTTCGCCTGGGCGACGAATTCGTCGAAGGTCATGGCTCCAAGGTCGCCGCGGACTCGGCAGCGGACGGACAGGTTGTTGGCGTCCGCCTCTTTCTGACCGATAATGAGCATGTACGGAATCTTTTCCATCTGGGCTTTGCGAATCTTCGCGCCGATCTTTTCCGGGTCGTAGTCGCCTGTAACGCGAAGCCCCGCCTGACGCAGATTCTCTTCCAGCTGTTTGCCGTACTCTTCAAACTTCTGGCTGACGACCAGAATTCGAACCTGTTCCGGAGCCAGCCACAGCGGGAACGCGCCGGCGAAATGCTCGATCAGGATTCCGAAGAACCGTTCAAACGAACCGAACGGCGCCCGGTGAATCATAACCGGACGGTGCGGCTGGTTGTCCGCGCCGATGTATTCCAGATTGAATCGCTGTTCCGACGGCAGGTTGTAGTCCAGCTGAACCGTGCCCAGCTGCCACAGACGGCCGATGCAGTCTGTTACAATAAAGTCCGCTTTGGGACCGTAGAAGGCGGCTTCGCCCTGAGCGATTGACAAGTCCGGCAGGTTCATCGACTCGCAGACTTTCTTCAACGCCGCTTCCGCCTTGTCCCAGTTTGCCGGGTCGCCAACGTACTTGTCCGACGCCGGGTCGCGGAACGACAGACGAACTTTGTAATCGGTAAATCCCATCGTCTTGAGAACGAACACTGTCATTTCCAGACATCGGCGGAATTCGTCTTCCACCTGATCTTCCGTACAGAAAATATGAGCGTCGTCCTGAGTAAACCCACGAACGCGGGTCAAGCCGGAAAGCTCGCCGGACTGCTCGTATCGATGAACGTTCCCGAACTCTGCCAACCGCAGCGGCAGCTCTTTATAAGACCGCGGCCGGGTCTGATAGACCATAATGTGGTGCGGGCAGTTCATCGGACGAAGCAGATACAGGTCGTCTTCGTCTACCGCGATGGGCGGGAACTGGCTGTCGGCGTAATAGGGATAATGCCCCGAAGTTTTGTACAGACCAACTCGTCCGACAACCGGAGTGTTGACCAGCTGATAGCCGCGCTTTTCCAGTTCGTCAACGAGGAAGTTTTCCAGAATGCGGCGGACTTTCGCTCCCTTGGGCAGCCAGAGAATCAGACCGGGGCCGACGTTCTGGTCGATGGTAAACAGTTCAAGCTGTTTGCCCAGTACGCGGTGATCGCGCTTTTTCGCCTCTTCCAGACGGGTGATGTACTCGGCGAGTTCTTTCTTGTCGAAAAACGCGGTGCCGTACAGACGGGTAAGCTGCTGATTGTTGGCGTCGCCTTTCCAGTACGCGCCGGCAACCGACATGAGCTTGAACGACGCGCAGAACCCGGCGCTGGGAACGTGCGGGCCGCGGCACAGGTCGACGAATTCTCCCTGACGATAGAGCGAAACGACGTCCTTGTCGGACAGAGTCGTCTGAAGATGTTCCACCTTGAGTTTCTGTCCCATGCCCTCGAAAAGTTTAATCGCTTCGTCGCGGGACATTTCAATGCGTTCAAACGGCTCGTCTTCCTTGACGATTTTCGCCATTTCCTTTTCGATAGCCTCGAAATCCGCTTCGGAAATCGGCTTCGGCATGGCGTAATCGTAATAGAATCCGTTTTCGACCGTCGGACCAAACGCCAGTTCAACGTCTTTGTACAGACGCATCACCGCGCGCGCCATGATATGAGCGCAGGAATGGCGCATAATCGCCAACGCTTCCGGGTCTTTTTTGGTAATCAGACGAATTGACGTCTCGCCGTCCTCCGGAAGAACAAAGTCCGTACCGACGAGCATGTCGTCAACGTAAGCCGCCACTGTCGCTTTAGCCAAACCGGGACCAATTTTCAAAGCAACGTCCTTGACCTGGACAGGGGTGGAGAATTCCAGTTTATCGCCGCTGGGGAGATTTACAGTAAGCATAACAGCCTTTCATATAATAGATTGTGTTAAAAACGTCCTGGGATACAAAACCAGAACCGCGAATTATATTATATCAATATATAGAATATTTAAAGGGGGGCGGCGAGACGTCTCGCCGCTCCAATTACGCATTCCGCATTACGCATTACGCATTTTAAAAGTCGTACCAAATTCCGACCCCGATCTGTTTTTCGTAAATGTTATAGAACTGGTACTGGTCGCTGTATCCGTTGAGATAGAACAGACCCATTCGGAAGATGTGACTGTTGTCGTTTCGCCACTGCCAGCCCGCTTCCATAGTAAACGAGCCGCTGAAGTCGATCTCTTCTCTCAAACGCGCACACGCAGCAAAGAACGGCGCGCCTTGAGGTCCGGTATACATGGGACTGTATTCTAATCCGAACATGAATTGCCATGGCTCTGAGATGTCGTGAGTAAAGGCGTATTCCATGTGGAAGTAGAATCGCCACGCCGGATTTGGACGGAACCCCACGCCCGCCATGAGACAGTCGCGGGAATAGTTGTAACGGTCGAGAGAATGGTGATTCACCATGTACTCGTCGCCCAGGTGCGAACTGATATGGTAGTATCCGAACATGTACTCCCAGCGGCCTTGGCGATATACCAGCGGGAACGCGAAACGATAATCGCAGGAAAACAAGTCTCGCGCACGGTTGAGTCCCAGGCGGGGAAACGCGCAGCCGTCCATTTCCAACTCCAAACCTTCCGGATAGAGCGGATCTCGAGAGCCAAATCGAATCAAGCTCACTCGCGCCCCGATAGAGCAATCCCAATAGCTCATGTCGTCCGGCTGCATGGAATCGACAAAATGAATCCCCAGCCGCGGCTCTCGCCCACAAGCCATGTACGATTTATAGATGATATTGCTCGGCAAGAGCTGAAGCGTCCATTCATCCGGACAGCTGTACCGCATATCGCAGCTGCGAACCGGAACGAAGTCTTTGAAAACCTCGCCCCAGTAGGGTCTGCAGTAGTTGGAACTATACCGGATGTCATAACCCTCTGTCGCGGGAATGACTTGCGAACGATACGGACGCTGACGCTGATGGCTGCAAAAAGAAAAGTCCTCCGGCGGGTATTGGTAAGCGCTTTGTCCGCGAAATTCCGTTTGAAAAATCGAGTTGTCGGAGTTGGACGCCTCTTGTTCTTCAATCTGAAAAAATGACAAATGTATATAGTCCTTGTCTTCTTCTGCCGCCATCGAAACAGCGCAAATCGTCAGCAATAATATAGTAGTAAATAGAGCGTATTTGGGCATACTCTCCTCCAGATATAGTAAATGTTATAATTCCTCAATTATTTGAGTTTATAGAATATTAGCGTTTTTTAGATATTTTGTGAAGAGCAAAAATATAGAGTGCGACGGCTTGACGTCGCTTTTATAAGAAAATGTTGAGAAGTACGTTTAAAGTAATTCGTGCCAGCAACGTTAGAACAATAAATAATATCTCGATTTATGATCGTTTATTGTTCATTTTGTTATTGGCACGAATAATGTTTATCGAGTTTCGTGGCGGAACTTGTAATGAAAGCGACGCCCGACAAGGTCGGTTCCTGATTGGACGTGGGTAGCGCCAAAATCGGCTTTTTCGGAGGCATAACCTTTTCCGTTTGCCCGTGCGGCTTCGCGCCAAGGCGTCGCACTTGTATAATGATAATCAATAAAAGTTATTGTAAAAGTTCTGTTCTTGAGGTAAAATAGATTTTGTCGTTGGAGGTTCTTTTTTTCTGCAGAATATATTCTGCAGAAAAAAAGAAAACGCATGACAGTATGTTCGCACT
>JAFZAL010000114.1 GCA_017557195.1 Thermoguttaceae bacterium | reverse complement strand
GCCGTCTACTGCGGAGTCGAATCAGACCGTAGGGCAAAAACAGTCTGAAACAAAGTACGTTCTTGAAACCTCTCTTTTTTGATTCGTTTCGAACCATGAAAGTAAAAACTATCGACAGAGGGCAAAATGTGATAATTTCTGCCCTCTTAATAGTGCAAAACCAATGCCAAAGTTCAAAAAATTTTTAGAAAAATTTTAAATCGTTGTTTATAAATGATTTAAGAAATATAAAAAATTTTAAGGATTAAAAAAGCGTCCATTTTCGCCTTGCCCAATCCTGTAGATGTTGTATTATTTTAGCGCATGTATCAAAATAATACAACAGTTCAATTTGCAATTGGCGCAAAGCGCCTCAACGAAATCCATTTTACAAACAATTTAGTTAATATGTCAACAGTAATAGTCAGCGTTAATCCGAAAGCGGGGCGGCGCAATAGTTCCAGCCGGGTTGAACTCTTTGTTCAGACGCTCCAGAAGGAGTTCGGGTTCGAGGTGGAAGTCAAAACCGATTTGGCGGAAGTCGCACAGCGGGCGAACGAGCTGTTTGAAGTCGGGACGCTGCACGCCCTTGTCGGCGTCGGCGGAGACGGCACTGCCGCAGAATTGACCAATCGAACAGTTCCAGGCGTTCCTCTGGCGCTTTTGCCCAGCGGAACGGCGAATCTTATGGCGAAACAGCTCAAATATAGTACCAATCCCGTTAAGATGGCGCGAATCATCGGGACGGGAACGCCGAAATCGTTTGACGCCGCCAAGGTCAACGGGCATCTGTTTCTGGCGATGGTCGGGTGCGGGTTCGACGCTGAGGTCGTCAATCAGGTGCATACCGCTCGAATGAACAACCCCAAAGGAGCGCATATCAATTATCTGTCCTATACAAAGCCGATACTCAAGGCGATCGGCAGGTATAAATTCCCGAAACTCAAGGTCAGCGTTCTCAACGAGTCGGGAGAAACGGAAAAAGAAGTCGTCGGCTGCTGGACATTTATTTGCAACATTCCACGATACGGCTGGGGCGTCCCGCTGGCTCCCAAAGCCGTTCCCAACGACGGCGAGCTGGACTTGTGCGTTTTCCGCCCCGGTTCGTTGTTTGCCGGTCTAGTATTGACGTCGTTTGCTCAGATGTTTGGCGCTCACCGGTTCCTCCCCGGCTGTACGATGTTGAGAGGAAAACGATTCCGAGTCGAACCAGCCGACTCGGCTTCCGAGTTGGTTGTCCCGTTCCAGTTCGACGGCGACCCCGGCGGAAACATCCCGGTTGACGTCGAAATCGTGCCGGGGCGATTGACTATGATTACAAAATAAATTTTGAGGCATTAGGCAATAGGCATTAATTTTCTACTGCCTACTGCCTACTGCCTACTGCCTAATCATGATTCAAACTCAAATATCCAACCTGCTCGTCGGAGACGGTCAGCCGCTATTGGTCTTAGCGGGACCGTGCGTTATTGAATCGGAAGAACTCACCCGGTCGATAGCGTCGACGCTTAAAGAGATTTGCTCTCGCGTCGGGGCGTCGTTTGTCTTCAAGGCGTCGTTTGACAAGGCGAACCGAACGAGCGTCAATTCCTATCGAGGTTTGGGAATCGAAGAAGGACTGCGGATTCTGAAAAACATTCGCGACGACTTTCAGGTTCCCGTTGTTACCGACATCCACGAAGCGTATCAGGCGGAACTGGCAGCGCAAGCGGTCGATTTGATCCAGATCCCGGCGTTTCTGTCACGCCAGACGAGTTTGCTTCAGGCGGCGGCGGAGACGGGTCTGCCGGTCAACGTCAAAAAGGGACAGTTCATGGCTCCCGGCGACATGAAAAACGTGGTCGAAAAGCTCCGCGCCTTTGGCTGCAATAACATTCTGCTTTGCGAACGCGGGACGTTTTTCGGGTACGGACGCCTTGTCAACGACATGACGGGACTGGTCGAAATGCGCGATTTGGGCGTTCCCGTCGTTTTCGACGCCACCCATTCCGTTCAGGCGCCCGGCGCGTTGGGAAATTGCACCGGGGGCAATCGCCGGATGGTTGCTCCGCTGGCTCGCGCCGCCGCAGCAGTCGGCATTGACGGTCTGTTTATCGAAACCCACCCTGACCCTGACCGCGCCCTGTCCGACGGTCCGAACAGTTTATATCTCAGCGACGTAGAAAACGTGTTGAGGTCTGTCATTGCAATTCGAGAGATGGTTCTCAAACATAACTAAAAAGAGTATTATGTCCAGTTTAATCCCTCCGTTTACTGCCGAAGAAAAGAAAGCGGATTTCATTTCGTTTTGTATTGAACAGTACGCCCAGCAGTTCAAGATGTCGGGAACTGAGGTTATTAACCGCTTTTCCAAAACCGGGTTGCTGGAATTTTTGTACAATCATTACGAAGGGCTTCATACTCAAGGCGGAGAATTCCTGGTTCAGCTTCTCCATGAAATGCTAACTGACAGGGAGGCGAGCAAATGAGGCTGTTCCATGGAAGTTTGTATGTCGTTGAAACACCCAGAATTCTGGAAGTTTCCCCGGTTCGACATCTGGATTTCGGGTCTGGTTTTTATACTACAACCAGCCTTGAACAGGCGACGCGATGGGTTAAAATTCGATTGGAATCGAACAGAGATTTCAGTCAGGGATATGTTTCCTGCTATGACGTTTCAGACGACCTGCTGATCAACCCTAAATTTAAGACGCTTATTTTTCCAGAAGCGAATGTTGAATGGCTCAATTTTGTTGTTAGCAACCGCCGCAACGCCGGGTTTGTACACGACTACGATCTGGTCGCCGGTCCCGTTGCAAACGACAGGGTTTACGTGTCTGTAACGTTGTATGAAAACGGTTTTATTGACGAACAGGAAACAATTAAACGTCTAAAAACGTACAAGCTGGTTGATCAGATTTTATTCCATTCGAGCAAATCCATTTCAGAATTAAAATACTTTGGCTGCGAGGTTGTCAAATGAACGTTCCAGAAATTACTCAAGATAACTTTCGGATTCTCATTCCCGGCAAAATCGCTCGCGTTGTTTCGCTAATTCAGGAAAAGGACGGCGGAACTGTCATAGAAGCCATGTTGAAATTCTATAATTCCAAAATCTATTCTTTGTTGGAACAGGAAAGAACCAAAACGTGGTACATGAGCGCTTTGCAGCTCTTTCAAGAGTATCAGCAAGAGTAAAACAAACAGGAAGCGCGATTATGAACATGACAGCCCGTCTTATCGTCTCGATATGCCTGTTGGCGCTTGTTTTTGTATATGCACCTTCTTATTCGCGCGGTTGGATATTTGCGGAAACAACACTCGTTCCCATTCTGTTTTATCTGTTGAATCGTAAGCCTGTCAACGATTTTCTGGAAAGCTACAATCGCGGCAGAATGGCAGATAACGATTATCACAAAGCGTTTATAAGTATTTTCCAATTTGTCTATAGGATAATTGTAATTTTAGTTTGGGTTCCTGCCATTATCTTAATCTCTCCTTTTATCACGACAATTGGTAACGACTACACGTATTATTTATTATTTCAAAATTTTTGTCATTTTATAGCATTTTTATTTGTAGTACATACAGTTTTGGTTGTTCTGATTGGTTTAATAGACCGCATCCCTTCTTTTGGAGTATTATTCTTTGTAGATCTGTTTATTTCCATTTCGTGGCCGCTTGCATACCCGTCATTTTTCTATAAATTTTTTATACTTTACTAAAATAATCAACTTGGATATTACACAGATTATTCTTGCAAAACTCAAAGATTGAATCAATCAAATAAACAAAAAATCATGCGTTCGATGAAATTTTCTGGCTCTTTCCCCCTCTTTTTCGCCCTTTTTTTCGTTAAAATCGATAAAGTCCTCTTATATTATTTTAAAAAAACGCTATAATATATTAGAAGTATTGTTAGTTTAGAGGATTATAGACAGAGTTTTGCCATCGGTAAACCTTGTTCCTGATTTCCTCGTTTTCACTCCTAAAGCCTACCTGTTTATTAACACAAAAAACAAAGGATTACATATATGTCCGATACACTTGCCAATGTTTGGGATGCCATTTGCGACGTTTGCACCGGTATTAGCCGCGGTATAGAACGTTCAATTACCAGCGTGTTTGGTTCGTCTAACGCTCGGTATATCAAAAAGCTGCAACCGAAAGTCCAGGCGATTAACGACCTGGAACCGAAGTACGCTGCCATGTCAGACGAAGAACTTCGCAACCAGACGGTTCTGTTTCGTCAGCGGCTGGATAAAGGCGAGACGCTGGACGACCTGCTGGTTGAGGCGTTTGCGGTCTGCCGCGAGGCGAGCAAGCGCGTTTTGGGCATGCGTCATTTTGACGTTCAGCTTATCGGCGGCATGGTCTTGCATTCCGGCGCGATTGCTGAAATGATGACCGGCGAAGGCAAAACGCTTGTTGCGACGCTGCCTGCCTACTTAAACGCTCTGGAAGGGCGCGGCGTTCACGTCGTTACAGTCAACGACTATCTGGCTCGTCGAGACATGGAATGGATGGGAAAAATCTACATGTTCCTCGGGTTGACGGTTGGCGTTATTCAATCCCAGATGGAAACGTCGGAACGACAAAAAGCCTACGACTGCGACATCACCTACGGAACCAACAACGAGTTCGGGTTCGACTACCTTCGAGACAACATGCGTCCCGCCGCCCGCGGCGACTGGCGGTATCCGAAGGAGCTTCAGCAGTCTCAGGGGCGTCTGAACTACGCTATCATCGACGAAGTCGACAACATTCTTATTGACGAAGCGAGAACCCCGTTGATTATTTCCGGCGGTTCCAACGACGACGTCAAAATGTATCAGGAGGCAGACCGCATCGCCCGTCAGCTGGTCAAAGACGTGGATTACGAAGTCAACGAAAAAGACCATACCGCCAACATGACCGACGAGGGCATTCGTCACGCGGAAAAGCTCGCCGGGGTCGAAAGCTTCTATACGCAAGACCACATGGAATGGCCGCACTTGATTGACAACGCTCTCAAAGCTCACAGCCTTTACAAGCGAGACGTCAACTACATCATTTCAGACGAAGGCGAAATCGTTATCGTAGACGAATTCACCGGGCGACTCATGCCGGGACGAAACTGGTCTGACGGTTTGCATCAGGCGGTTGAAGCCAAAGAAGGCGTTAAAGTCAAACAGGAAAACCAGACGCTGGCAACTGTTACATTGCAAAACTTCTTCAAGCTGTACCGTAAAATCAGCGGTATGACCGGCACTGCCATGACGGAAGCCGGCGAATTCTGGAAGATTTACAAGCTGGACGTTATCGCCATTCCCACCAACAAGCCGATTGCCAGAATCAACTATCCAGACCAGATCTATCGCACCTCTCGAGAAAAATACAACGCGATTGTCAACGAAATCGAACGCATGAACCGCTGGGATTCCGTTTCCCTTAAAGGCTCGGACGAATGGATTATCGGCGACATCGTCAAAGAAACCGACGATCAAATCGAACTGCTGGCAAAGGGAGACAAAGTCCCGACCGTTTTCGATAAGAGCAAGGTCGACGCTATCGAACGCAAAGGACGCCCGCTGCTGGTTGGTACAACGTCTGTAGAAAACAGCGAAAAACTGTCGGAAATGCTTAGCAAACGCGGCATTGCCCACCAGGTCTTAAACGCAAAGCACCATCAGCGCGAAGCGGAAATCATCGCTCAGGCGGGGCGCAAGGGGGCTGTTACAATCGCCACCAACATGGCTGGCCGCGGTACAGACATCATCCTCGGCGGCAACGCCGAAGCCAAAGCATGGTCAATTCTTCAGCAAAAATACGCGTCCAAGCTGGACGTTCCGCAGGAAGAATGGAAAGAGCTGGAAGACAAAATCGAAGAAACCGACCACATGAAAGAAGAAGGCGACGAAGTTCGCGCGTTGGGCGGATTGCACGTCATCGGGTCTGAACGTCACGAAGCGCGTCGTATCGACTTGCAGCTTCGCGGTCGTTGCGGACGTCAGGGCGACCCGGGATCAAGCCGATTCTTCCTGTCTCTGGAAGACGACCTGATGCGTATTTTCGCCGGCGAATGGGTCAAAAACATTCTTACCCGACTCGGCATGCAGGAAGGTCAGGCGATCGAATCGAAGATGGTTTCCCGTCGGGTTGAAGGCGCTCAAAAGAAAGTCGAAGAACGCAACTTTGAAGTTCGTAAAAACCTGCTCGAGTACGACGAGGTCATGGACGAACAGCGTAAACGAACCTACGGTTATCGTCAAAACATTCTTGACGGCGCAGACTGCCGCGCTCTGATTCTGGAAATGATTGACGAGCAGATTAACAACAACATCGGGCGGTTCCTTGCCAAAGGCTACAACGAAGAGACGTTCGCCGCATTCGCGTCACAAGAGCTTTCCGTTGAACTGGACGCCCGTTCTTTCCGGAACATGTCTTACGAAGACGCTGAAAAGTACGCCAAAAGCGAGGCGTATCGTCTGGCGGAATCGGCTGTCAACGACGCTATTCAGGAAAACATTCCAGACGACGCTGAAGAAGACGAATGGAACTGGGAAGCTCTTACCCGTTGGGTCAACACCCACTGGAAGACGTCTCTGCGCGAGCGCGATTTGAAAGACAAGAAGCCTGAGGGGCAGCTGGACACGTTCCTGGTGGAAAAGGTTCGCGCGGCAATTGACAAAGTCTCCCTTGAACCCGGCAGAAATCTGATGGACCCGTATTACGGCCGCAAAGCCGCGCTGAACTGGCTGAAGATGAAGTTTGACATCGTTCTGGATTTTGAGGCGGTGAAAAATCTCGAAAAAGACGAGTTTATAGACCTTGTCAGTTCCCGGGCGATTGCCGCTTATCGAGAAAAGGAAGTCAAATTCCCGGTTATGGCTGGTCTGGTTCACGCTGTTACTTACGACGCAATGGGGTCAAAGCATTACGACCGCGACGCGATTATCGAATGGGTTGACGAACGCTTTAAGCTGACCATTACTCACGACGATTTGAAAAACAAACAGCGTCACGAAATCGAAGAGTTCCTCAAAGACATCTCCCGCAAAGAGTTGGAAAAGGGCGATACCGTCAAAGCCAAAGCCCTCGAACTGGCAAAAGCGTTTATCGAAAAATACGGCAAGAGTTCCAGTGGAAAAGACATTTTCTCGCTGGACGAAAAAGGCCGCGCCGCATTGCCGGAACTGGCGGCGGAACTCAAAGAAAAATACGACGTCGATATTAAAACGGACTATCTGGCAACCGTCCCGCTGGACGAAATGGAACGCCGAATCCTGGAATTCGTTGAAGACCGTTACCGTCCGGAAATGCGAAAGCTGGAACGCGCTCTGGTTCTTCAAATTGTAGACTCGTCGTGGAAGAAACACCTCATGACGATGGATCACCTCCGTTCCAGCGTCGGGCTTCGCGGATACGCTCAGGTTGACCCGAAAGTCGAGTACAAGCGAGAGGGTATGCGCGCCTTCGACGAAATGTGGAACGGCGTCGGCGACCAGGTTACCAGCGTCATTTACCGTATGGAACAGCAGGTTGACGACCGGTTCCTCGGCTCCGTCTGGAAGCGTCAAAAGCAGACCGCCGTTCACGAGCAGTCTGGAAACACTGCGTCCAGCATGGCGCAGGGCGCCGACATTCAGCGTCAGCAACAACAGGCGATTGACAACTCGCAAGTCAGCGAAAAGAAAGAGCCGATTCGCCGAACGGAAGCAAAAATCGGGAGGAACGATCCCTGTCCCTGCGGAAGCGGCAAAAAATATAAAAAATGCTGCGGAAAAGACCTGTGATGAGGCAGTAGGCAGTAGGCAGTAGGCAATAGTGTTTCGCCTTCGGCGAATTTAAAAACTACACCCTACTCCCTCAAACTACTGTCTACTCTCTATTCCCTACTCCCTATTCCCTATTCCCTATTCCCTACTCCCTCAAACTACTGCCTACTGCCTACTGCCTAAAAATCATGAAACACTTACTTTCCATCATCCTCATAACGTTAGCGTCAACGGTAATCGCCGCCGATTATCCGAGAGCAAAATCAGAAACGGTTTGCACGCTTTCCCCGACCAAAGAGTTTCCTCGTCACAGCGAGGGCGACTTCGTCAAACTCAAAGACGGGCGGATTTTGTTTGTCTATTCCCGCTATAACGGCGATTCCAATTTAGACGACGCGCCCGCCGATCTGGTGGCGATTTACTCGTCCGACAACGGAAAAACCTGGACGGAGCCGGAAACGATTGTTACTCGTCCGAAAGGGTCGCTCAACGTCATGTCGGTTTCGACGCTTCGACTCAAA
Source organism: Thermoguttaceae bacterium (assembly GCA_017557195.1). Lineage (GTDB taxonomy): Bacteria > Planctomycetota > Planctomycetia > Pirellulales > Thermoguttaceae > RUG11551. Next base: position 5,430 of record JAFZAL010000114.1, on the reverse strand, counting down.
GACGGACGCATAGCGTTGATTTATCTGGATAAACACTCGCGGCAAAACTGCCGCCCTTGCATTCGCTATTCCACCGACGAAGCAAAGACATGGTCTGAACCGACGTACTGCGTTACAGACAAAATCGGGTATTACGTCATTAACAATTCGCGCGTTTTACAGCTCGACGACGGGACGCTGCTCATCCCGGTCGCGCTGCACAATCTGTCGAACGAGAAGTTCCATAAGAACGCTAAAATGTTCTGCTACCTCTCCAAAGACGCTGGCAAAACGTGGGTCAGATCCGGCGAAGCCGCCAACCCGGATCCGCAAAATATCGTTTTTCAGGAACCCGGTTTGATTACTCTGTCTGACGGACGCATTTTGATGTATATCCGCGCCGACGCCGGCTGCCAGTACGTTTCTTACTCGTCTGACAACGGCATGACCTGGACGAAAGCGGTAAAGTCGCCGTTCGTCTCACCGCTGGCTCCGATGACGCTGCAGCATATTCCTGGTTCCAATAACATCCTCGCCGTCTGGACGGAAGACAAAGAAGAACGCAACCCGCTGGTAATCGCGGTCGTCAACGAGAAGCTGGAATTCATCAGCAAACAGATTCTGGACAAGTCCGGCGACGACCCTATGCTCTGGTTCTGCTATTCCGCCATCCTTCCGTTAGACAACAACCGTTACCTGATTTCCTACTGCGCTGGCTTGAGAATGAACTGGGGCTTGGACACGACCAAAATCGTCATTGTCGATATGTCGGAATGACGCTGTTGAATATAAGCTGCTAGTTATTAGCCGCTAGCTGTTAGCTTTGTTATTTTAGTTTCAGGCTATAAAAATTAACGCTAAGGACTACCAGTAACCAAGCTAATGGCTAGTAGCTAGAAGCTAAAAGTTAATTTAACAATAATTTCTCAATTACCGAAAAACAGGCTTTATAGTTTGTCGAGAAAGTCAAAGAATCGCTTCAGCGAGTTCAGGTGTCCTTCGGGTTTGTGATGTTCGTCCAGAGCGGCGACGCGCTGACGGAGGGCTTCCAGATACGCCCGGTTGCAGACGGCGCCCGGGTTTCTTTTGGAATAGTTGATTTTTTGCGTCAGGAGCATTTGGCGCAGATATTCTGCATGGAAAAGCGACGTGGTGAGATATTCCTCAACGCCGAGCATCTTCTCCGGGTCGTGCGTCGAGACGTTGTAATACTCGTCAAACGGCTGGAAGTCGTATGGAATATGCCCTTTGGGGTACATGTCCCGATTTCCCAGCAGCCACGTTTCAAAACAGTGGTTGACCAGAAAGATGCTAAACGGGCATTTTATCCCGCCGGGATAGGTTTTAATCGCCTGAATCGCCATGCGGTACCGTTTCCCGATCGGGGCGTCGTCGGCGTCGAAAACCAGAACCAGCCGGTCAATGTTGCCGTATCGGTTGATGTCTGTAATTGTGGCGCCCAAGACGTTTTGAGACGGCGAATGAGGGTCTACACCCAGAATTCTGGGGAACCCGCAGCCGCTTTTCATGACGTAGCAGTCCCCGTCGTACACGCGGTTTATTTCCGGCACGCGCCGATACGTCGGCTTGAGAATGCTCAGCCAGCACGGCAGAGTTTCAAAAAAGGATCGGCTGTCTTCAAGGAGGAAATAAACTCTCATGAAATTTAGGCAATAGTTTGAGGCAGTAGGCAGTAGGCAGTAGGCAGTAGGACTTAAATTAAACACTACTGCCTATTGCCTCTTGCCTATTGCCTAGTCAGTCTCCAGTCTGACGGAATGAATTGTATTCTTCTGCGTTGAACCGCCAGGCGTCTGCGGTACATTGCGTTCCTGCGTCGTCGCAGCTGGCGTTACAGGTTCCCGAGTCGGTTGAACGGTTGATGCGGCGCCAGGCGTTGGAAGGGCTGGTTGATCGCCCGAGGACGCATTATCGCTTACCGAGACGCCAGGCTCCCCAGGATTGAAGTCCTGGCGCCCCGGCTCGTCTTGGGTTGAAAGGAGTTCCTCCGGCGGTTGAGGGAAGGAGCTGGAATTGAACTCCAGAGCCAGCGGCTTGGCTTTCATAACGGGCAGTCCGATTTTTGACACAGCGCGTCCTTCCGAATCCTCTGAGGCGCTGCTGCGTTTTAGCCCCGGCTTTTCAGGGAAAAATTCAGCTTGTTGCGGGTTTGGCTTCCAAATATAGTCCAAAACCATAATGATAAACAACAACAGAACTATCGGGACAGCCCACGATAAACGATCTTTCCAAACTCGCAAACGCGATATGGACGGCATATACCATTTCGCCAACGAAATCCCGCTTGGACGCATGCCCAGTTCTTCGGCGGCGATAAACAACGCTTTAGACAACGCCTGCGGCGTCTGAAAACGTTTGTCTGCAACTTTTGACATGCAGCGCATTATTATCTCCGCAAAACGGTCTGGTACGTCAGAACGAAAATCCTGAACGTTCGGCGGAGCTATACCCTGATGGCGAAGCAGCTTTTGCAGCCCGGTTCCTTCAGGATACGGCGGCTGCCCTGTCAGCATGAAAAATAACGAACAGCCCAACGAGTAAATATCTGAACGGATATCGACGTTTCTGGAATCCAGAGCCTGTTCTGGAGAAATGTAGTCGAACGTGCCCAGCGTGGCGCCAAGCTGCGTCAGTTCGCCCTGGGAATCCGACTTGCATTTTGCCAGACCAAGGTCAATTACTTTCACCGTTCCGTCAGGAGTAATAAGAACGTTGGACGGCTTGATGTCTCGGTGAACAATGCCTTTCTCATTGATGTGTTCCAGAGCGGACGACATCTGAATGGCGTACGACAATGCGTCTTCTATGGACAACGGACCGTTTTGTGTAACAATATCGCGAACGTTTTTGCCGGGAATGTATTCCATAACCAAATACGTGATGCCGTCGGTCTGTTCAAAGGAATACACTGAAACAATATTTTCATGATGAAGTTTGGCAGACGCCTTAGCTTCGACAATAAACCGTTCTTTAAACTCCTCCGACTGCTGATTGGGCGCCAGAACTTTTAAAGCGACGTCTCTGTCAAGACGGGTGTCCCACGCCCGATAAATTCGCCCCATGCCTCCGCCGCCAATAGCGTCTATAATTTGGTAATCGCCCAGCTTAAACGTCGGCGAATCGTGAGAATCGATTAAACTGTCCGAGATGATTTTAACGTTCTCGCTGGACGAACTGTCCGTTGACGACGCCCCGGAACCTGATGAACGCGCCCCGGCTTCTTCCTGGCGCTCGTTTCGATTTCGAATAACCGTTGCGTCTGGCGACATGGCGGTTGAGGTCGAGGGCGTTATCACATCGGACGCTATCGGTTCCGTAGTCGAAGAAGACGCCTTCTCATTGGAAAGAATGAGCGTTGCAGAATCGGACAATCCAACGGTCAGAGCGCTGACTTGGTCAGCCTCTTTGTTTTCGGAGCCTAAAATAATAGGCTGCGTTGACGGCGTTTTGTGAATATCCGAATCGGACGACATGGCGGATTGGTAATTAGGCAGTAGGCTGTAGGCAGTAGGTTAAGGCAGTAGGCAGTAGGCAGTAGAAGAATCTTTACTACTGCCTATTGCCTTATATATATTTTGTCTTTTTTTTGGTGAGTTGTCAAGGATTTTACAATAAAAAATCCAAAATTTTTTGAAAATTCCAGCGCGCGTTCGGATTATTCGCTAAAATCTTCGATTTTACTTAAAAAAATGGATTCTTTTTTGATTGGACTATTGAAAAAGCCTTTAAACTATGTATAATTAAAGAGAACTTCTAAAAATGTTCATTTTTAGAAGTTAGTACTTAGTGCATAGTACTTAGGACGCAAAGCGCTGCTCCCTATGCACTATGCACTATGCACTACGCACTAACGCGAAAAGATTCCCCATGTTGAAAAAACTGTCAGTACGAATTTACCAAGTCGTTTTATTCCTGGCTGTCGCTCTGTATCCCTTTATGAGTTTTGCAGCTAAAGCAAAAAAAGAAGAAGCGAATATAGAGTTTCAAACGCCGGGTTGGTCAGCATATATGTTAGCTTATATGCTGGTCGTTCTTTGCATTGGTCTGGCTTTGCTGGTAACGTGCGCTCCAATTCACCGACGCGATAAACCTCTGCAAAAAAACTAAGAGCGTAACGTGGAAAGCGGCTCTGAGAAAGCGTCTGGCGAATTTCATGTTTCAAGCCGGCGCTGGCTGGCGTTAATTCTTATAATTGCTTTAACCGTCCGTCTTCTGGCGGCGGTTTGCTGGGACGTTTTCTTCGCTCATGGCGGATTTGTCTACGGCGACAGCGACGGCTATTGGACGCTGGCTCAAAACATCGCTTCCGGAAACCCTTACGAGTATTACGGCCGTCAGATCTTTCGCATGCCAGGGTATCCGTTGTTTCTGGCGGCGATTCAGGCGATTTTCGGAACAAACGTTCCCATTCTTTACGGTCGAATAGCAGGCGCAATTCTGGGAACGCTTTGCGTCTGGCAGACATGGGCGCTGGCTCGACTTCTCAAGGGCGAAAAAGCGGGATTAATCTCAGCTGCAATCGCCGCTCTTTATCCGGAATTCGTTCTGATTAGCCCCATGATCTTATCAGAAACGCTATTCTGCGTTTTTCTGCTGGCGCAGTTGCACTTTTGGGTTCGATGTTTTCTCTTTTCCCGCTGGTCAGACGTCCTCTTGATGGGGTTGTTTGCCGGGTTGGCGACTTTGGTCAAGCCAAGCTGGATTCTCTTTACTCCCGGGGCTCTGATTGCACTCGGGCTTTATCGACTTTGGAAGAAGTCGGCGTCAAAACGTCTTTTTATACAAGGAGTTGCATCGATTGCAGTTATGTTCCTTGTCCTGACTCCGTGGGCGTATAGAAACGAGCGTATATCTGGACGATGGATTTTCACAACTCTGCAGGGCGGTCCGTCTCTGATGGACGGACTCAATCCAGACGCCGACGGTTCGAGCAATATGTCGTTTATGCCAGCCGTTTATGAACGATTTGGCGCTCAAGCCAACGGACAGGTTGACAGCATTGAGCAGGAACTGCAAGTCAACGATTACACCCGCCGCGCTGCGTTGGACTGGGCGAAGTCTAATCCCGGCAAGGCGCTGCGTTTAGCAATAATTAAATTGGCGCGAACATGGTCTCCATTCCCTAATCAATCCAATTTTTCTAAATTGCCGATTTGTCTGGCAATAGGCATTCCATATATTCTTTTGTGGGTTTTCTCTATATATTCAATAAACTGCTCTGGTCAAAAAACTTTTTTTTGTCTATTATGTATCCTGATAGCGCTATATATTTGCGGCATCCAATCGATATTTGCCGGGTCGATTCGTTATCGACTTCCGGCGATGTGGGCGCTTTGCGTATTAGCGTCTGGAAAAGACAATCGGTTGGGTAAATAGAATTCGCATTTAATAATTCGCCTCCGCCCTGCCTGCGCCGCAAAAGCCCCTTAT
>JAFZAL010000113.1 GCA_017557195.1 Thermoguttaceae bacterium | reverse complement strand
TTTATTATAAGCGTCTGGATTCTTGCCAGCCAATCGCCGATAGATTTCTCTCGCTTCTGTCAAACAGGATTCCGCTTCGGAAATGCGTTCCATTTGGGAATACAAAAATCCCAGCATGTTCTTCGTCCTGGCGATAAAGTCATCGTACTCGCCCGGTTTTTCCGCATTCCGTTTCTGCAAGTTTGCTAAGGTTTCCAGAAACGCCGCTTCCGCCTTGGAAAAGCGATGCTTCATCATGTACGACATTCCAGAATTATACAGCTCTTTTATATCTTTCATCATATTTTCTTTTCGGACCAAATTGCAAGCTCGACAGCAAAAAACTTATTTGCTTTTCCGTTGCCCGTTCAGTCTTTTACGATGCGGTAGCCCAGCGCGTAAACCGCCTTGAGCGTTTCCATAGCGGTGTCGCGATCGTACTTCTTTTCGCTTTCCGGCAAGTCCGCGTACGGAATCAGGCAGGGATGCAGTTTCTTCGCGTCGTCCCGCTGAGGACCGTAAGTCCAGCCGTCGTTGAGACGGTTTTGCGCCCAGTGATCGTGAGCGTTCTCCGCCAGCTTTTCCGTCAGTTCATCGATCTCCGGCGGCAACACGACCTTGGATGCGTCAATCGGCTTGGGGATGTAGTTTTCTGTCATAGTTGAATTCCTCTATCTGTTGGTATTGGATATAAAATACTTAACGATCATTATAAATCTAATAACGATAATGTCAAGTCATATTCATGTTTTGAGGAACCGTTTTCACTTGCTTCCAAGTGAAGCTCAGCGCTCTTATCAGCGATGGGGTTGTCTCCATATTCTCCTGGAAAATTGTTAATTGAGCTTTTCAAATTTAATACGCGATTCCTGAAAATATTGTTTGCTCCGCGAATAATCATGAAAATTCATTGTCTGAAGCAGTCTCTTTCTTTTTTCCTGATAATAATAACGTATTTAAATATGAAAAGTAACATGAAATGATAAAAATATTATAAAAAACTGAAAACAGACGTCTTTTCAGTAATCGGCTGACCTAACAAATTCTGGATTATTTTTCTAAAAAAGTTTTGGAACCTATTGAAAAATTTTGATTTATGAATACAATCTATATAATAATCGTTAAATAATGCTAAAAATAATCACACAGGAGAAACGCCATGTCTTCAAACGCTGTCGATAATAGTTTTACCTCTCTGCTTTATCATTTTTCAGATGAAAACAATAAAGTCCCTATTTACCCTTATATTACAGCCATAACCGGTCATAGGCGTTTTAACGAATTAGCCCCCAAAAAGAAATCCCCAAAAGACGAACCGTCCAGTCAAGAAGAACAGCCCGTTCAATCAAATATCCCGGTTTTTTCTGAAGAGGTTATTAAAGAGGCATTTAAATCTCAGCTTCGCCCATTGGCAGAATTATGGCGCAAATCCTGCGGGAAAGCAAAAGCTCCTTTCATTTTGTTGACCGGCATGGCAGACGGAGCAGATATGCTTACCGCTGAAGCGGCTTGGGAACTCGCGAAACAATATCCAGAGTTGAACATTAAAATCGTTGCCGTTCTGCCAATGCCAGAACGTTTGTTTCTCAAAACCGTCGACGACAAAGACAGATACAAGGATTTGATGGAAAAGGTCAGTTTTAAATTTCCCTTGCCATTAACAAAAGACAATAAAAAACATGTATCTGAAATGCTGGACAAAGGTAAAAAGGGTGAGCGTCGACGACAGAAGCAGTACGCTAAATTGGGTCTTTTTTTGGCGGTACACTCTCATGTTCTGTTTGCCCTTTGGGATGGAGTTCCTCCATCCACTCAACTTAAGGGAGGAACTGCCGATACTGTTTTCCTAAAGCTCAACGGCATTACAGATATAGATTTAGAAGACGAAGATTCTGAAGTCCAGGATTCTGAAGTCCAGGATTCTGAAGTCCAGGATTTAGATGTCCAGGATTTAGAAGACGAAGATTCTGAAGACGAAGATTCAGAAGATGAAGATTCCGATAATCCAAATCAGGGCGATTTATTGACATTTAGTTCCGTTGGACCGGTAATTCATCTGCTCATTCCTCGTGATAACGATGATAACCGCACTTTTGAACTCGATAATGTTCAGAACATGTCTTCAATTCCCGTTTTGTACTGGACGAGAGATAAAAAAAGAAAACTTGAGAATGCCCTTAAAAAGCAGAAAAAGGAAAAAGCAAAAGAGCAAGCCCAAAAACAAGCCGTCTCAGACGCTAATGCAGAAGCCGATCAGACTAAACCGTTGCTTGAATCGGAAAAAGATCAATGGTTTAGCAAGTGCGATCCGCTTGTTGAACTTTCGCAATTTAACTTTCGCAATGACGTGTTGAATTCTGATCTCCATTGTAAAACAGCCATTGCAGACCAAAAAGAAATCAAGGAAGTTTTGACTAAAATTGGAGCTTTGAATCGATTCAGCGTTCATCTGTTCCGTCGCAGATCATGCATTATGATTTGCCTGTATTACGTTTGGAAATTCATTTGCGAGAAAATTTTTAATAATATTCGCAAAACGCAAATCAATTGTGATTCCTTTTTTAAAAAATGCAAAACGGAATCTTACAATTGGCTGTATGGCATTGATGATAAAAAATACGATTCTCAATTACCTCTAAACGCCACATATGTCGACTTTCCTTTTTCCGATCTTTTTGGCGAGTTGCGCCCTTGGGAAGACCGCAACACTCGTTTACTGGTCGAACATTATGTCGTTGCAGATCGAATGGCAATAAGATACCAGTATTTTTCTGAAATTATATCCAATCTGTATTTGGAATTTTTTAAATATTTGTCCTTTATAATCGGGGCGCTGGCAACATTCTGGAGCATCCGGATTTATGGCTGGGCTAAAGAACCGGAATCGCATTTCCATTTTGTTTGGACTTACTTCGGAACTGAGAATCCGTATGCCTTATGGTGCCTGCCGATATCAGCGTGGTCATTTATTATCCTGTCATTTATTTTGGTTTTCATATACATTGTTGCCAAATTTTTAAAATACCATTATCGTTACCACCGTTTTCGCGCCGTAGCAGAAGCGCTGCGCGTACAAATATTCTGGCGTATTGCTGGAATACGCGATTGCGTTTCCGGTTACTATCGTTCCCATCAGATTCCAGAAACAGAATGGATTCGCGCGGCAGTCAACGGTTTGGACGTATTCCTGGACCGTCCCAAGAAATCAGACTTTAAAGCTTCACGGTTGGAAAGAATTGACTTTGTTAAAAACAGCTGGGTATCAGGACAAAGAGATTATTTCTCCAATACGATAAACAAAAGGAAAAAGGCCCAAAAAGGCGCGCCGGCCTTCTGGACTCATCGATATGTCATGTATTTCCTTGCAGCTCTCTTTTTCTACCTGCAATTAAAAGGAGATATTGCCAGAGTCACCTTCGCGACTATTCATAACTTTATCGTTAGTTTGCCGCTATCGGAAAGAATTGTTAAATTCATTTACCCGCCGACGCTCACCCAGCCCAATTGGGTCATTTGGATTTTTGTCATTATTGGGATTGTCGTATCATTTATTACCTGTATGGTAGTTTATTATACGATGCAATTAAAGTTCAAACGTGCAAAATCCGAAGAAAAACGTTTTGAACAGATACTCTTTCCATTTGATCGAGCGTCATTGCTGCTCAACGCTGCGACGCCTGATAACGGACAAAAACTGATTAATAAACAACAAATGATTTTACGTCAACTGGGATCAGAAGCGGTTTCAGAGAATGTCAACTGGCTGCTGACTGTTGGCGAGCAGGATTTGAACCTGCCGCGATAACGCCCTGAATTATCGAGCTTTTATCGGCCATCCGCTTTCCAGTTTGTCAAACTTTTACAAGAACGTCTGTAAAGATTTTAAAGTTTTGTCTTTAATTCAGGACGTTCTTTTATTTTGGAATTACAATAATATTTGATCCAATTGGGATCATAAAAGGAATATTTTTTATTATCCATTAACAACTGTATTCAACAGCTTTATTCGAGGAGAACGCCATGTCTGAGCCAATCGGAAACAGTTTCAATGATAACAATCAGAACTCTTATGATTCCGATAATCAAGTCAACAATTATGAAGAGGAAATGCAAGACAATCATCTCGATAATGCTGAAAACGATTGTGAAAACTCGCCGATAAACGACGCAAACTATGCGGCTCCTGAAACGCCGCCTAAATCTGATATTGGCGCGGATGACGTCCTTACCGCTTCGGACGGCGCCGGCAATGTCGAGACAGTCAACTCGTCTGATCAATCGGTTCCAGATCTTTCAGCGCAGGAATCGCCAGAAGACGATCTGGAAGAAAATGATGAAATTAAAAGAAAAAAAGAAGCCGTTAAAGACTTTGCATTCTGTAAAAAGGGAAAGAAGAAAATACCAATCTACCCGTATGTCGTGGCGCTGACAGGACATCGAAACGTTGACCTTACAGACGCTGCCGTTAAAGATTCGGCAATAAAACAGCTTCGATCGCTTGCCCAGGCGTGGGATAACGCTTGTTTAAGCAAATCGTTGTTCTCTTCGCCTAAAAAAACCGCTCCGCTGATTGCATTAGTTGGTCTTTCTGACGGAAACTCCGGAAGAATATGGACTGAAATTGCAACTACGCTCCGTGACAAAGAGAACTTCAATATCAAAATTGTCGCGGTTTCCAGTATGCCCCTCAACATTCTGCATTATATGGCGTTAAAACATCCTGACATTCTTTCTCAAACCGAGGACTACGACGCTGCCAAAAATAATTTCGATTATATTATTAGCGCTTCGGACGGAGTCATTGAACTTCCTTATGAACAGGACGTCAAAGTATACATTGACCTTTACAAAGAATTGGAAAGATGCTGTACTGACAATTCTCCTCACAGCAGCCAACTTTTTAAGATTCTCATTGGGGAAAGCAAGCCTATTCAGAACATGCAGTTCAAAGAATATCGAAAGTTTATGTGCGTTCATTCCCACGCTTTGATTGCCCTTTCAAAAGATGCCGAGCAATGGAAAAAGGCTAACTTGGCGGGAATTGATATTGACCAGGTGGACCATAACAACTCTAACGAGATTAAAGTTACGAGAATTCCATTTGAAGAAAAGCTTAAGGCGCGGAACGAAATCCAAAAACTGATTGAATACGTTAAGAATTTAAGAATTAATAAAGGAATCCAGGCGGAACCTTTTGATAATTTGATCCAGAGTTTTAAGGATTTTGCAAAACAATTGTTCCCTTCATTTCAAGACGACATTCCCCGAACAAACGCCATGATTTTCTATAAACTGTTTGGGAACGTCGACTCCGCATTAATTCCTGACAAACACAGATTCGAAGGCATCAGTTTTACATCGATTGGTCCGGTTGTCTGCATTCACACAGAACGTTCCGCAGACGGCAGCTCTGATAAAACGCCGTCCGGCAAGGTTACAATTATCGTCAAGGATCAACCGAACGACAAGCTGGCGGAATTGACCAAGAAATTCGATTGGAATAAAAAAGGTCTGGCTGAGTTCAAAGAAATAAATTCGATAATTGAAAAGATCAGTAAAATTAATAAACGGCTTTACAAACATTCCTTTTATTCCCAGAAAGAAAAAGACGTTTCAGACGACGATTTAATTAAATCATTTCTCAGAGTTCGTAAAAACGATAAAGTCGAAACGCCTCCGTTGGACGACAATGCGCGTTCACTCCTCAGGCATTATTATAGCACAAACAACTTATCCAAATATTATTATTTCTGGATGAAGTTTTGGACGAGGTTATTTGCTCTTTTGGCAATCTTTTTCCTGACGTGTTTAAGTAAAGATGCGATTAACAATGCGTCTGTCAACTTCTTCGCTTTAAAGGGATTATTTGGCTTGGGAGTAATAATAATATTTTATCAGTGTTTTAAAAACCATCTGTATTATCATTATTATTATGCACTCGCCAATGGAAACAGAACTCAGTTTTATTGGAATTTGGCAGAAATAAACAAAGACGTTCCCGGGCAATTTAATTTGCATCAAATATCTGAAATTTCCTGGCTCCGAGCCGCGTTTAACGGCTTAGGCGTTGCCATTTCCAATGAACCGTCTCAAAACGCACCAGACGTTTTTGGGCAGCGTCTGGATAAATGCAAATTCATCAAAAAATACTGGGTCGATTCAAAAAATAATGAACTTGCCGGAAAACTGGACTTAAATTTATATGAATACATCCTGGATAAAATATCGTCCTTCAAATCCTTTTTTGAAGACATTCTTCTATTCTTGTCGCCATCCAAAGGGTATGTTGCAACGGGAGGCTTATTTGTATTACTACAATTAATAAGTCAATATTTAAAAGACCACGCTCATCCTTTCCTTGAAAACGCCACTATTTTTGTATGCTTTGTGTTAAGCGTCATCATTGTTTATAATGTTTATCGTAAATCTTCACTGAAAAATCTTAACATTAAACAGAATCATCAATTACTTTATCCATATCGTCGTTCTCAATTACTGCTTGAAATCAAAATGAGAATGTGGATAATATCGTATGAACAGAAACGCGATAATTGCATCATTATTATGCAAAGCGCCTTCCAGGAACTCAAAAAGATTCTGGAGGATCTTGGCAGAATTGAATTGGCAATCAACGCTGAATGGCTTTTGGGCGCCGACGAAAGAGACTTGATTCTTTCAGATACGGTTAAAAAAATATCATCAATGGAAAAATTTATATTTCGTTTTTCGACAGGTAAAGAAAACATAAAAGACAATTAGCTCCAATAAACGCTCCCCAATGGCGGGGCAGACTCATTTTTTCTTACAAAAAGAAGAAAGAATCACAGAAATACGCCCTTGAATCCGTCCCGCGTCTTTAGGCGCGGGATCAAATACAACATAAAATAATAGCGAATTCCCTTTTCTCGCACCGTCAGGACAGACAGAACGCTTTTTAAGTAAAGCGTTTGTCTTGTTCACCAACAAATCCGAGGACCGCGAAAATACTCTTTTCATAAACTCTTCGCAAGAAAAAGCGTGCGTCTTTTTTCGTTTTTTCTCTTAATGGGGGTGTGGAAATAATTCTAATATAGACTATAATAGAATTTACGGATTCCGAACAGGATATATATATTGTTTTTTTCTCCGCATTTCATTTAATCCGTTCCCCATACGGCGAACGACAACCCTCAACCGCGCCATGTCCCAGTCATTCAACGATTCCTTCAATAATAACGAAAACAATCAATCCAATTCGGATATCCAAAACGTCAATGGTTCTGAATTTCAAGAAATTCCGCAGGACGGCAATGCCGAGGAAATACCGGACTCTCTGTCAAGTTCAGACGCATCGTCAGACGACAATTCGTCATCAGTCGTTTTAGACGAAAATGAAATCAAGGAAAAGATTAATGCGGTCAAAGATTTCTCATTCTGTACAAAAAAGACAAAGAGGGGCTATAAGAAAATACCGATATTTCCATACGTCGTAGCCCTCACTGGTCATCGAGATGCAATAATCTATCAAGACGATAACAACTATGATCAGGGTCTTATGGATGTTGCTAAAGCGCAGCTTCTTAAACTCGTCAAAGCGTGGAACAGCGCCACTCTACAATTCCCGGATCGTCTTTTGAATCAATTGAGATTCGCCAGAAAGAAATATATACAAAACAAATCCGTCCCTTTGATTGTTCTGATCGGTTTAGACGATGAAAACGCCGGCAGATTTTGGGCGGATATTGCGTCTGAACTTCGCGATAATGAGCATTACAATATTAAAATCGTTGCAGTTTCATTTACTAAAACCGACATTTTGCTCAAAACCCAGGAAAACCTTAAGAAAAAGAACGATTTTAAGGTTATTTTCAATAAAGCGGATGGGCTTATCGAGTTGCCTGAGAATAACGACTTTATTAAACCGGTTCTTGACAAAATTGAAAAGAACACGATGCTTAATAGAGACGACGCATTAGAAATTATTCTTCGTAAAAATAGAATTGAAGAATATCAATATACCGAGTATTTAAAGTTTATTTGTTATCATTCTCATACTATTATTTCTCTAACAGAAAAAGCAGATAACTGGAAGACCGCCAATTTAACAAAATTTGATATTTCAGCTTTTGAGTTAGACAATAATAAAACGCCGAATTCGGCGCTGGATACAAATGACGTCGGCAGCGACTATGAATTGTATGAACAGATTTCAAATATTAAATCTTCATTACTTGATAAGATTAAAGACTATTTTAATGGAGTCGAGTACACAAAAATGCGTAATGAAGTAGAAATTAACAGGATACTTGACGAAACGTTCAAAGATCTGAAAGACGTTCAAATATCCCGAATTGACAGGTTGATACAATACAAACTCCTGGGACGTCTTAATCCTACAATTCTCCCATCGCCCCAAAGAGCGGAATTAACCTTTACAGCAATTGGTCCTGTTGTCTGTATTGGCTGCGACAGATTGCGTGAAGACGCGCCTGATACAATTAAAGAATCAGATCATAAAATAACAGTCTTGATAAAAGACCGTTATGGCGATACGCACTATAAAATGATTTATTCTGAGGAATGGGAACGTCCTTTCCCAATAAACCAATTCCCAGAGATTAAATCTGTATTGGATAATCTTGGCAATCTCAATAAAAAGATTCTGGATCATAGTTATATCAATAATTACAGCGTTGAGCAGTTTCTGGAATTTCAAAAAAACGCTCTTCCCTCAAACATTCAAGAAGAACTTCCTAAACTGAATGAAATCGCCATACCGTATGGATTGGATTCGCTTATTCAACATTTTCATTTTACAGACCAAATAGCTATTAAATACGGCAACCAAAACAGAACGCTAATTAAACGCTTCTGCTGGAACTTTGCGTTTTTGCTTATTATAGCAGTGTCTCTTGAACTCCTCAAAAGTTTAATTTTAAGAATTAACGAAAACTTTTCTCTGGTTCAATTAATTCGTGATTTTTTTACTCTCCCAATGAATGTACGCGTGAATCCATTTGCTTATTGGATTACCATTGAGGAAACTTTGCTCTCGATTCTTCTGATTCCTTTTACAATACTTGGATTCCTGATCGTGCGCGATATTTTTTCTTCCATATTTTTTAAACTGCATGTTCATTATCATAAATTTAGAACTTTAGCTGAATTATTGCGGATTCAGTTGTACTGGAGCCTGGCGAATTTGGATGAAACCGTTCCTGGCAATTTTCATTCACATCAATCCTGCAATCTCGATTGGGTCCGCACTGCGTTAAACGGATTGGATTTAACTTTAACGCTGCCATTAGAAAACGATCAGCAAATCAATAATTTCAATAAACTGATTATGAATTATCGTTTAATTCACAAATTATGGATCGGATCAGAACTGTATTATTTTAGCGGATTACAAGACAAAGATAAAAACAAAGAATCGCATAATATAATCTCTTCAAAAATCAAGAATTTGATTTCTGAACATCCTTATTTTTATAATGCAATGCGTTGCTTTATATTAGTAATCGGCTTGGGTTATATTATGTCAGGACCTTTTGTAAACAACAACTATGATTATTTATTCGTTCTCTGGGCCAAATGGGGAGTAGGAGTATTGCTTTCCGCGGTTGCCTGTTGGACATTGTATATTAAACTTAAGTTGAAAAAATATAAAGATCTCCGAAACGAACAAAGCCTCTTTCCATTCCGCCGGGCGTATTTGCTTATGGGAATCCGTTTGGTATATTGTGAAAAAGCAAAGATTTATAGCGATAAATCAAAGAATATTATCGAGGATCCTTATTATGTACACCTTAAAGACAAGGATGAGATTCAAGATAAGGATGAAAAGATTATTTGGCTTGTATTATCAAAATCCAATGAAGTCATTCATCATTTTCTCCTTCAGTTGGGACGAATTTCAATCGGGAAAAAAGCCGATTGGTATTTGTGCGTAAATGAAAGAGAGTTAACTATCCCCAAACGATAAGAACAAAGCGTCGGCAGACCGTCCGCGGGAACGGAGCTGCCGACGTTTTGCTTTTTACCGCGCTTTTGCTTTATCAAGTGGAACTTTTATTTTTTAGATTAAACTACAAAAGAAGAATTCAGGAACAAATCGCATATTGATTGTTTCTGCGATTCGATAAAACACGCTTTATCAACTACGTCATTTTCAGAAAACGCCATGTCCGAGCCAATTAACAACGAATTCAACAATAACAGCCAGAATTTTTCTGATTCCGATATGCAAAACGCCGACAATTCCGAAGTCGAAACCCGGCAAACGGATAATAACGAATCCTCGGAGCCGGATTCTGACAATTCTCAGACTAACGCTCAGGAACCGTCTCAGAACGCTGATTCAGAAGTCAAGGACGTGGTTGGCGCCGACGCTGATTCTGGCGCGGACTCGTCCGATACCCAATCAGAAAACGCTTCAGGAGAATTGTCTGTAAACGCCGCCAGTTCTGACGATAACGACGTTCAACCTGTCGCTCCTGACAGTCCAACAGAGGACATTCACAAAGAAGCGCCTCCGGCGGATAATGCCAATAACAGCGCCAGCGAAAACGCGTCTGTTCAAGCTGCAGTCAACAACTCAAATAATAACAACAAGCTTTTCGAAGAAGAAATCCAAAGAAAGATTGACGCCGTCAAGGACTTTGCTTTCTGTCAACAGGGGGACGATAACGTACCCGTATTCCCATACGTTGTGGCATTGACCGGACACCGAGACGCAGCCATTACCGACGCCGTTAAAGAAACGGCGAAAAATCAGCTTCGTTCTCTTGCAAAAGCCTGGGGTACAGCGTCTTCAAATTGTTTTAACGCATTGTTGAACCAAACTGTTTACACCAGAAAGTATATACAAAACAATACGGTTCCGTTAATTGCTCTGATTGGTCTGGAAGATGAGGAATCCGGGAAAATATGGTCAGAAATCGCTGCCGACCTTCGCGATAACGAACATTATAATATCAAAATCGTTGCTGTTGCCAGCATCCCGTTCCAAACGTTATTCGAACTGGCAGAGAAATATCCAGACCGGTTCTCCAGGCCTGAAAATAAAATTGATTTTAACATTATCGACGGTTTAATTGAATTGCCTGCGGGGACTGAGTTTGAATATCTGCTTGAAGATTACAAACTGCTCGAATCGTTCTGTACTAGCGAAAAACCGCACACCAAAGAACTGTTTAATATGCTCTTGTCAAATTCTCATATTTATGAAATGCAGTTTGAGGAGTATAGAAAATTCATGTGCGTTCATTCACATGCATTGTTAGCCTTTGTTAACAATATTGAACATATCCAGAAACAATGGAATGAATTTTACTCTGACGATCTGGATTCTTTCACATCTGTTGATGGCGACAATAAAAATCTTTCCGAGAAAAAGCGTCAAAAACTGGACAGAACGCAACATGAATTATCCAAGTATGAAGACGAAGTTAAAGATGCATACAAACTTAAAGACTTGATTTTTCAGGTATACAAGATTCGCCAAAAAGGCAGCAAATCTGCCAAGTATTCAGAATTAAAAAATCAATTTGAATTATTGGCAAGCGTATACCAAAATAATAAAGAGTCAGACCAGAACGACAATCAGTCAGAAGACGAGTTTACCCGAACAGAAGAAATGATTGTTTATAAACTTCTGGGAAACATAAAAGCAAAGTTGAATCCCTATGAAATCCCCCATGGCATCAGCTTCGCGTCTATTGGGCCTGTAGTTTGCATTCATACAAAAAATAAAAAAACGTCAAATGATTGCCAAAGCGACAAGACCGAAGATCAATCGTGCAGCGACATTACCATAATTGTCAAGGATCAGCCTGACGACGATGAGTATACTCTGACAAAGTCGATTCCACATGTCCAAAACGTTTTAGATTACTCTGAAATCCGAGAGGTTTTTAAAAAGGCGGGTCTTGCAAACAGAGCGTGTCTGAATAATTTTAAACGTTATTCAAATTACAACGATTATAATTCAACAAACGACGCAACCGATTTAAAAAATGTAGTTGATAAAAACACCGATTCGCTTTTTAAATTTTGCCAATATACCAGATTATTGAAATCGCATTATTATCACGCGATGAAAATAACAACGTTTGCGTATGCAATCGTAGCGTTTTTATTATTGTTTGGCATTGCTATTATTTCAGCATACAACAATAATTCACCAAACCCTGCCAGCGTTCCAACATTCATTTCCATTATTCCGAGCATTTTAGCCATAATATTGATTGTTTGTCAAATATTTTATTCTCTGTTAAATTACCACAAGCTGTATCATTATTTCCATGCTCTGTTTGTTGGTATAAAGGTTCAATTATATTGGGATTTAGCCGGGGTTGATGCAAACGTGCCTGAAATGTTTAATTTGCATCAGATTAATGAAACCGTTTGGCTCCGCGCCGCTTTCAATGGTTTATTTGTAACTGTGCGCGATGAGAAAAGACCCGCAATATCATCAGACGACAACTCAGACGACCCCGAGCTCCAGCTGAGAGACTACATCGATTTTCATACAAAGCAACTTCATAAATGCACGACAATCCGAGAAAATTGGGTGGACTCTGAATTTGACGATTTAATAGGAATTAAACAAAGTTCACTTGACAAGTTAAAACAATCGGTGGAAAATGAATTAGATGAATTGTCTGCGGATTTGGAGAGTAAAACGCCAACAGCGTTCAGTATCGAATTGATTTGGGAACATCTTAAAAACATTTTAAATAAGCTGTCGCCTTTTGTCGGTCAACTTGCATGTTTTTTCTATCTTTTTCCATTTATCTTCTTCCCCATTAAGAATTATATAATAAAAAATCAGCTATTTTCTGACCTGATCGCCTGTTTTTCCTATTTCTGTCAATCTATGGTTTTTAAAGTATTGTTCGCGATTTTCTTTGTTACATTAACGTTTTTATCATGCCTTTTGATTGTATATTACGCTTATCGTAAAGCTTCATTGAAAGATCTCGATATAAAGAGAAAGCATCAATTGCTTTATCCTTTCCGCCGCGCCAATTTATTGCTCAGCATCAAATTAGCGCATTGGAAGAGCGCTCTTCATGCGCTTCAAACGCTGATTAACGAATCAAATCACAGAGACTTGCATCTTTCTCAACAGAGCAGTACAGACAGTCTGTATAAATACAGTCATAGCCATATTATTAATAATTCCTATCGTGATTATAAAGTAGTTTTGAAAGAACTCGGCAGAATTAAATTGGCAGTCTGCGCCGAATGGTATCTTGGCCTTAAAGAACGAAGAATGATTATTCATTACAACAGAACCCTTCTTCGATAACCAAAGGTCAAAGAAAAAAGCAATAATTCAAATCCTTTCAGAACGTCGGCAAGTCGTCTGGCGGAACAACTGGCGCCGTTGGCAGCTCTGTTTCAACGCCAGGCAATTTGCTGCGTTCTTCCTCAATTTGACGGTTTGTTTCTATCGCGTCAAAGTTGAGCGCCAGAACGTCCTTATTGGGATCCAGACGGGACGACGCCGCTAAAATGTCAATTTTCTCGTCGTTGGACATGCCAATCGTCTGATTCTCTTTGACGTCTTCCGGATGCGTCAGATAGAAATGAGCAAAATTGAACAGATGTTCATACACCCATTGCGGATTTTGTCCCTCGCCGGTCGTTTCCAGTTCCTTGATTCCAAACGCTTCCAGACCGCGAGTCGTCATGATAAACTGAGCGCTGTTACGCGTTGCTGACGGTATAAACGAAACCCAAAGTTCAATCGGCAGCGCGTCGCGGGATGCGTCCTGAGAATGGGCGACAAAATCAGCGGGACGATGAACGCAGCCGGGCGCGCCCTGATTGTCTGGCTTGCCGCCCGTCCAAAGAACGCCGATGGGATTGACGCCGGAATTGACGCATACAGCAGCCGCCAATTGCGTCAGCCGAAGCGCAGCGTCAACCGCGCCGGCGGACTCGTCCAGAACGCCGACGATAATATGACAAGAATGCTTTTGAATCTCCAAAGCCGCCTCCGGCCAATGCCATGCCAGTGAACACGGAGCGCGCAATAGTTCAGTAGGAATCTTCCCCTCGAAAAGCGTTACAGCGTAAGTTGCGCTGCCGCTGCGAAACGTGAGCTTGTTCTCCTCCAACGTCGGATTGTCAATCGGCTCAACGCCGCAATCGTGCGACAAATATTGAATCAGTTCGTCTGTTGCAGGAAAACGATTGTCGGCAACGGCAATAATAGCGGTTTGAATTTTGGACATAAAAAAACAAGCAATCAAAAAAGAGCGTCTGAAAATCAGACGTCTGAATCCGAACCGTCTGCAGCGCCGTCTTTCAACTCCCAAGGCGGCGTTAAATTGAACTCAGCCAGAACTTCGCGCTCTGCAGCGCGCATTTCCACTTCGTCTTCCGGCGTCAGGTCGTCAAATCCGATCATATGCAGCGTCCCATGAACAGCGTACAGAACCAGCTCGTTTTCCGGCTCCCAGCCGTACTTTTTCGACCACTCGCTGGCAACCGCCGGACAAACCAGAACCTCGCCCTCGATGGAATCGTCCGTTTCTTCCAAAAGAAAGCTCAGCACGTCCGCCGGATAGTCGTGCCCTAAATGTCGCGCATTGACCTTTTGCATCTCTTCAGGATCAAGGATGGCGATATCCATTACCGCGTTGACAACGCCGTGAATTTTTAATGCCGCCTCAACGGCGTTGTGAATCAACGACTCATTAACCGGAAACTCGTCCTGCTGATTGGTTATCGTTATGGAATACATTCTTTCAGAGCCGAGGTCAGGCTAATTATTGCATTTGAAAATCAAAACGTTGGCGCGTTTTTCAAATTCCGGACACGTCTTTTTTACGGCTCGCGCAATTTCCTTGATTCTTTCTTTGTTGCCGCCGTTGTTGAGCATGCTCTCGCACAAGTCCAGCGTCTCTTTGGCAATGACGAGCGCTTCATTCTTCTTCAGTTGAGGAAGCAGAGCCATATAAGCGTTAAGCTTCAAATCATTTTTATCAGCGTCAAACTCTTTTAGTACATCGCCTACCAGATTCAACGTCTGATCTTTATCCTTCAACTGAGCCATCGTTTGTATAAACGTCATATACAATGCGTAGCGAAGATTTGGCTCTATCGACGAGCTGTCCTGCATTTTATTGACAAATTCACGAATCTTGACCTTTTTCTGGTCGTCAGTCAAATCTTTGAGATGCTTTTCAACTATCGATTCCGCTTCCGCCATTTTGGCTTTCCATTGCGATTCTTCCGGAACGGAATAGATGATAATCGTTTTGAAAAGTTTGGCGAACTCAGGCGTTTTCATAGCTTCAACAAAGTCCGTCGGCAAAGCGTACATGGTCAAATTTGAACCGGAAGCGCCCTGCTCTGACGCCCAAAACAGGAGATTATCCGGGTCGGCAATTACCAGATCCGTCAACCGTTTGAAAATGCCAATCTGATTGACCTTTTCTGTATCCCACGACCAAATAGACACTTCGCCCTTAACGTTTTGAACCAACAAATACTTGTTCGCCAGAATCTGAGCGTATTTGACTTTTTGTTCTACAAAGCCTTTTTTAACAAGCTGTTTATTTTTCCAGTCCCACATGCCAACATGTCCGTCCGCCCAAAAGATATACAATTTTTGACCGGTAGAATCAAAGCGCATGTTAATTACCGCCGAATTCGACTCTTTAGCAGCGAATTCATGCGTCAGCTGCTGCAAACTGGGAATGACAGTGTCAACGACTGGCGCGTATTCTTCCACGTTCCAAACAAACGCCTCGCCCTGAGAGTTGCCTGTTGCCAGGTATTTTTCTGACTGGAATACCATAGCCGTTGGAACGACAGAAGGTTTAATAACCTTAAAGAGGTCTTTGAACTTGTCCTTTTCTTTTTTCGCCGTTTCGATACTGTCGTTTGTCCAAACGGGAATCGGCGCGGCAGAATCAGACGGGTAAAAACGCATAAAATCTGCGCCAGACTCTACATTGATAACGTGAATCAAACCGTCCGTCAACGCAACTGCCATTAAACCGGTATCAGCGCTTGCAGGAGCCGCTATGTGAAGAATTTGATATCCCTTGAATTTAACAAACGAACCGAACTGGGAATCCGTCTCTTTTACCGGCTGACCGTTGGCGTCAAAACGGAAAACAAACGACTGCGGTCGGAAATCCGTAGGATCCGCTTGAGCGGCAAGAGCGTCGGAAAGAAGGTCCGCCTGATACTGCATCAGCGTCGGCTTGCTGGGATTGACCGCCAGGAAGTACATTTTTTCATCTCGCGTTGCGTTGCAATCTGCAAATCGCCCGACCGTAGACGGCGCAAGCGAAAGCGCAACAGAACCTGTTGAAACATTGACTACGGACGCCTTGCCAGCGTCTGGAGAGCCAACCAACAGATGAGAACTGTCTGCCGATTGATGCAGCGCGCTTACCGGCGCGCTTTCCACATCGGTCAACAGCGTAGAGGGCGCAATCGTTTTCGCCTGAACTTGTTCATAGACTTTAACCTGTCCCGGCGTTTGAGCCAACTGCGTTACATCTACCGGGACGTCAGCGCCTTCTCCAGCTGCGTTCTCTGGCGATTCTGCATCCGCTTTCTTTGTTCCTGCGTCGGAAGCTGGCAGTTCAGGAACGACGGGGGCGTCTCCCACCGCCGGCGGAAGCGCAAAGTCGTTCTCGTTATTGGTTTCTGCCGCTTTATCTTTTTTGTTCTTTCGCTTATCTTCCCTGTTACGTTTATCTGATGGCTTTGGACGATCCGGCCTGGATTGCGCTTGCTGCTGCGGTTGAGGCGCTTGAGACAGTTGCGCCCGTTTCTGGAAATATTCGCTTTGAGTGTAGTCGTCCGGACCAAGCGGTTCTTCAGACTCGTTTTTGGAAGACGAGTTCATAAAAATCAGACCAACAATCAATAACGCCGCGGCTGCGGCAATAACGCCTGCAATTACGCCGACATTGTTATTCTTTTTGGAACCAGCTCGCTTACCGCCGGAATAGGACGTTGTCGAAGCGCCTTTGCCGGACTTGTCTCGGACGCTTTTTTCTGATGCGCCGGCTTTCTTTTTAGACGTAGACGACAAACCGAGGTTTACGCCCAACAGAGAACCTTCCGGTGCGTTGATCGGAGGAGGAGGAGCAAGATTCACTGACGACTGACCGCCGATAAAAGATCCCTGCGGCGGCGCGGCATTCCCCAAATTGACCATGCTCGACCCGCCGGAGGAGTCCAGTTCAGACTTTAATTTAGCGTCGTATTCCGCCTTTTTCTTTTTATCCAACAGCGTTACTCGCGCTGCAGATAGCTCATTGAGAAGTTTTTGAGACTGCTCAGAATATTTTCCCGTTTGAAACGTGCGAACGTGCGCCATCTGACGGTCTGCCGCGTTACTGATTACATCGTCGTCCGACTCAAAAAGAGCCAAACCCAAAAGACGATACAGGTTTGCGGGCTGTTCGCTAACGGGAATGCCAAGCCATATTCGATAGGGATCAAACTCGGAACTCATAAAGCCAATAAAATATTATCGCGATTGGATATGTACAAAACTAATTATATATCTACAAATAACTGTTCAGGCTGAGCCTGACAGATGAGTTAAAAATTTTTTCTTACGAGAGGATTGTTTTTTCCCGAAAAAGAGAATATACAAATTTCCCCCCTATATATTATATTATAATATATGACGAACATTTTACAAGGTGGATAGTCGTTTCTATCCAAAACTTTACGATTTTTTTAAAAAATAAATGCTTTCCGGCTCCAATACTGACGATTTACAAAAACAAATAATTCAAGAGAATTTATCAAAATTATTTGTTTCCGCTGTTTTTGACGCTCTGAAAGCAACATTTGGGTCCGATGCCGCTGAAAAATATCTGAAAAACGATTTGGACGAAACCCTCTTACCCGATGGAGTTTCAGTTGACCTCGGCTCAAAAACGGAAACGCCGGACAAGGCCTGGACGAACGCGCCCGGTTCCGACGCGCCTGTTGACCTGTTTCGAGACGCATACAACCAGATTTTCCCTCGAACCGTCCGACACGCCTTGGGAGAATACTACACCCCGCCCTGGCTGGCGGATCGCGTTCTCGACTCGCTCGGCTATTGCAAGACGGGGTTTGAGTCCCTGCTCGACCCTTGCTGCGGCAGCGGCGTTTTCCTTCTGCAAGGACTGAAAAGACTCCTTCGCCGGGCAAGGCAGGCGGGAAAAGCCGTAACGAAGTCTCTGATTGTTCAAAATTTAACTGGGCGAGACGTCAACCCGATTTCCGTTTTCGCCTGCAGAGCCAACCTGAGAATCAACGTCTATCGTCTGACGGGACTCGTCCTGCCAGACAAGCTGGAAAACGTCCAATGCGCCGACTTCCTGAAAGACAATATTAGTCAGTCTAATAGCTTATTTTCAGAGCAGTACGACGTCGCCGCCGGAAACCCGCCCTGGATTGCGTGGGACAATCTTTCCGCTGACTATCGTCGCGAAACGGAACAGCTCTGGCGACGTTACAACCTCTTTCATCTGACCGGGTCAGCCGCTCGACACGGCGGGGCGAAAAAAGACCTGTCCGAGCTAATCTTTTACGCCTCTTGCGACCGGCTCAAACCAAACGGAAGAATCGGTTTCGTCCTCCCGAAAAGTCTGTTCTTCACCCTCGCAGCCGGAGGTTTCAGACGCTGGACGCTTCCCAACGGTGAATGCGTAAAAATAGAGTCCGTTGAAGATTTCTCCCGACTCAATCTGTTCGGAACGCCAGCCGCCAAAACCTGCGTTGTAACAGCGTCAAAAGGCGCTAAAACAGAGTACCCTGTCACGTATACAGAGATTCATTCTATAAAGAACGCGACAAAGGAAAAGCAGTCCCTGTCCGCCGCGCCTCGCATGAAAGAAAAAACATGCTGGGCGCAACCGTCCGACCCGTCTGACCCGCTGTCCGTCTGGTCGGTTTCCGAAACCCCTCAAAGCGTCGTTTCCCCGTTTATCGCCAGTTCAAATAAAGACAATGTAATATCCTATACAGCAAGACTTGGAGCAAATTCCGGGGGAGCCAACGGCGTGTACTGGCTGACGGTTTTGGACATCGTCGACGAGCGCCGGGTTCGCGTTCGAAATCTGGCGCAATGTTCCAAAAAGAACGTCCCAACGGTTGAAGCAGTCATAGAATCCGCCCTGCTCTATCCGCTGGCGCGATGGAAGTCCGTCGGCAAAGGCGCGCTCGATCTGGACGAGACGGTCATTCTGGTCGTTCAAGACCCTGTTTCGCGAACCGGACTGAGTCGGGAACTGATGGAAGAGCAGTACCCTCTCGCGCTGGACTATCTGCTCCAATTCGAGGAACTGCTATCCAATCGGGCGGCTCAAAAACGGTTCCAAAGCCGGGGCGAGTTCTATTCCATGTACAACGTCGGTCAGTACACGTTCTCGGACTGGAAATGCGTCTGGCGGCGCATGGACAGCCGAATTCGCGCTGCCGCCGTCGGTCCGCGTTCCGTCGCCGGGTTGCCGCGGCGCCCTGTTTTCCCGCAGGAGACGTGCGTTTTCATTCCCGCTCAAAGCGAATCGGAAGCCTGTTATCTGTCAGCGATTATGAACTCCAGCGCCGTCAGCGCCCTCGCCTGCTCGACCAGCTGCGCCGGCGGAAAGAGTTTCGGCTCCCCCAGCCTGCTCACCCGGATTTCGCTTGTCCAATTCGACGCAAACAACCCTGTCCACGCTCAACTCGCCGCCCTCGGACGCCTTCTGAGCCAAACCCCGGACGACGAACGCGTCCAAAAAGAAATCGACCGCTTGACCCCCGATGGCAGGGGAGCC